>NZ_JBFRFN010000010.1:0-238944 GCF_052114825.1 Paenibacillus sp. 2TAF8
CCAGCGACTATAATGATAATGTCGAAACGTTTCAATCTAGCGTTTACGGCAGATTGACTGATTTTTTTGTTGCAAAGGATGCAAAGTCCGCTTCTAAGAAGGAGTGTTTTACTACCATATTTTCGCCTTTAAACAAGTAGGGAGCCAGGAAAAGTAAGCCTGAATTATTTTTTTGTAAACACCTCGAAACGTTTCGATTATGAGCGGCAAGGTAAAATGATTAAGCGAACTTTAGGAAGCATAGCTAGAAGTGCCATGAGCGGTATGGCATATGCATCATTATGAATGATAACCACGACTGGAGCAGTGAACGGGACTGCAAGGTGTTGGTTTTTATTCAATATCTGCTGTCTGATAAGATAAAATAGTAATGGAAGAGTTAAGTAAGAAGGGACGAACGAGGAATGGCAACGATCAAGGATGTGGCAAAGCTTGCGGGTGTAGCGCTCTCAACTGCTTCCTATGCACTGAACGGGGACAGTAAAGTTAGTGCGAAGACCAAAGCGAAGGTGCTTGAGGCAGCAAGAGAATTGAATTACCGAAAGAACGGCTTTGCCATGGATTTGAAACGGAGTCGGACCAATACCATTGCGCTGATCCTGACAGACCTGTCGGGACCGTATTACTCCGAGCTGATTCGTAGTGTACAGGATGTAGCACTCGCGAACGGGTATGATCTTATTGCCTGCAGCTCCATGGGTGGCCGGGATTCAACAGCGGTTCGTTTTTTGCGTGAAAAGAGGGTGGATGGGGCCATTATACTGGCTCACAACATCCATGATGACATTTTGGTTGAATCAGCTGGATCACGCTTCCCGATTATTGTCATGGATCGTCAGCTGTCCGGTGATCATCTGACCAATGTGCTGGTAGATGGTGAACAGGGGGGGTATCTTGCAACCCGTCGTTTGATAAGAGGTGGTCATAGGAACATTGCATATATCAGCGGTCCATCCAACTCCTATGACAATGCACTGCGTTATCAAGGATTCCTGCGAGCGATGCGGGAAGCTGGGCTCGAAGAGAAGTCAAAGTGGCGTTTGAACGGTAATTTCGTTCGCGAGGGCGGCTTTAGTGCAACCAAGATGATGATTATACAGGGAGAGCTTCCATCAGCCGTATTTTACGGAAACGATGAGATGGCCATTGGCGGGTTGAAGGCTTTTGAAGAGAGTGGCATCTCCGTGCCGGGAGAAATTTCGGTCATCGGCTTCGATGACATTCAGCTATCCGAATATGTTCATCCGCCGCTGACAACGATTCGTCAGCCGAAGCATGAGGCAGGATCACTGGCTGGACATCTGCTGTTCCAGATGTTGAATGGAGAGAGCGTTAATCCATCCTATACGTTAACGATTGATCTGGTGGAGCGTGGTTCTGTGGGTTCTTCTTAAGACAGGACTACATAATGACGAGAAGAATGACTTGCATGTGAAGGTGATGAATTACAGCATGAGGGTTATCGTTGGAACGGGTCAGAAACGACCGGTTCAAAGGGAGCCCTATTCTTTTTCAAAAATATCGAAACGTTTCGATTTTAAGCGGTAAACTAATTTAAGGAGTGATAGAGAGATGGCAACAACTACGAATGAAACGATTCGTCTGGCAGCAGGCGAAGTCACATTTACTTTTTTAAACAGTGGAGACTTGTACCAGGCCACTTCCGGTTCAACAATGCTGAATCAACTACTTAGCAACCCGATCGATGGGTCTTTGAATAATCTGTACCTGCGTGTATACGGGGAAAATGGGGAGATTCAATCGTTCCCGCTCCTCGGCGTGCATTCTGGCAGCCAAGTATCCACAAGCAAATCACATGCAGACCGTCAGCTGATCTGGACAGGCAGTGTTCAACCGAAGCATGCAGGACAGGCGATCCAGTATAAAGTTGTATTTACGCTTGCACCGCAAGGAATCTGGTTCTGGGATGTGAAGATTACAGGACAACAGCAGCGTGTCGATGTGGTCTATGGACAAGATGTGGGACTTGCTGATCCGGGCGCAGTACGTAGTAATGAAGCATATTTGTCTCAATATATTGACCATACGGTATTTGAAGATGAGGCAAAAGGCTATGTGGTATGCTCACGTCAAAACCAGCCACAGGGCGGCGTTTTCCCTTACATGCAACAAGGCGCTCTCACCAAAGCAGTGGGTTACTCCACGGATGGATTCCAGTTCTTCGGACTGTCTTACAAAGAAACCAATCAACCTGAAAGTCTGAGTCGTCCGTCTCTGGCAAACGAAACTTACCAGTATGAGTTCGCTTATACTGCATTGCAATCCGAGCTGTTGGAATTGAACGGTGAGGCACAGGTAGTTTTCTATGGACTGGCGAAGCCTAACCATGCATCCGGTATTACCGCGCTGGAGTTCGGAGATGAAGTTGCAGCAGCATGGAACGAAGTTCAGACTATGGCTGCCGAGCAGGGAGATGTGCTTGAACAAGTAAAACTCTCCTCGTCTCTGGGTGAGCCACTGGCCGCACTTGATCTCACACAGGAAGAGATTCATGAGCTTTACCCTGACCGTCATCAAGAAGAACGTAGTGGGGATCAACTATTGTCTTTCTTTACGGAATCTTACGAGCATATCGTAATGAAAGCTAAAGAACTGCTGGTAGAACGTCCACACGGACACATTCTGATGAGTGGCGGTAATGTAGAACTTGGAGCACAGGTTATCACAACCACATCGTATATGTACGGGATGTTTAATGCACAGCTCGTCATCGGCAACACCAATTTTAATAAAATGATCAGCAATGCCCGCAATGCCTTGAACGTGCCGAAGACGGCTGGACAACGCATCTATGTGGAGATGGAGGGACAATATCGCCTGCTGACGATGCCGTCTCTGTTCGAGATTGGTTTTAACTATGCTCGTTGGATATACAAATTGGAGTCCGATACGCTCATCGTAACAAACTACACAACGACGAATTCGACAGAAGTACGCATGAATGTGCGCTCTACAAGTGGAAAAGCTTATCGTTACCTGGTAACCAACCAGATTACAATGAACGTGAATGAGTACGAATATCCACTGCACATGACACAGGATGGCGATAGACTGATATTCAAAGCAGATTCGAAGTCCCTCAGTGCAGGAACGTATCCAGAGCTGGAGTACCGCATGACGGTTGAAGGTGCCTCTGTACAAGCTGGGGACGAAACACTGCTCGCGAGCGGTGTTCGCAGTGGTGTTGCTTCACTCGTGACATTAAGTTTGGAAGCAAGTGCGGAATGGACGCTGAAGGTTCAGGGTGTACTGGAAGATCAGGCGTCTGCAGGTGCTGACGCAGCAACTTCGGCTCTTTCTTTTGAAGAAGAAGTGCAGGCGTACCGTGAGTTCTTTGCAGGTGTCATGAATGGTTTCCGTTTGTCCCGTGGTGAGAGCCAGGATGCGGAGGATTTGTTCAAAGTCAATGCGCTTGCTTGGTGGTACACCCACAATATGCTGGTTCACTACTCTGTGCCTCACGGTCTGGAGCAGTACGGCGGCGCAGCCTGGGGTACACGTGATGTGTGTCAGGGTCCGGTGGAGTACTTCATGGCCACTCAGAAATATGAGCAGGTTCGCGATATCATCAAAATGGTGTATACACACCAATACGAAGATGATGGCAACTGGCCGCAATGGTTTATGTTTGATAAATACTTTGCGATCCAACAAGAAGAGAGCCATGGCGATATCATCGTATGGCCGCTGAAAGTGCTGGCAGACTACCTGACTGCAACTCGCGACTATGCGATTCTGGACGAGAAAGTGCCTTACACGGTTAAACATAGCTTTGGATTCACAGAAGAGACAGCAACGGTACTGGATCACGCGAAAAAAGAGATCGAATACATCCGTGCGCACTTCCTGCACGATACGTTCCTGTCCTCCTACGGAGATGGAGACTGGGATGATACACTCCAGCCAGCCAATGCACAGCTCAAGCAATACATGGTGAGCAGCTGGACGGTAGCTCTGACGTATCAGTCCGTAAATGTGCTCTCGCAGGCATTGGAATCCAGAGATAAAGCCTTTGCACAGGAGCTTGCTCAATTGGCAGAGGGTATCCGCGAGGACTTCAACCGTTACATGCTGGGCACAGATGTGATTCCAGGCTTCGTGTACATGGAAGAGGCGGATCAGGCGAAGCTGATGCTGCATCCGACAGACACGGAGACAGGTATTCAATACCGCCTGTTGCCAATGACCCGCAGTATGATCGGTGAACTTCTGAACGCAGAACAGGCTGAAGCACACTATGCACTCATTCGTGAACAGTTCCTCTGCCCGGATGGCGTACGTCTGATGAATCGTCCAGCACAATATGCGGGCGGCGTGAGCACACACTTCAAACGTGCAGAGCAAGCGTCCAACTTCGGCCGTGAGATCGGTTTGCAATACGTGCATGCCCACATCCGTTACGTGGAAGCGATGGCGAAGCTGGGTAAAACGGATCAAGTGTGGAACGGTCTGGCGATGATCAACCCGGTGGGTATCCGCGAGGTTGTACCTAACGCAGAGATTCGCCAAGCGAATGCGTACTTCAGTAGTTCGGACGGCAAGTTCAACACCCGTTACGAGGCGCAGGAGCATTTTGACCAGCTTCGCAAAGGGACGGTAGAGGTGAAGGGCGGATGGAGAATCTACTCCAGCGGTCCTGGAATCTACATGAACCAGTTGATCTCGAATGCGCTCGGTATTCGTCAGGAAGGCGGCAATCTGGTGATCGACCCGGTACTGCCAGCTGAGCTGGACGGCATGCAATTCGAATTTGAATATGCAGGTGAGCCGGTGACATTTATCTACCACCTGAATGAGAAAGCTGTCAGCCGTGTAACGGTCAATGGAAAAGACGTGGCTGGTGAGCGCACAGTGAACCGTTATCGTCAAGGCGGGGTACGCATCTCGCTGGATGCGTTCAAACAGGCAAGCGGCTCAGCAGAGCGCACGATTGTTGATATTTATATGTAAGCTAGCAATTATGTAACAATCAGGGCCAACCTTCATTCAGAGGGTTGGCTCTTTGGTTTACCTCACGTGTTATGCTGCATATGCAAACCAAATTACCGCTTAAGGCTGTGGCACCGCAAGCACCGTGTGTAACAGCTCATTATGCCGCATATATTTGGTCTCGTAGCCCAGGTGAGTCAGCCGGCTGCACAATTCACCTAGCAATGGGAAATGGCGCTCGCGAAGTGCCCGCTGCTGTTCTGCATCTCCAGATGTGGCAGCATGCTTGCTGTAAGTGTTACGATGGGCGGAATCCGTGAACATAAGGTCGGTGAGACAGATTCTGCTCGTGGTGGTAGGTTTGAGCACCCGCTGGATTTCTCCCAAAGCGAGTTCCTGCTGATCCGGGCCCAGATGATGAAAGGCAAAGCTGGATACGACAAAGTCAAAGGACTGATCGGCAAAAGGAAGCGCCAGAAAATTACCAAGCTTCACGTGCATCTGCGGATATTTCCAGCGGCACGTTCGCAGCATTTCCCGTGACTGATCAATTCCGGTCATGATGGCACCCCGATCCAGCATTTTGCCTGCCAGATTGCCTGTTCCAGTCCCGATATCCAAGCCAGTTTCTCCGGGTACAGGAGAGATCCACTGCACGCTCTGTTCCAGTGCTTCATCGTAATTGTGGTACAGGCTAAATGGCTTGTCCGCTTTGGTTCTATCCGTTTGCACACGCTGATCATGGATAGCCGCTTGCTGATCATAATTCCAGCGGTCATGCCAGTTCTGTCTTGCTTCCCGCAGACGGCGTGCACTGCCAGCCAGATCATGCAAATGACTGACATCCAGTGAACCATCCTGACGGTTCAGGTCGATCATACGCTGGGTCGTATCCATCATTCGTTTCAACTCTATCCACTGGGCATATATGACTGCTTGTTGCAGTTCCAAGTATTCCTCTAACCCCTGCTGGTTACCTTGATCTATCTCGGCAAGCGCGTGAGTAATGTCCTGCAAGGACATGCCAATCTCGCGCAACGCTGCTATTGTCTGCAAACGCCAAATGTCATTCTCCGTATAAGTACGGTATCCGTTGCCGGACTGCTTGGCAGGCTGGATTAACCCTTTTTCCTCGTAAAAGCGAATGGCTCTTGCCGATATTCCCAGTCGGGATGCGGCTTCTTTGATATTCAATCTAATATACCTCCTTACCTTATTGAACCGTATCTATAATTATTACCATGGAATCAGTATAAAGTATGACGTTACGGCAAGGTTAAGCGTTTTTTACAATACACTGGCAGCTCCTCTTCTATCTACGGTTTCTGGTGGGTGCCATCTGTGAGCATTAGGTAAGTTTTATTTGTGCTCTAATTTTCATCATTTTGTCAAACGAAGGCGGAATTTTAGTCCGCCCGGCGGCTATGCTACAATAGATAACAGAATAAGGCGCACGATAAAGATAGCCAAATGAGACGAATCAGAAAATATTTGAATGAAGATATACGAAAGGTTGAATCAGCATGCTCACCAGTCATACGTATCAAATCCGTGCTTCCGAGATGAAGGATGCAAACCAGCTAATGGAGCTGGATATGCTGGTCTGGAATGCATCCACCTCACCTGCACCGATGCAGTGGAGATCCAGACAGCAGTATTTGCAATATTGCCCGCCAGGCAGTCAGCTCATTGCGGTACAAGAAGATCAGGTATGCGGATACGTGGGCTTCCATCCCCCCACAGGAATGCCGGTGAACCGTCATGTATACGAGATACATATTGCAGTTCACCCTGAATTTCGTCGCTCGGGTGTAGCAACAAGTTTAATGAAAGCAATGAAGCAGTACGCACTGGAGCAGGGCATTCGTAAGCTCAGGTTGCGTGTATTATCGAGCAATCCGGGAGCGGTTGCTTTCTATGAGCGATGTGGGTTTGTAACCGAGGGCAGGCTCGTATCCGAGTTTCGAATCGGTGGCAGGGATGTGGACGATATTTTGATGGCTTATTTTATTAATGCATAGGTTGTTCGAACGGTTAGTTGATGGAATGGGCAAATGAACTTGGCTGAGGAGGAATAAACAATGGATATGGGACTTCGCGGTAAAAAAGCACTGGTGCTGGCCTCCAGTCGAGGCTTGGGCAAAGCAGTGGCGGCACAGCTGGTACTGGAAGGTGCGGATGTGATGCTGGCCAGCCGGAGCGAAGACAAGCTTGCCGCAGTGAAGGAAGAGTTAATCTCCCTTGGCGGCGGTGGACGTGTCGAATATGTCGCAACGGATGTAACACGCAAGGAGGACATCGCGGCACTTATTCAGGCTACAGCAGAACAGTTTGGGCAGATCGACATTCTGGTTAACAATTCCGGCGGCCCGCCTTCCGGTACGTTCGAGTCACTGACCGACGAGGACTGGGAGCGTGCATTTGAGCTAAACATGCTTAGTTATGTCCGGCTGATTCGAGGTGTGCTTCCACATATGAAGGTAAGCGGAGGACATATCGTCAACATTGCCTCCACATCGGTGAAGCAACCCATTCCGGGTCTGATTTTATCCAATACGTTCCGTACGGGTGTGTTTGGTCTTGCCAAGACGCTCTCTCAGGAGCTTGCACCTTACGGTATTCTGATTAATACCGTATCCCCTGGACGCATCGCAACAGATCGGATTCGTGAGCTGGATACGGCGCGGGCAGAACAGAGCGGAGTCAGTGAAGATGAGATTGCTGACCAATTTCGCAAGGAGATTCCGCTGGGGCGTTATGGACAGCCTGAGGAATTCGCCAAAGCCGTCGTATTTCTGTTATCCGGTGCCAACACCTATATTACCGGAACGTCATTAATTGTCGATGGTGGTATGGTGCGTGCGCTCTAAAAGACGATGTACCTGATAAACATTAAAGCCCCTCCTTCACCGCTGCCGACAGCGTGGAAAGGAGGGGCTTGGCATGCAAATAATCCTGTAGGTTGGTTACGCAGGATCTTTGCTAAGATCAGAAGTGCTCGTTCCTGCCTGATCTGTCTTACCCGCCTTGCCTGTTTTATCGTTCTCAGGCAAAGGTTTAACTGGAGCGCCGGACTCGTCTTTCAAACGAGAGCCATGATGATGCTCAGGCCGAGCAGATGGACGTGTCCCATTAACAAGCTCAGTGATGCGCACGGTTAGGTCAGCAACCCGCTCATCATACTGAGTTTGTGTAATTTTCCCGTCTTCCAACTCTTGCTTCAGATCGGCTGTTCTATCGGTTACCAATTGCTGAATAAGGGTTTGCACGTTTACCTTTTGGGCAGATGCAATCTCGGCAAGGGTATCTCCTTTTTTAAGGGATGAAGTTAGATCACTGGTTGTCACACCGAGCAGAGATGCTAGCTTGACCAGGTTGCGATCGACTTCAGGTCCAAAATCCCGTCCAGACAAACCCATTCCAGGCGCAGGATGTTCTGGTTTTTTCGCGCGTAATGCGGATGGTTTTTCTTTGACCAGTTCACTCACGCGCTCCGTCAGAGCAGCCAAACGCTCATTATACTGGGTTTGTGTGATCTTGGAGTCAGTGAGCTGTTGTTGCAACTCTTTCTTTTCCGTGGCTACCAGCTTATCAATAATGGTTTGTGCTTCAACATTCTTTGCGGCGGCAATTTCAGCAAGGGACTGGTCTTCTTTTAGAGCTTCTTTTAATTCATCTTTGGTGATGCCCAGCACAGAGAGAACTTTTTCAGCATGAGGCCCGAACCAAGGTCCGAGTCCTCGTTCTGCTTCGCCAGGTGGTTTCAATATATGGGACCCCATCGGGGCAGTTCGTTTGTTTTGGAGTGCATCGGATGCTTTCGCCGCAGGGTCTGCATGAACCGCAGTTGTTGCCAGCAAGCCCCCGCCCAGTGCAAACGTTAAAGCTAAAGCGCTGGTTACTTTGACTGCCTTTGATGTCGTGGTTTTCTTCATCCGTGATCATCCTTCTTTCTTGAATAGAGTTTGTGGTTATACAGCCACAACGCTATCTTAGGCACCGAGCATGAAGCAGAGATGAGTTCAACCTTAAGGGGAAGTAAAAAATGGTGTTATAACCACAAATACCCCCTCATCTGTGGGAAATGTGCTGTCACAGACGAAGGGCAAGCGGTTATGAGCAATGCATTATGATGTGATGCAGTGCAGTGTGATCGAGTGTATTTCGATTTACGTATATATTTCGGTGGATGTCGATGTACTTTAATTTATGAAAATATGATACAAGTCCATTTATGTCCATTATGTAAAGCTATTTTATCGCAAAAGTTCCCATTCATGCTGTAACATGCCGTATACCGCATGATTGACGTAACCTTTCGGCAACTTCTCCGCCTGACGGATGACACCTTCAAGCACAAAGCCAAGACGTTCCGGAATGGCACGGCTGCGTTTGTTGTTGGTGGCACAGCGAATCTCGACCCGGTTCAGATCCAGCGTCACGAGAGCATAATCGACCAAGACACGGCAGGCACTAGTCATCAGGCCTTGTCCTTCGAAACCTTTGCCAAGCCAGTATCCAATGCTCACCGAGCGGCTCGCCCAGTTAATTTCGTGGAAACCGATAATACCTGCAAGGTCTCCTTTTAACCAGATGCCGGCAGTGAAGCCGCCATTCTCCGCAGCTTGTTTTAACGCGTTTGTAATAAAGCTGGATGTATGTTCAATCTCAGTCACCTGATCTACCCAAGGCAGCCAATGTCTCAGTTGATCCCGGGAACGATCCGTCAGTTCAAACAGCGGTTTGGTGTGCTCCATCAAAAGCGGGCGAAGCTCCGTATATTCATCCAATGAATAGGTAAACATGATTGCAACCTTCTTTCTTTATATAATAGGTAGATTAGCGGGGAGGTCGGGGTAATTTGCGCTCCAGGGCAAACAGATCTTCTTCCATGGAGGCCATGCGCTGGTTTACCGTTGTGCGAGCGTCACTGAGTGCCTGATTATATATGTAGGGAGCAAGCTGTGTCATAAACAGGTCGAGGACGCCCCATGCTGCCAGATCACCCAACTCTTCGCCGCGTTCCTCTTCAAAATACGACTGGATCGTGCGAATGGCTTCTTCCTGCTGTTCTTTGGTCAGTTTTAGCGCGTTCACTTGGGAAACCCTCCCTTAAATTTAGTTTTACTCATATGCTACATGATTCGTGCGAACTCGTCAAAATGGTATTGGGCCTAACTTGAATCGGGTGACATATGCGTTTGATCCCGATTTTCATGTTGTTATTTATTGAACTCCTTCCCCGTTAAAGGTATATTTAAATGAAACGCGTACGAAACTTTCCATGAAAGAAGATATTTTCAGGAAATGGTTTCGTCATTAAGGAATTTTACCCGGAATTGCTTTTCTATTTGCAAGCTCCAATCCATTCATGAAAGGTTTGATAACTGTGGACAACCGATTCACAACCCCACCTAACTTTATTAAAAATATCATTACCGAAGACCTCCGGTCGGGCAAAGTCCAGGAAGTTATTACCCGTTTTCCACCGGAACCGAACGGTTATTTGCATATTGGTCATGCGAAGGCGATCTGGATTAACTTTACGCTGGGCGGCGAGTTCGGCGGTAAGACAAACCTGCGCTTTGATGATACGAACCCTGTGAAGGAAGACGTGGAGTACGTGAACTCCATCCAGGAAGACGTGAAATGGCTCGGATACGAGTGGAACGAGAAACGTTTTGCCTCGGATTATTTCGATGAGATGTACAACCGTGCGGTCTTGCTTATTCAAAAAGGTAAAGCCTATGTCGACGACCAAAGCGCCGACGAAATCCGTCAAATGCGCGGAACGCTGACCGAGCCGGGCAAAAACAGCCCGTACCGCGAGCGTTCGGTGGAAGAGAATCTCGATCTGTTCACACGCATGCGTGCAGGCGAATTCAAAAACGGAGAGAGAGTGCTGCGTGCCAAGATTGATATGGCTTCGCCTAACATCAACCTGCGTGATCCGGTCATCTACCGTATCTCTCATGCACACCACCATAACACGGGCGACAAATGGTGTATCTACCCGATGTATGCATTCGCACACCCGCTGGAAGATGCCATTGAAGGCGTCACTCACTCTTTGTGTTCCCTGGAGTTTGAGGATCAACGTCCATTCTATGATTGGGTTATCGCAGAATGTGAGATGGAGAGTCAGCCACGTCAGTATGAATTTGGCCGTCTGAACCTGTCCCAGATGGTAACGAGCAAACGTAAGCTGAAGCTGCTTGTGGACGAAGGCCATGTCGATGGCTGGGATGATCCGCGGATGCCAACGATCTCGGGTCTGCGTCGCCGGGGTTACACACCGGAAGCCATTCGTGATTTTGTTTACGAAACAGGCATTTCCAAAAACTATGGCGTGATTGATCTGCAAACGCTGGAGCACTTTGTTCGCGAGGATCTGAAACTGAAAGCACCGCGCACGATGGCTGTGCTGCACCCGCTCAAAGTAGTCATCACCAACTATCCTGAGGGACAAGTGGAATGGCTGGAAGCTGAGAATAACGTAGAGAACCCTGAGATGGGCAATCGCCAAATTCCGTTCTCCCGTGAAATTTATATCGAGCAAGACGACTTTATGGAAAATCCACCGAACAAATACTTCCGTTTGTTCCCTGGCAATGAAGTTCGTCTGAAACATGCTTATTTCATTAAATGTAATGACGTGATCAAGGATGCGGACGGTAATGTCGTTGAGATTCATTGCACGTATGATGTGGAAACGAAGAGTGGAAGCGGCTTTACGGGACGTAAAGTGAAAGGTACGATTCACTGGGTAGAGGCAACTCAAGCGGTACCAGCAGAATTCCGTTTGTACGAGCCGCTGATTTCGGCAGACGCACCCGAAGCGGAAGCTGAGGTAGAAGTGGAAGCTGCTGTAGCAGGGGCTGAGATTGAGGCAGATGTTACGGATGCTGGAGCAGAAACGGTCGAGCAACCGGAAAAAACGTTCCTGGATCAGTTGAACCCGAACTCACTGGAAATCGTTCACGGATTCGTGGAGCAAGAGATGAAAGAAGCGAAATCACAGGACAAGTTCCAATTTTTCCGTCACGGTTACTTCAGTGTTGATCCGAAGCACTCCGAGCCAGGCCGTCCGGTATTCAACCGGGTTGTATCGCTGAAAAGCTCTTTCCAATTGCCAAAGGCATAAGTTAGATACAAGAGGGTACGAGGATAAGGTTAAGGTAGACGTACAAGAGTGTGAGAGACGCACAAAAGCATGAGATAGACGGAAATAGTAGCATGAGACAGAGCTGGTGTGTGAACCAACGTTCCATGACATTAATTCACTCGTCGAATGCTTGAAGGGTTTGGATTAGAGCACGAAGTCTTGAGACTAACAAGCTGCATACGTTAAAAAGGGGTGTCCCATCATCTATCTTTAAGATGACGGGACACCCCTTCTTTGTGATTTTTTTGATATAGAGGAGCCATCTTCCCTTATAACATGCGAACCGTTCTAACGATCACAGGAAACGCTATTTACCTACTTTTCGGCACTTCTGAATTCTAACGATCCGTACGGAGCTTATTTCTTGAAAATGTAGTCTTTTCACCCTGTTTTCCCCGGTTTGAATGGAAATAAGGTTTCTGGTGATCGTTAGAATATGAAATGACTAAAAATCGTACAAATAAGCTTCGTGGTGATCGTTAGCCGTTAGCCGCGAGAGTTACCACTAATTTTTCACAGGAATGCTCGGTTTTCTGTAGGAATCACTACGCTAAAGGCACAGTGGATACAACGAACCTGTCCATCTAGTTCATGGCTACCTACCATTACGCTAGAACTGGAAGCCTCGTTTTTTTTAATGCCTTCTCAGCTATTCCTCATCTACTGAACCTCATCTAGCTCGCACTGCGTGCAGCTCCCAGCAAGCGGTGCCCTGCTTCATGACGAGGGTGGTCTGCCGCAGAGTCAGTTTATCTACTTGTCTTCATCCATATTACCCATCTCGGTCAGCACCGTCGGCTGGTATCCATTACGACGGTTCCATAGCCACATAATAGCAAAGCCCGTTGCGCCGATGAGTGAAAAGAACACACCGATGCTGTACATCACTTCTGCGCCAAAACTTTGGAACAGCCATCCGCCAAACAGACCGGCAATGACACCGGAAAGACCGCCCCAAGCCATTGTGTACACCGCCTGTCCGGAGGAGCGATATGGTCTTGGGATAAACAGCATCGTTAGCTGAGTACCCACATAGAAATAACCGCCAAAGGTGACCGAATGCATAAGCTGAATAAAGACAACCTCCATCGGGTTGTTAGCCAGTGCCATGAGCTGCCAGCGTAGAGCAAACAACAGGCTGACCAGAATCAGAGAACCCAGCAGTATACTCATTTTTCGTTTCAGCAGCCGATCGAGTAACAGGAACACACCTACTTCAAGAATAGAAGATGTGAAGATGGCCCAGCCGACCATCTGTTTGTCGCCGCCCATTTCGACAATATAGAGCGACATAAATGTACTGTTCATAGCATTGGGTACCGATACGAGCACACCAAGGCCGATAAAAATCATAAAATACGGATTAAACATCACTTTGCCGAACCGCCGAAACGTCACAATCGGGGTATCGGAAGCAATGGGCTGCCTTGGCAAGAGTACAGAGAATACAAATGCTACAGCAATCATACATGCAAAAATAATGGATACACTGCTCACGCCAAAACGGTCAATAACCGGCCCGGCAGCAACTGCAGTCAGCGCCCAACCCAGAGAGCCCCAGAGCCGAAATGACCCGAACTTCTGACCTGTACCGTCGATATAACCGAGAATCAGACTGTTGGTCTGAGCAAATAACGGACTTTGGAAAAAATAAAAGAAAATCATGGCTACATATATCCAGGCATATGAGGGCGCATAAAATACACCCTGTGCAAGCACAAAGGTGCCTCCCATCATCATCATCAGCACGATGCGAATATTGCGCGATTTATCGCTCCAGAACCCCCAGAACGGATTGGCAAACAGAGATACAAAAGGACCGATGGCCATCAGGCTCCCGATCTCCAGTTTGGTCATACCAATCTCTTGAAGATAGAGCTGCAGGAATCCGGCAAAGATCGAAATGGCTCCATAGATGAAAAAGTTATATAGTTTCAGAGAGGTCAGCGAGGTTGTGCCTCTCACAGGTGCAGATCTGTCCAATTGAGCCATTCCTTTCCGAATCAAAATCATATTGTTCAATGTATCATTTGTTGAAAGGGGATTCAATGTATAGTATATGAATTAAAGGTATGCCCTAAGGTATGTCTTCATCCCAAAACGGATGTAACGATATGTATGATATGGATGTGTGCTTTATAAGTTCGGTATAAATTTAGGGTATGAGATATGACGTGCATCCGTATCGCTCGACTGCTGATATGTGATTTGGAGTTTCATTAATATATTTTACGAATAGAAACTCAGGTTCTTACGGGAAGAGGAGAGTACTGTACTATGGATGCTGAAAAATGGACGGGCATTATATTGGCAGGTGGATTATCCAGCCGGATGGGAACGAACAAAGCATTGCTTAAACTGAATGGTTCAGCCGTGTTAACTCATATGAACAATGCGATCAGACCCGCCGTATCCCGAATTGTTGTTGCAGCAGGGCCGAGCGAAGCAATCTACACCGCACTAGGGGATGAAGACTTCGAATGCGTAAAGGATGCTTATCCCGGAAAGGGGCCACTTGCTGGGCTTCACGCAGCGCTGACAGTATCCCATACTGAATGGAATCTGGTCAGTGCTTGCGATATGCCGCTTCTGCAAACCTCTTTTTTCAATGGGATGAAGAGGCTCGCAGCACAATATCCAACATGTAGCGTTATCGTTCCGCGAGTAGAAGGACGGATTCATCCCCTAGCAGGGGTTTACCATAGGCGCGTGCTTCCCTTGCTAGAGCAGTGCCTGATTCATGACCGGTTACGTGTCATTGGCTGGCTGGAAGAGATCGGCTGCCAATTTGTCGAAACAAACGAACTGGAGCAAGTGGGAATTGGGCATGCCGAACTACAATTAAGCAACATGAATACCCCCGAGGAATTCGAAAAAATACGGATTCGTCTTCAGCATTCTGAGCTTTCTTCTGAAGGCTGATTAACGGAATTCCGGCCGTTCTCAGCGTGCTGTCTCCGATACTGAAGTGGACTTTGGCCTGTCCAGCGTTTGAATTGCCTGCTGAAATGAGACAAGTGGGTGTAACCAAGTTTTATAGCAATCTCCCCAAGCGAAAGATCGGGCTGCTCGATCAGCATTTTGGCTTCCTGCAGTTTCAGATTGGACAGGTAGGCGCGCGGAGAATGACCAAACACCTTACGGAAAACCTGTAAACCGTATCCTGGACTGATGCCAAATGTTGCAATAATCTGTTCGACTTTCACTGAAGATACATTGCCGTCCCGTGATCGAAGCTGGGCATGAAAGGCCTGTTTGATCGCCTCGGCTATCGCTCCTGCGTAATGCATGGCTGTTGGGGCAGGGGCTTGCGCAGCAGCAACCGAAATGGTAGACTCCGGTGCATGATCTGCTGCTTGGGATAACAATGCAAACAGTTCGAACATACGCGCTTGCATGAGCAATTTATCCGTTGAAGTATACGCTTCGACCGTTTTAATCATGCCCATCCAACTTTCCAGCACAGCCCTTATTCTCATATTATCTCCTGTGCCTGCGGCATAGATTCTGCTGCGCTGGGATATTAGCTTTAAGGTAAAGACCGGATCATCCACATTAAAATGAGCGCTAAAATAGGTCATGCCTTCTGCTGAGATACATTCATTAGTATGCTTAAATCCTGGCGGAATGAGCAGGATCGAGCCTTCGTCTACCGTATATGTGTATCCATGAATCACACTCTCCTGTGTACCCTGAATGATCAGAATGATCTCAAAGCCGGGATGTGTTTCTTCAGGCATAGCCCACCCATACGGAACTTGTTGGCTGTGAGCACCATAAAACTTGATGTTACAATCGATAATCGGAAGCCAGTGAGCGAGCGTATGAAACGGCATCTCTCTAAGCTGCGAACGGATATCCATGACATTCACCTCGGAAAAGGGTAAAAAATACTCGCCTTGTGCCATCGGCACTATGCATGTACTTCATTATAATCAGTTTAACGCAGGCATCCTAATATCACGGGATATCCAGGTGAATTCAACAGATACTGTACAAGGATACCTTCTATAAAAGTTTTAATGTAAACGCTACCATTAAGAGCGGGAACATGTCAACTACCCAAATACCAACAACGTTATATAAGTTAAACAACTCATTTGCACAGAAACGGAGAGGACAGAAAAAACCTGGAGAAGCGAAGCGGTCGCTTAAAAGCTTTCTGAAAGAAAGCTACTTCGAAAGCATACGCTATCACCGGATTTTACCCTTGCAGAAAGTGGAATAAAAAAATCTGGGGATAAGGGCGAATGGAAGGTTATTCTGTCATTGTAGTGGACGTGCAAATAGGACGGGTTTCTCTTATATAAACCCACTCAAAGGAGAATTGATTATGGACAAATTATTATACGGCGTAGCCTATTACGATGAATATATGCCTTACGAGAGACTGGACAAGGATATTCAGATGATGAAAGATGCCGGAATCAATGTAGTACGTATAGCCGAATCGACCTGGAGTACCCATGAACCGCAAAATGGTGTGTTTGATTTCACTTCCGTAGATCGAGTGCTGGATGCCATGCATGCGGCAGGGATTCATGTCATTGTAGGCACACCCACGTATGCTGTTCCTACGTGGATGGTCAAGGAGCACCCGGATGTTCTGGCAACAACAGCACAAGGCCCAGGAAAATATGGGGCAAGACAGATTATGGACATTACCCATCCGACCTATCTGTTTTACGCAGAGCGCATCATTCGCAAGCTGATCTCACGCGTAAGTAACCATCCGGCTGTTATCGGATATCAGACAGACAATGAAACGAAGCACTACAACACAGCTGGAGACAATGTACAGCTTCAGTTTGTTAAATATATGCGCAACAAGTTTAGCTCGCTGGATGAGTTGAACCAAGAATTTGGACTTGATTACTGGAGTAATCGCATCAACAGCTGGGAAGACTTCCCTTCGGTTGTGGGTACGATTAACGGCAGTCTTGGAGCAGAGTTTGCCAAGTTCCAGCGGCAACTGGTCACGGATTTCTTGGCGTGGCAGGTGGGGATTGTGAATGAGTACAAACAGGAAGGTCAGTTTGTTACCCAGAACTTTGACTTTGAATGGCGCGGATATTCCTACGGCATTCAGGGGGATGTGGATCATTTTGCGGCATCCCAACCTTTTGACATCACCAGTGTAGATATTTATCATCCTTCCCAAGACGAGCTGACGGGCATTGAGATTTCGTTCGGAGGAGATGTGGCGCGTTCCACGAAACAATCCAACTATCTTGTCCTGGAGACCGAAGCACAGGCATTCTGGCACTGGGTTCCTTATCCGGGGCAGCTGCGATTACAGGCATTCAGCCATTTGGCTTCAGGTGCAAACATGGTTGCCTATTGGCATTGGCACTCGCTGCACAATTCGTTTGAGACCTATTGGAAAGGTCTGCTGAGCCATGATTTTGAACCGAATCCGGTGTATAACGAAGCGAAGACAATTGGTAGCGATTTTGCTCGCCTGAGTCCTAAGCTGGTGAATCTGAAGAAAACGAATCGGGTGGCTGTACTTTTCAGTAACGAGGCGTTGACCTCCATTAAGTGGTTCGGCTTTAACTTTACGAGTGACAAGAATTACAATGACGTTGTGCGCTGGATGTACGATGAATTGTATAAAATGAACATTGGCTGCGACCTTATCGATCCTTCCGTGGAGAGTTATGCAGATTATGATGTGCTTATGGTGCCTGCCCTGTATGCGGCTTCGGATGCATTGCTGGAAAAATTGAATCAATTTGTGCAGGATGGCGGACATATCGTGTACTCGTTCAAAAGCGGTTTTGCCAATGAGCACATTAAAGTGCGCTCTACGCGTCAGCCGGGAATGATCAGTGAAGCGTGTGGTATTAGCTACAACCTGTTTGTTGAGCCGAAGAATGTTGTGCTACGGGATGATCCGTTTGGTGTAGGTGAGGAGCATAATCAGGTACACACTTGGATGGAGCTGATTACACCGACGACTGCGGAGGTGCTTGCTTGGTACGATCATCCACACTGGGGAGAATATGCAGCAATCACGCAAAACAACTATGGCAAAGGCAAAGCAACATATGTTGGTTGTTATACGAGTGCTGCCGTCATTCGCAAGGTGCTGGAACGTGTGATGAAGGACGCAGGTGTGTGGGGAGCGGATCAGGAGCTTGCTTTTCCACTCATTGTGAAGAGCGGCGTGAACGATCAAGGCCAGACGATTCGCTATTACTTCAACTATTCAGATGAGCCGGCTTCTTTCCACAATCCGCATGGCGAAGGGACAGAGTTATTATCAGGAGATTCGATTGCTACTGGGCAAGAGATCGAGTTGGAACGGTGGGGTATCCGCATTATCGAACAAAACTAGGAAATAATAGGGCAAATTCATACGTACCAAGGAAAATAGAAAAAGGAATCAAAAAATCTGGGGATAACAGTGATTGGAGGGTTATTCTGTCATCAGAGTGGCCTGTGTAAAATCTTCAGTTCAATATTTACTTCTATTTTCCGAAAAAAATAACAAGACCATGGCGCCTTCAGCTCTGATGCTGGGGCGTTTGTCTTATTTTAGTTCAGGAGTGGATGCGCTGTGTTTACCGAACTCTATCGCCGGTTGATTGACCCTTTCAAGCGCAGCATTCGTAATAAATTGATTCTGACGATGACTCTGGTTGCGGTACTGCCAGTCATTGTGATGACCGCTGTTGCTGCCGAAAATGCACGTTCCTCCATGGAAGCCGAGATTATGGATACGAATCGGGTCAATATGAATTGGGCTTCAGTCTATCTGGCAGAACAGTTTACCCGCATGAATAATATTATTTATTCCATTCAGATCAGTGATGAGCTGCATCAGTATTTGGCATTGAATCGGGAAGCACCTGCTGCTACTCGCTTTGACGAACAGAAGGCTGTATTTAATATGCTCAATAGCGTCTACTATTCTGCCGGCAATTATGTGTTCGGCGTGGAGTTGTATTTGAAAGAGCAGGATACTTTGTTCACCTTCAATTCGATGGAATCCCGAATTAAGACGGTTGCAGATATCCCTGAAGGGTACTTTGAGCTTTTTGCAGAGCATAAAGACTTTACCATTATGAATGACCCGAAAGATCCGCAAAAGTTCCATATGACCCGCAGCATGAACCGCTTTGAGGATCAGGCTCAGATCGGGGCGATCAGTCTGGAGATCAAGTGGGCCGAGTTTAACCAGACGCTTGAACTGCTCGACAGCAGGGGAGATTATACCGCCTATATCGGGGATAGTTTAGGTCATCCGGTATATCAGCCGAACTCTTCCATCCAGCCATCGGATGAAGCGTTGAAGCAGCTGAGTGAAACGAAGGATAACGCCGGTTTTATTCGTACAGCACAGGAATATATTTTCTATCATGATATAGAGTCGACAGGACTACGTGTGATCAAAATCGTACCGGATCATGTCATTAATGAGAGTGCGCTGGAAACGATGAAGTATGGACTAGTGGTAGGCGGAGTGGCAACGGTCGTGTCTGTTGCTCTCGCAGCACTGGTCGCTTGGCGAACCTCGAAACCTATTGTCAAACTGGCGAATTCCATGAAGGGTATCCAGTTGATCAAGGATCGTAAAGTCGAGCGCAGCGGACGAGTGGATGAGATCGGCCTGCTGGAGAAAAATCTGCATGGGATGGCTAGCCGAATCCGAGAGCATATCCGGGACAACTATTTAATGAATCTGGAGAAGCGGACAGCCGAGCTCAAAGCGCTGCAATCTCAGATCCATCCCCATTTTCTGCAAAACACCCTACAGATGATCGGCGGCATGGTCTATTCACAAAAACCGGCAGATAGTTACAAAGTGATCCGGGCATTAAGTGAGATGTTCCGTTATATTGTGCGAGCGCCGGACGGCCTTGTCTCCTTGCAATCTGAACTTGATCAACTGGAGCACTATATGTTGATACAGAAGCAGCGTTTTGCGAGCAGGCTTGAATATAAGCTGGAAATGAAGGGAGAACTCCGAGAATGTTACATTCCGAAGTTATCATTGCAGCCCCTTGTAGAAAATGCATTTTTGCATGGGTTAGAGAAAAAGCCTGGGGAGTGGAAGCTAAACATCGAAGTGTTCTGTGATCCACAGCAGGGTAGGGTGACCATTCAAATTTGTGATAATGGCATGGGTATGGAGCCGGATAGGCTCGAAGAGATGCAATCGAAACTGGAACGCATTACGCGCCATACCGATCGGGTATGGAGTTCAGGCACGAGTATTGGACTGCTTAATGCCGCATCACGAATGGTGATGCATTTTGGACCCGATTACGGTATGCGTATGGAAAGTAAACTTGGGCAGGGAACAAAAGTGATCGTAACGATCCCTGCGCAACTGGAGGCGAATCCTTATGAGTAAGGAAAACTACAAAGTGCTGCTGGTGGATGATGAACCTTGGAATCGGGATATTATCCGCAATCTTGGTGAATGGAATGAGCTCGGTTTAGTCGTCTGCGGCGAAGCAGAGGATGGAGAACAGGCGATACAGATGGTCAAGGCGTTGCAACCTCATATTATCATTACGGATATGCGTATGCCCGGATCGGACGGCGTGGAGCTGATGCAGACACTGAGCAGTCAGTACCCCGAGATTAAGGTCGTTGTGGTGAGTGGTTATGATGATTTTAATTATGCCAAACATGCTCTGCGGTATCGTGCAGCGGACTACCTGCTGAAGCCAGTGAACCCGGATGAACTAAATGCTACACTGGCGAAATGTAGTCGTGAACTGGATAAAGCTGCTACGGCACCAGAAGCATGGGAAGCTTATCCGGCTTCATTCGCGGGTGAGTTCTCTTCGTTCCAGCAGCAAGCACGTCTACGCTTCAACAACCTGAACCTGCCGAGCCTGCGGGAATGGTTCCAGCAATTGGAGCAGAAGCTAGAACGGAGTGAAATTCGCAGACCCCGCCAGCTTGGACGCGTTGTATACGAGTTGCAGAACTTGCTGGACGAGTTGTGTGTCTCCAATGGGTTGTCTGATCGCTCGGATGAAGGGACGTTGCCGCCTGTAACAGCTCTAGCATCCATCTCCGCATCGGTGGAGTGGATCTCTGTTTCGTATGTTCAGGCATTGGAGCAGCTCATTGCACAGCGCAAGTATAAGAATAAGCTGAACCTTGAAGATGTGAAGCAATATATGGAACAGCACTGTATGGAGATGATTACACTGGAGCAGCTTGCCCAGATCTTTTTTGTCAGTAAGGAATATTTGAGCAAAGCTTTCAAGAAGGAATATGACGTGAACGTGACTGATTATGTGGTTCAGCTTCGGATGACCAAAGCAAAAGAATGGGTGATGGATGATCAGATTCCGTTCAAACATATCGCCGAGATGACGGGATATGAAGATGTGTCCTACTTCTACCGGGTATTTAAAAAGCACTTTGGTTTGTCGCCCGGAGAGATGCGTAAGGGCCAACATAAGTTGTCTAACCCATTCCCCGAATGATTCGTTCGGGGATTGTTGCTTGGATTAAGGTTTAAAATAATCCAATGGAAGAGTCTAATTTTGTCCAATGAAGCGCTTACATTTTGCGATATATAATAAGCCTATGAAAGACAAACCAGTCACACCGGGAGGTCATAAGAGATGAAAGTATGGAAAAGCGTTGTAAGTGCGGCACTGGTCAGCGTTCTGCTCGCAGGCTGCGGCTCGAATGCAGGCACGGATAATGAACAGAACGAAGTCAAAGCTGGCAGCACAGTAAACCTCAAAGTATTCATTGCTCAACCAAGGCTGAAAGAACATTACGATAAATATATAGAACAGTTCAAAGCCAAGGAAAAAGCAGATAAAAACATCGAAGTGAATGTGCAGCTGGAGATGCCGCCAGCAGATAATGCACCTCAGATTTTGAAAACAAGACTTGCTTCCAATGACGCACCAGACGTATTCGCTCTGCACGCGGTGAATGAAATACCACCTTTCAGCAAAGCTGGATATCTCGAAGACTTGTCCAATCAACCTTTTGTAGATAAACTTCTGGATTCGGTTAAACCTTCGGTAACGGATGCAAGCGGCAAAGTGGTTGCGGTTCCGCTGGAAACCTTGTCATGGGGTTATCTGTACAACAAAGATATCTTCAAGGAACAAGGGCTGGAGGTTCCAACAACGTTGACAGAAATGAAAGCGGTTGTAGAGAAGCTGAAAGCAGCTGGCATCACCCCGTTTGAGCTTTCCTACAAAGAAACTTGGGTTCCACAATTATTCCTGCCACTCACTGTAGGAGCACTAACACAGACGGAGCATAAAGATTTCGTGGAAAAAATGAACAAGGATGAAGCTTCCTTCTCGGATATGAAAGCCCTGTTTGATGTGTTCGATCTCGTTAATGCGAACGGAACGGATAAAGCGCTTGAAGTTGGAGCCGATGACGGCGCAGCGGCTTATGCTACAGGCAAAGCAGCGATGTGGATTCAAGGACCTTGGTACGCGGAAACGATTCTGAAGTCCAATCCCGACATTAATTTTGGTGTAGCGCCAATGCCGCTGAACGACAATCCGGATGATACCAAAATCAACCTGAGTACATCCACGTCACTGGCTGTATCGTCATCAAGTAAAAATAAAGAAGTGGCACTCGACTTTGTAAACTACATTCTCGATGACAAAGATTCAAGTGCATTCTATGAAGCACTCAAATTCAATCCGGTTGCCAAAGTGCATACCTTCAAGAGCTTCCCGTGGGTAGACGATGCTCTGAAATATGTAAACGAAGGCAAAGCTTATCAAGACCCAACGATTCCGCAAGCTGTGAAGGATGAGTCTGGTAAAGCTCTGCAAGGATACTACTCCGGACAGTTGAATCAACAACAGGTTATTGATGCGCTCGACAAGGCGTGGAAGTCCTACAATAAAGTCAACAAATAAGAGCTGGATGCTTCACAAGTAAGCGTCTGAACGATCAACAAGGTTGAGCTGTAGGAAAGCGGTATCCGCGTTTGTTGACAAAATCTCGTTCATGTACGTAGTAATCTCGGGGTTTTGTCAACAAATGAGCGGTACTTTATTTCGTCACAGTCTCGAAGCAGATGAAACGGCTGGCTGAACGATCTTCGTTCCCCCGTTAACCTTCATCCGCTGTGCAAAAAGGGGGAGAAGTTATGGCTACGAATGTGTTCAAAAAGTATCTTTCACTGCTCGCGTTCACAGCGCCAGCCTTTGTAATCTATGCGATTTTCCTGCTATACCCGACATTTAGCGGGATGTTCTACAGCTTGACGGATTGGAACGGATTAAACCGTGACTACAGCTTCATTGGTCTGGGTAACTTTGTGGAATTGTTCAAGGAAGATCCTGATTTCCTGAATTCCCTGTGGTTTACGCTGAAATATGTGATCTTTATGCTCATTCTGCAAAATGGAATCGCTTTGCTGCTCGCGGTGTTGATTGAATCACGTACACGCAGCAAAGGACTATTCCGGACGTTATTCTTCATGCCAAACATGATCAGTACCATCATCAGTGCATTCATGTGGACGTTCATCTTTTCCCAGGTGCTGCCGCAGCTGGCTGAGAAACTGGCGGTTTCTTTTCTCGACCAACAATGGCTCGGTGATCCGAAGTTCTCCTTCTACTCGATTCTGATCGTATCATTATGGAACGGTGTGGGTTATATGATGATCATCTACCTGGCTGCATTGCAAGGTGTACCGAAGAGTCTTAAAGAAGCGGCTGTCATTGACGGAGCTAATGCTTTTCAGGTGCTGCGTAACGTCGTACTGCCGATGATTACACACGCTGTTACGATCTGTTTCTTCCTGACATTGAATGGTGCATTCAAAGTGTTCGAGGTGGTCTATGGATTGACAGGCGGCGGCCCGGGCCGTGCTACACAGGTCATCACCATGAATATTTATGAAGAAGCTTTCTCCAACAACTTCAGATATGGTTATGCCAGTGCCAAATCCGTTGTCCTGTTCGTCATTGTATTGATATTTACACTCATCCAGATCACCGTCATGAAGAGAAAAGAGGTGGAGGCATGAGGATGCAGCGACTGAATAACTATTTGATTCGGCTGTTATTGATTCTCGGCTCCCTGGTGGCGATGCTGCCGATCTACATGGCTGTGGTGAACTCGTTCAAAACACAGGGCGAGATGTTCCAATCGTTTATCGCACTGCCAACCACACTGCATTGGGAGAATTACACGGATGCGTTTAACAAAATCAATCTGCTCGGCAGCTCGCTGAACTCTGCGATTGTATCCATACTGGGTATCGGGGGAATTGTGTTCTGCGCTTCGCTTGCAGGATACAAACTGTCGCGGACTTCCGGTCGACTCAGCAATCTGATTTTCTTCATGTTTGTTGCTTCGATGCTGGTGCCTTTCCATTCCATCATGATTCCGCTGACGCGTGTTGCGAAGGGCATGGGGGTACAAGGAAGTACTTACGGACTGGCTCTGATCTATATCGGACTTGGTGTAAACATGGCAATCTTCCTCTATCACGGGTTTGTAAAGTCCATCCCTCGTGAACTGGAAGAGTCAGCACAGATGGATGGATGTAACGAGTTCCAGACGTTCTTCCAGATCATCTTCCCGCTGCTGTTGCCAATCACAGTGACAATAGCGATTCTGGACTTCCTGTGGATCTGGAATGACTTCCTGTTACCGCTATTGATGTTGACGGATGTGAACAAATATACGCTCATTCTGTCCACAAATATGCTGTTTGGTGAGTATAACAAGGAATGGCCGTTAATTCTCTCATCTCTGGTTTTGACTGCAATTCCGGTTATCCTGATCTATGCATTCTTCCAAAAGTTTATTATGGAGGGTATTGCAGAGGGTGCGGTTAAAGGATAACAGTAGAGGCTTGTTCCTGTTCCTGCAATCCAACTCTTCACACTTAAGTGTGTAAAAGCTCATGCTTTTAGCCTTGAACTGCGGATATCCTCCGTTAGTTCAAGGCTATTCTCATTTATGGAAAGACAGGGAAACCAAGGTGAGCATCCCGAATAAGCACGGTTGAGTATCAGAGGTGCAATAGGGGACAACCATGTATTTTACAATTTTGCATTGCAAATAGATGCTGCTCACACGCTCGGCTTCATTAGCCTGCATGCTTCTTGTGCAAGGACAATCAGTCCGCGCTCCATCTCATCTTGCGAAGCATAGGCATAAGAGAGCCGGATATGACTCGCATCTAGCCGATCATACAGGTAACCTGGATGAATCAGTACGTCTTTTTCCAGACAAGCATGGAATAATCGGCGTATAGATAATGAATCTGCTGTAAATCGAATCCATATATAGAAACCGCCTTCAGGCTTTGCCCATTCTGCAATGTCATGAAAATAACGATGTAGTAGCCCCAGCATGAGGTCTCGGCGTCTTCGGAGTTCTGGGCGTAGCCGCTCCATATGGCTTGTATGATGGCCTTCCGCAAACCATAGTGCTGCTGCTTCCTGAGCGAGTGAACTAGTGCCGTAATCAGTCTGCATTTTAATATCAGCAAGACGGCGAATCAYGGGCACAGGACCCACAAGCCAGCCGAGACGAAGTCCAGGACTGACAGCTTTGGAGAGTGTGCCCATATGCAGCACTCGACCTTCCTGATCACTTGCCTTAAGTGGAGGAGGGGGAGGGTGATCCAGCCAAAGTTCCTGATAAGCGGCATCCTCCAAGATGGAAATACCGGAATTGCGCGCAAGGGACATCAATTCTTCCCGGCGCTGACAGCTCATGACACTGCCTGTAGGGTTATGAAAGCTTGGGATGGTGTACAGTAGCGGGAAGGATTCGCTGTCCAGTTCACTTTTCGCCATTTTTGCCGATTGTATTGCTCGTTTCAAATGCCCCAGTAGTATGCCCTCTTCATCCATGGTAATCCCGCTCAGCTTCAAACCGGCTGATTGGAACGCATGAATGGAATAGAGATACGATGGTTTTTCCAGCAACACAGCCGATCCGCGAGGCAGCAATCCTACGGAAATCAGATGCAGTGCCTGAAGAGAGCCGGATACAATAAGGATCGAATCAGGTGAAGCCTGAATGCCGCTGGACTGTAAGTGAACGGATAACGCTTCACGAAGCTCCAAACTACCTTGAGGTTCGATATAATTAAGGGGATGTGTACGGCTCGACATGTTCCTGAGAATTTCATTGAACGCTTCGTTAGGCATCTGTTCCGGCGCAAGTTCACCTGTTCCGAGCCGAATAATGCCAGGGCGGAATTCAGCCTGATTAATCTGCTGAATCTCGGGCAGGTTCGGATAGTACCAGCCTTCCTCGGCAGCTTCACTCCAGTTGGGCACAGAAGCGTGAGCCATGCTGTGCCACCCCGTACCGGAGACATAAGTTCCGCCGCCATGGCGCCCTTCGATCATACCTGCTGCAGTCAGGTTATCCAGAGCGGTGACCAGTGTACTACGGTTTACACTCATGGATGCGGCGAGTGTTCGCTGCGAAGGAAGACGGGTTCCGGCAGACCACTCACCGGTTATGATTTTTTGCCGGATATAGGCTTCGATCTGGCGATACAGAGGTACGTCAAGCGCAGGGTTTGGTTGCCAGCTGCGATTAGAAGAAATATCGGAATGTTCACGTCCCATCAGGTGGTTTCACCTCCTGTACTCGTAAAGATAAAGTTGTTGCGTAGCCGCTGCTATTCGTGTGCCTATGACAGTTGTTAAGATGTGCAAAGGCAGATGGTTCTAAGATGTACGTTATAGTAATCGTACCGTTCACTATACCATTTGGTTGGGTTCAAAGCCATCCAAGTGGCTGGTTACGTCTACCTTGATTTCATCTACGCTGTAGATAGAGATAAGGGGGATGGACAATGGACGTTTTTATTCATGCAGTGGTGCTGGCATTTGGCCTGATCTTACCGCTGGGTGTTCAGAATGTATTTATATTCAATCAAGGGTTAACGCAAAAGAAAGTTCGACATGCACTGCCCTCTGTAATAACAGCGGGAATCAGTGATACGTTACTGATTGCAGTCGCTGTGGGGGGAATGTCTCTCATTTTGGTTCAATGGCCATTATTGACGAATATCCTATACGGAGCAGGCAGCCTGTTTTTGCTCTATATGGCCTGGGGGCTGTGGAAATCATCCGATTCCTCCCAAGAAGTTCCAGTGGCTATGTCTGCAGGACGGCAGATTGCTTTTGCTGCATCTGTGTCCCTGCTCAACCCGCATGCCTTACTGGATACCGTAGCTGTAATTGGTACCAGTTCTATTCAGTATGCAGGGGCGGAGCGTATGTATTTTACGATCACAACAATGGCTGTATCCTGGATTTGGTTTCTGGGGCTTGCCGCTGCAGGCAGCGTAGTTGGCAATCATGATCGCACAGGGCATCTACGAGTTATGCTGAGCCGCGTATCCGCTTTGATTATGGTTGGAATTGCACTGATGATGTGCTGGAGGCTTTTTAACTCCTAGATCAGATGTTCAAAGTCCATGTACAGGGTGAATCAATGAAAACTAGAGGAATCGTAGAGTTTGGATGGATGTAAAAAGGGGACAACCTTGCACCTGCTAGCTAACACTTCGTACCAAAAAAAGCTCCCCGTCGTAGAATCACGGGAAGCCTGATGTATTCGTTTATTCTGCTTTGAGCAGCATCGATTCAATGAACACTTTAAGATCCTGGCTTGTTGCGTTCAAATGGTCAATAATCTCACTGAACTCCGTTACAAGTTCAGACTGTGCATTGCTTGACTGAGCAATAGAGGTAATCTCCTGCTCCATCTGCTGAATGGAGGACTGCACATCCTTGAGGGAACGTTCAATATTCACCGTCGCCTCTTTGGTTCCGGTGGACAGTTTACGCACCTCAGATGCAACTACACCGAACCCGGCACCTGCCGCGCCCGCACGAGCGGCTTCAATGGCTGCATTCAGGCCAAGCAAATTCGTCTGCTCCGATACTTCACGAATAAATACGGCAACTTTGTTGACCTCACCGGAGTTCTTCACAGCCAGGCGTGTATTGTCCAAAATTTGCGTAGACGAAGCAGTTAGTTGCTCGGACTGTGCAGCAACGGTCTGCACCATCTCTGATAGCCTGCTACTGATGCCAGTAATTAGGTCGGTAAAGTGCTCTAGCCTTTCTTCGTTTTGAAGTGAAAAACCTATAGCAAGCGTGCCCGCAATCTTTCCTTCATCGTCATGAAGCGGAGTGGCAGCCGATATAATAGCGGTGCCGTAAAATTTGGCGTCAATGCGATTGGCTGAAGTCTCCCCATGCACAAGCGCACGGCGCAGCGTAGGGTCTTCAAGAGAGATGGGATCTCCTGCTCTGATGCCAAGATCAAGCTCGTTGCTGGGAACGTAATACCAGAACTTCTCGGTATCGGTAACGGCGATCATGATATCGTGTTCCTTCAACATAATTTTAAAATAAGGACTTGCTGCAACGAGTGCTTCTACGATGTTCAATAAGGTCAGCTCCTATAGTGTGTGTATATATCATCTGGGTGTATATTATACATCGTCAGATCGATTAGCGAAATTTAGGCCTGAAAAGGGCATAACGTCTATTACATTTTTTTGAAGCATTTGAATCAGGGGATGTTGTATTTTTCATTAGATATATGCATAAGCGCAAAAAAACAGACGGGAACATCATGTTCTCGTCTGTTTTGATCATACATAAAACAGTATTTATTATGACTTTTTCAAATGACGGAATGTGCAACAAACGATGTGTTTTCCGTTAGGCGCTTGAAATATTTCTGTCGTGCCGTAAAGCTGTACTGCTTCGTTCTATCCACCGATTTGCGACATGCGTCGTACCGTCGGGGTGTGGGATTGCATTTTTTTCTCCAGCGCTAGCGCCATTTCATGATTTTTCGGTTTGGTACCGAGTGCTTTCAAGAAAAGTGCGGCCATCGCATCGGGATCATCTACATAGCGGCGAACATTGTATTCATCTGACCAGTACAGACAAGCCTTGATATGTCCGTCCGCTGTAAGTCGTAGCCGATTACAGTTATCACAGAAGTGGTCACTGACCGGATGAATAAGACCAAATGTGCCTTGGGAGCCTGCAATTTTCATATTACGTGACGGGCCGTTCCCGGCAGGGCCTTCGGTATTCTCAACCGTCCAGCCAGCCTCGGCACATACATCCGTTACGGCCTCCAGCGGCAAATACGATTTGCGCCAGGAGTCGGAAGCCTGCCCAATGGGCATGTATTCAATAAATCGCACATGTAGCGGCTGATCCATCGTCATGGCAATGAAATCTTTAATTTCATCATCATTGATGCCTTTCATGAGCACTACATTTAGCTTAATCGGTGCAAGACCGACAGCAGTGGCTGCCTCGATGCCCTTCAGCACCTTATTGACATCTCCACCGCGTGTGATCATAGAGAAGCGGTCAGCATGCAGGGAGTCCAGGCTAATATTAATGCGGTTCAGTCCAGCATCTTTCAAAGCCTGTGCCTGTTTGTCCAGCAACAAGGCATTCGTGGTCAGTGCAATGTCTTCAATGCCATCAATGGCAGAGATCATGCCCACAAGTTTATGCAAATCCTTTCGTACCAGCGGTTCTCCCCCCGTGAGCCGAACCTTGCGCATGCCCATCGGGGCGAGCACTTTTAGGACTTCCGTAATTTCTTCATAACTCATTATCTCATCATGCGGAGCAAACTCCATGCCTTCCGCGGGCATACAGTAGACACAGCGCAGATTGCAGCGGTCCGTAACGGAAATACGGATGTAGTCATGTATGCGGCCAAATGAATCCTGAAGCAGTTCCATGCAGACCACCCTTTCAACGGTTCAGATTGGAAACCTTCTATAATAAATGATACGACAATTGTAAAAGCAACAGTTGCATCAAATTTTAGCTATTTCTCCAATCCGCGTCAATGATGACGTCCCGTGACAGCAATTTAGGCAGGCTGATTCAGCTGGAATTGGCTGACGACTTGCTGTAGGAAAAGGGTAATGGCCTCCACATCATGGGAGGATTGCTGAACCTTCAACATATCCCGGATCAACGCCATCATCTCGGCTTCCACCTCGGTAGAGGTCACCCGATTTTGGTGGCTGATGGCAGCGATATTTTCCATCAAAAAGACGACCTGATCAACAACTTGGGTACGCTCGGCTTCTTCGGCAGTGGCTTTTTGGAGAAGCTCTGAGGCTGCTTGAACCAGCGTTGTTCCTTCTGCAAGCACCTGATCTCCTTCGGTGATTTGTTTGGAAGCTGCGCTTGCGGCCGTCGAGATCCGATCCAAAATCTGATGAATGTCCTCCGTGGAGGAACGGGACACATCGGCCAGCTTGCGAATCTCTTCCGCGACAACCGAGAAACCGCGTCCATGCTCTCCGACACGAGCGGCTTCGATTGTCGCATTTAATGCAAGCAGGTTGGTCTGTGCGGAAATTTCTTCAATGACCGCCAAGGCACGGTAGATGTCTTTCATTGTGCCCAGAAAGGAGAGAATCGTCTGGTTTGTATCCGACACGGCACCGGAGATTTGAATCATTTTATCACCGATGCGATCTACTTCCTGTCTTGCTACACCAATCTGTTCATTGGCGGATGACTCCAACTGCTTTAGGGTTAAACGCATATGATCAGCGGCCAGCTTGGCTTGATCCAGGTCTTGCAATTGCGTACGGGTAGCTTGAATCATTGAACCAAGCTTGAGGTTAACGCGGTCAGTAGTCACTTGAGTGGTCTCTGTAGATGCACGCATCAGATGCTGATTATCCATCACGTCCACTGTAGCCCGCTGAACTTTGAGCATAATACTCTCCAGAGAATCGATCATGTTATTAATCCATTTGGCCAGTTCACCCGATTCATCTTGAGCGAAAGCATTCGTGTCCAGACGCTGAGTCAGATCACCTTTACCCTCTGCATTTACTCGAATGAATTGACTGAGACTGCGCAAGTCTGTATGAACGCGGTTGTATTGTTTACGATGAAGCTGGAACGCACCAAAGAATCCAAAGATGATATTAAAGCCAGCGATTGCAGCAGCGCTCCATCCGCTGCCTGTCAGCGCAAAAATCAAGGCGGCAGCAAGAACGGATGAGAGCATAATATAAACGCTATGCTGTTTGGATTGTCGCCATCCGATACTGCGTATGCGGTACACTTCTTCCAGATCACCTTCGCACATCATGCCCCAGCGATCCGGGCAGTGCGGGAGTTGAAAGGTGATACCTTTACCGATGACGGGAATATGGCGGTAATCTGAATAACCGGGATAGGCTACAAACAGATTAGAGCCATGTTGAATCGTTTTCGATACTCCAGGATGTAATTGGTCTGTAGAGGGATCGGTAAACATCAGCTCAAGCTCTGTATGCTTCTGGACAGACACGATGCCCCAATCGGTGGTCACACCATCTTTCAGGTTTTCCCCATGTGTAAACGTTTGATCCTCAAAGCGGCTCCTAGATAGAGCGGTACCTAGCTGTAGCTCAGGTCGCAAGACAGACTCGGCCATAAACAGATAGTTATCACCTGAGTCCGGGTAGATATGTCCCGATTCACGCTGAATGAGGTCACCAAGCACGTCGCCAGGAATACGGTTGCATAAAGCACCGACATAACTACCTTGCTGCACGATAGGGGCAATGAACATCAGGGTAACCGCATCATGAAATGTGGACGAGCGTGGCCCCATCTCGAGTGTAAGCGGATCAGAATACGGACCGTACAGACACTTCCGGCCTTGTATACCTGCCTGTGCATAGCTCAATCCGGGACCAAAGGATCTATGCTCGTTAGGGGTATAATGTTGACCTATATGTTTCTTATATGTAGAAAATACAACCTCATTTTGCTCGTTGAGCATGAACCACTCCGTGCTATCCTGAGTTCGTGCGTAGGTCGCCTTAAACCAGGTATCGATCTTATCTGTCTGTGGTGATCCGGGCTTCACACTTTGGAGGTCAACCGATTCGATCTGATGAAGCAATCGATCCAGATGGCTCCATTGATCACTCGCCCAATCCATCAGTAATTGTCTTCTAGTCTCCGCGATCCCTTCAAAAATGTGCTCCACATCTTCCTTACGGTGTGCGTTTAACCGATAAGACCACCATAGTGGTAATCCTTTTTTCCATCCCAGCCAATCAAACATGATGACCACCCCAAATTTTGGATTTAAAAAGATTTGAACAGCCCTCAAACATGTCGTTTTCCATGATTTTGTGGTAATTCAATTCAAGCTATAAGTGATATAACTGTATCCGACGATGGCTTCATTGCATTCTCTATCTATATCCATCGTTATACATGAAATCTCATAGGATTACGAGGGGTTATGTCATATTTTCCGAATATTTCATCAATTAATACAAATGAATATACGCTGTTTGCAGAAGAGGGAGTGGAGAGGGCGTTTCATTTATGGTAGCTGCATGTTAGTTCATATCACAACAAATGTGTAACAGATATGCTGAGAATCAATCTCATTTTACAGTTTGTCACATGTTCAAGCCCATACTCCAAACAGTTTGTATAATGTAATTTTCACGTAAAGCGATATAGTAGTATCTAACAAGTCAACCCGTTACGTTTGTGTAGGTTAACCTTCCACCGATCAACCGATGTCGTCTCCAACCACCCCATCCTTCAAAAGGAGAATGCCTATGACCTCTCCCTATGTTGTATCACTTCATCAATCTACGAAAAGTGCCGCTGAACAGCTTCTTATTGATGTGGATCATGTTTCTGTCATTTTTGGCAGTGGTCCTCAGCAAGTAACTGCCCTATCCGATGTGACGTTTCATATTGCCCCCAATGAATTTGTCTCCCTGCTCGGTCCCTCCGGCTGTGGCAAATCAACATTACTCCGAATTGTCGCTGATCTTCTCCAGCCAACAACAGGCCGTGTCCAGATTGCTGGACAGGAACCAAAGCAGGCGAGACTGCAACGGCAATTTGGCATCGTTTTTCAGACTCCGGCCCTGTTCGATTGGCGTACAGTTCGTCACAATGTAGAGCTGCCGCTGGAACTACTAGGTACCCGGCGAAAAGAGTGTCGACGCATTAGCAGTGAACTGCTGGATATGGTTGGACTGACTAGATTTGCAGATCATTATCCATGGCAGCTGAGCGGAGGGATGCAACAACGCGTGTCCATTGCACGTGCGCTGGCGCTTGATCCACCCCTTCTGTTAATGGATGAGCCGTTCTCTGCGCTGGATGAATTCACCAAAGAAAAACTGCAGATGGAGCTGCTTGAGATCAAACGTTCTACCGGTAAAACCTTCCTCTTTGTTACCCATAGCATCCCCGAAGCAGTCTTTTTATCAGACCGCATCATCGTACTCTCTGCCCATCCGGGCCAAGTGCATTCGATCCATTCCGTAAACCTTCCAGCTGAGCGAGTGAGCCAGTTGAGGGAAACCGAACCTTTCTATCAGATGATAACGACGATTCGTAACTGTTTTCATGAGGAGCGTGATAAAGCCCATGTTCCTTCGTTTACTTAAACCGGGTTACCGTGCCTGGGTAATGATCTGGATCATATCGATTTTCGTCCTTTGGGAAGGGCTAGCTTGGACGTTACATCTGTTTATGTCTCCGCAGCAGGCCACTTCTCGTCTACCATATCTTCACGTTGTCATGGAGTCATTTTTCCGTCACTGGAACACGCTGGCGGAGCAAGGTTCGGTTACCTTTGGCAATGCTGCCATCGGTTTCGCCGGAGGAACATTGCTGGGGGCATTACTGGCACTGCTCATGAGCGCCGCGGTCTGGATCGAACGCACGTTATCTCCTTATGTGGTGTCTTCTCAGATGGTTCCGGTCATCGGGCTAGCTCCGATTGTATATGGCATTATTCACAACGCCGAGTGGGCGCGAATTGTCATGGCGGCATATGTTACCTTTTTCCCTGTCATCATCCATACCTTAAAAGGGTTGAAAAGTGCTTCTCCCCAGCATCTGGAACTCATGCGCGCCTACGGCACTTCGTGGAGAGCACGTTACGTAAAGTGTTTACTGCCTTCGGCGCTTCCAGGTCTATTCTCCGGCATGAAAATTGCGGCTCCGCTCGCAGTGACCTCCTCGATTGTCGTGGAACTGATGGGCGCACCTGATGGACTTGGCGTGCTGATGGTCAGCTCACTGTATTATGGTTCAGCACAAGCGGGTATGTTCTGGGCAACCATCATGCTCAGCATGGGCATTGGCCTCATCTTCTATCTTTTCATCAGCTTGGCTGAACGCTGGCTTACCCCATGGCAGCCCGAATTCAGACCCAAAGGAGGGGAGTAGCCGTGAGCAAAAGCAGTGTACTCCAGCGAAAAAGTGATGAGGGAACAGCAAGCGGAGTTACGGGGCATCCTCTTCCTGGCAATAGGGGACAGAGACAACAAACAGAACATTCTTCCTCATCTGCTGGTCATTTCCGCACAAGTACTTCGCGTATTGGCATGAAGGCCGGCATGCTGCTCCGCAACCTGTTGCCTTGGCTCGCAGGAGCGATCTTTCTAACATTGTGGCAACTGCGCTTCTTTCATGTGCTACTGTCACTGGAAGATTATCAGTTGCCCGTACCCTCTGCCATTGCTGCGTCTATCCGGGAGAACGCCGAGATGCTCTTCCGCTATGCCATCTACAGTAGTACGGAGATGCTGGGCGGTTTTCTGATTGGCTCGCTGCTAGGGGCTCTGGCTGCGATGGGAGCGTCACTTTTCGCGAATAGTGGCAGGGCTGTCGTTACAGTCTTGTCTGCACTTAATGCTGTTCCGATTGTGGCTCTGGCTCCGATCATGAACAACTGGTTCGGAGACGGGATCTGGTCCCGTATCGCCGTCGTGTCGGTCATCACGATGGCTGCAATGGCCGTCAGCCTGTTCAAAGGGCTGACCTCTATTCAGCCGCAGTATGAAGAACTGCTGAGTAGCATGGCGGCGAGCAGGAAACAGTTCTTTTGGAAGCTGAGGATGCCCCATGCGCTGCCATCTCTCTTTGCGGGTCTGAAAATCAACATGTCGACCAGTATTATCGGCGCGATTGTTGGGGAGTTTTTTATCGCATCCCAAGGGCTGGGTTACTTGCTCTCTGATCAGATTCGGCTTGCCAACATGCCGCTGGCCTGGTCCTGTATCGTCATCGCATCAATCCTCGGCATTGTACTCTATGAGACGGTTGTTCTGGCTGAAAAGCGCCTGCTTCACTGGAGTCGTGTGCACTCGGAAGCGAAGTAGGCAGGCATGTACAGAAAAAGAATGCACATGAATAAGGATTCGATTATCCCTCCATACAATTCTGAATGCTCTGTGTTCTAGCAGAAGATTCGTTCTCCGTTTCTCGTACCGTTAACAAAATCGATATATAAACAGGGGGTTGTTCTGTACATGTACAAAACGTTGAAGCCGGGTTTAGGGATGTTGATCTTGTGTGTGGTGCTGGTGCTGGCAGCATGTTCCGCAAAAAGCGAGCCGGCGGCGCAGCCAGCCGCCGTAAGCTCGGGTGGTTCAGGAACCGCAGAGCAGGCATTAACCAAAGTGAAGATTCAGCTTAAATGGGTACCGCAAGCACAGTTTGCCGGAATATATGCCGCGAAGGAACAAGGTTTTTTTGCAGAAGAAGGTATTGATGCAGAGATTATTCCAGGGGGGCCGGATATCGTCATCGAACAGCAGGTCGTTAATGGAGCAGCCGATGTGGGCATTACCGGAGTAGATAGTCTACTGGTCAGCCGGGATAACGGTCTCCCCCTCGTTTCTCTTGCCCAGATCTCACAGAAGAGTAGTTATCGACTGATTGCGAAGAAGTCCGCAGGCATTACCGATCCGGCACAGATGAAGGGCAAGAAGGTGAGTACCTGGTTTGGAAGTCAGCAATTTCAGGTGCTTGCTTTTATGGAGAAGAATGGACTCGATCCGAAAAAGGATATTGAGCTGGTGAAGCAGGGCTTTACGATGGATCAGTTTTTCAATGATCAGGTGGATGTGGCTACAGCCACGATTTATAACGAATATCACGTTGTACTGGAAAGCGGCACAAAAGAATCGGATCTGAACGTGTTCAACATTGAGGATGCCGGAGTCGGCATGCTGGAGGATACGCTGATTGCCAAGAAGGACTGGGTGGAGAACAATCACGAATTGGCGGTAAAAGTAACCCGGGCCATCCTGAAAGGCTGGAACTACGCCATTGATCATCAGGATGAGACGGTGGACATCGTGATGAATAATGTGACGGAGGGGAGTACGACTCGTGAACATCAAGTGACGATGCTTGAAGAGATTGCCAAGCTGATTCGTCCGGAAGGGTTTACCGAGAAACAAGTGGGAAGTTTTGTCGAGGAATCGTTTACCCGCACGGCAGATATTGCACTGAAATATGGACTGATCAAGAAAGCAGCCAATCTGGATGAAACACTAGAGAAGAGTATATATGAAGAGGCCGTGAAATAAACCCGGAGGCTGGGCGGTTTGGCAGAACGGAAGATGTATAGGAGTCTTGAAAGAGACTGAGACATGGAACATAAACCCATGGATGAATTAATCGTTGTCGCATAATACCGAGTTCTTGGATGCACGTCATCACATGAATGGGCATGACGTTGGAACGTTGCTACTCGCATCACATAAGAGAAGGGAGCACGGTGGATGGGTTCTGTGGATCAGCAATCACAACGTCTGGGCGGTACGAGGGAAGAATGGCTGGAGAAGGATCGCAAATATGTCTGGCACCACATCTCACCGCATAACGATCACCCGTTGATTGCCATTAGCGGAGAGGGCAGCTGGATTACGGATCAGGAGGGTAAACGTTACCTTGATGCCATGTCGGGCTTATGGTGCGTCAATGTAGGGCATGGACGTGAGGAGATTGCCAAACGTGCCTATGAACAGATGAAAACTCTCGCGTATATCCCGATGACACAGAGCCATGAGCCGGCGATTTTACTGGCTGAGAAGCTGAATGAATGGCTAGAGGGAGAGTATCGAATCTTTTTCTCCAATTCAGGTTCGGATGCTAATGAGGTGGCTTTCAAAATAGCCCGTCAGTTCCACCATCAGAATGGCGATCCCGCACGTCACAAATTCATCTCTCTTCACCGTGCCTATCACGGTAACTCTATGGGGGCACTGGGCGCCACAGGGCAAGCTGCACGCAAGATCAAATACGAGCCGCTCGGTGTAGGCTTCTCCCATGTTCCTCCGCCGTACTGTTACCGTTGTCCGTTTGGAAAAAGTAAAGATAGCTGCAATCTTGAATGTGCAGCCATCTATGAGGAAGTCATTCAATGGGAGGGCCCGGAGACGGTGGCTGCCGTAATTATTGAGCCGGTGATTACCGGTGGCGGTATGATTGTTCCTCCGCCGGATTATATGCGCAGGGTACAGGACATCTGCCAGCGCTATGGCGTGCTGTTCATTGTCGATGAGGTGATCTGCGGCTTTGGCCGCTCTGGACAAAAGTTCGGTCACCAGAATTATGGTGTACAGCCGGACATCGTCACAATGGCTAAAGGCATGACGAGTGCCTACGCCCCGTTATCCGCTACAGCGATAAGAGCCGACCTGTATGAGTCTTTTCGTGAACCTGGTACGGATAACCACTTTCGCCATGTGAACACGTTTGGTGGGAATCCGGTATCCTGCCAGGTTGCGCTGGCGAATCTGGAGATTTTGGAAAGGGAGCAACTGGTCAGCCGGGCTGCAGAGCTAGGTCAGCTACTTGGAGAGAAATTATCACCGTTACTTGAGCTTCCTTCCGTAGGCGATATCCGTCTATTCGGATTCGCCTGCGGCATCGAGATGATTGAACAGGACGGTTCACCGGCGACAACAGAGAACGTCATGAAGGTGCTAGCTCATTGTAAACGGGAAGGTATCCTGATCGGCAAGAACGGAGACACGGTGCCGGGCTTTGCGAACATTTTGACCCTATCGCCGCCCTTTGTCACCACAGAGGAAGAACTGGACCTTATCGTAAGTCATTTGTTTACTGCACTTCGTAGTCTGGATGAAGGTAGGCATGAGTTGATTTAACGCGTGACAAGGAGGAGAGGAAGGATGCAGACCAGAACCGAGTTATCCATTAATCAGCTGAGGCTGGATGAACGTATTGAACAGTTAGCTCAGATCGGCAAGATCGGAGATACAGGGGTATGCAGGCTTGCCCTTACTCCAGAGGACATGGAGGGCATCAATCAGGTCAGGTTCTGGATGGAAAAGGCAGGCCTTGTGACTCGAATGGATGCTTTCGGTAATCTGATTGGCCGCCTGGAAGGGACGGATGCAGCCAGACCTATTCTGATGGTCGGTTCACATATCGACTCCCAGCCGTATGGAGGTCGTTATGACGGTGCGATCGGTGTACTCGGTGCGCTGGAGGCCGTACAGTGCCTGATCGAACAAGGCGTACAGCCGCGTATGCCGATCGAAGTGATTGCTTTTTGCGATGAAGAGGGATCACGGTTTAACAAAGGTTTATTTGGTTCCCGCGGTATCACAAACCAGTTGGAGGAGGGGGAGCTGGAACGCCAGGATAAAAACGGGGTCACTCGCCGGGAGGCGCTGGCATCCTTCGGGTGTTCGCCCTCAGAATTCGCAGCAGCGGTGTACCCTCCCGGTTCCATTGGCAGTTATCTGGAGCTACATATTGAGCAGGGACCTGTACTTGAGGCTATGGATGCCCGGATCGGTCTGGTGACAGGCATCTCGGGTCCGCTCTGGCTCACAGTGACCATGAAAGGGATGGCCGGGCATGCAGGCTCTGTGCCGATGGGGATGCGTCATGATGCACTTGTGGGCAGTGCCAAAGTGATTGCGGCCTTTGATGATATGGTCCGTGAAGATCCGGGAGCGCCCACTGTCGGTACGGTAGGAAGTCTGAGGGTATTTCCGGATTCAAGGAATATTATTCCGGAAGAAGTGAGCTTCACCGTGGATTTGCGTGATATGGAGATGGAGCGGCGTAATCGGCTGGAAGCCCGTTTGATGACATTGCTGGATGAAGTCAGCTCCCGATACGGTCTGACCTATACCGTCACCGAGGATACCAACAGTGAACCGCGTTATTGTGCCGAGTCGATCATGTCTATCATTCGCTCTTCCGCGGAAGAGATGGGGATCGTGATGCCTGAATTGATGAGTGGCCCGTTCCATGATGCGCTCGCATTATCTTATGTGTGTGATTATGGCATGATTTTTGTCCGCAGCAAGGACGGTATCAGTCATCATCCCAGTGAATATTCCTCCCTGGGGGATATTGCGTTAGGTACGGAGGTGCTCTATCGCACCATTCGCAAGATGTGCACCGGTAATCCACCAAAGGAGGCGGGATAACGTTATGGCGAAAATCAGCATCGGTTTGATTCAGGCTTCTCATGAGATTGAAGGGTCGGCCCCGGTTGAAGTGCATAAGGAGGCAGCCATTCAGAAACATATTACACTTGTACGCGAGGCAGCAGCACGAGGGGCGAAGATCATCGGACTGCAGGAAGTGTTTTACGGGCCTTACTTTTGCACAGAACAAACGCCCAAATGGTATGCATCCGCAGAGCAGGTACCCGAAGGGCCAACGACCAGGCGTTTTCAAGAGCTGGCGAAGGAGCTTGCAGTTGTCCTGATTTTACCCGTGTACGAAGTGGAGGGCATTGCTTCTTATTACAATACGGCGGCAGTAATTGATGCGGATGGAACGTATCTGGGCAAATACCGCAAACATCATATTCCGCATGTCGAGGCGGGAGAGGGCACGAACGGCTTTTGGGAAAAGTATTATTTCAAACCTGGTAATCTCGGTTATCCGGTATTCAATACGGCTTACGCCAAAGTGGGCGTGTATATCTGTTATGATCGACATTTTCCTGAAGGGGCACGTCTGCTTGGGCTGGCAGGGGCAGAAATTGTTTTTAATCCATCGGCTACAGTGGCAGGCACCTCGGAGTATCTATGGAAGCTGGAACAGCCAGCCCATGCGGTAGCCAACGGATACTATGTAGCGGCAATCAACCGTGTGGGCATGGAGGTGCCGTGGAACATGGGTGAGTTTTATGGACAGTCGTATCTGGTGGACCCACGAGGGCGCATGGTTGCGATGGGCAGCAGGGATCAGGATGAAGTGATCATTGGCGAGATGGATACGGAGTTGATCCGTGAGGTACGTAATGTGTGGCAGTTTTACCGGGATCGCAGGCCGGAGACGTATGAACATCTGGTGAGCTTGTAGATCGGATTTACGGCGTTGTTGCAGGAGGCATAGGCATGGCATGTGTCTGGCATATCAATGGATGGTACGGCAATAATCTTTCGCGGGAGGTGCGTGACATTGATGAACCGTTCTGGAACAGCATGGTCGGATTACGGTTGGGAAAATCGTTTTAGCGAGATGAAACCGGTCATGACCAATAAGGAAGCGATGGAAGAGTCCAACCGCTGTCTGTATTGTTATGATGCCCCATGTATTAAGGCATGTCCTACGGATATCAATATTCCTTCTTTTATCAAAAAAATAGCAACAGGACATCTCAAAGGGTCAGCTCGCACCATCATGGATGCCAATCCGGTTGGCGCGAGTTGCGCACGTGTCTGCCCTACAGAAGAGTTGTGTGAGGGGGCCTGTGTGCTGAACGAGTCCTCCAAACCGATTCGCATCGGTGATCTGCAGCGCTATGCCACAGACTGGGCAAGGGAGAAGCATGAACCGCTGTTTCAAGCAGCCCCTGCCAACGGGAGAAATGTCGCTATTGTTGGGGCAGGACCGGCAGGGCTCTCCGCAGCACGTGAATTGGGCCGGGCAGGGTATGACGTCACCATCTATGAAGCCAAGGCGAAAGGCGGCGGACTGAATACCTATGGCATCGTATCCTTCCGTCTTCCGGAGTCGATCCCATTGTGGGAAGTCGAGCAGGTGGAGGCACTGGGGGTAAAGATACGATACGGTGTACGGGTTGGTGTAGATATAGCGGCCCCCGAGTTGCTGGAGCAACATGAGGCTGTCATTCTCGCATGTGGGATGGGAGCGGTCCCGATGCTGGGCATTGAAGGGGAGACACTGGAAGGCGTCTATGATGCGATTGAACTTGTAGAATCGACCAAGCAGGGTGTACCCCCGGCACTGCATGGTCTGAATGTAACTGTGATTGGCGCAGGTAATACGGCAGTGGATGCAGCGACTTGTTCCGTGCGTCTGGGTGCAGAGCGAGTACAGATGTTGTATCGGCGCGGAGAGCAGCAGATGACGGCCTATGCATTTGAGTACACGTTTGCCAAGCAAGAGGGCGTGGAGTTTCGTTGGTTTACGATGCCGAAGCGTATTGTTGGAGACGAGAATGGCAGGGTTCGAGCGGTGGAATGTGTGAAAATGGAACTTGTAACCCCACCCGGCGGCGGACGTGCGATGCCTGTGGCGGTGGAAAATTCATCCTTTATTATCGAATGTGACACGGTGATTCGGGCCATTGGACAAAATCGGTTATTGCCACTCATTGAGGCGTTCGAGCTGAAACATCATGGAGGTGTGGTAGAAGTCGAGGCGCATTCGTATCGTACCTCTCATCCTCAGGTGTACGCGGCAGGAGACGTCATTTTTGGCCAAGGCCAAGGAGAGGCCATGGTCGTTTCAGCGGTACAACAGGGTAAATTGGTTGCTGCCACGATCATGAAAATGCTGCCTGGTCGCTCGGAAGAAAGCGCGTAAGGGAGTGTGTACGCTTTCTCAGAAACCCATCTCCACGGGACTTCATACTGGCTCCTAATCGGCTAACGATCACCAGACACCCTATTTCTGCAAAAACAAGGCATGTGAAATTCTAACGATCACCACAAACCTTATTTCACCCAAAACCTGCGGATTCAGGCCGGAAATGGGCAAAAAAAGCAAAATAACGTTCCTAAGGATCGTTAGAATTCCCAAAGGCTGAATTTCAGTTGAATAAGCGCTGTGGAGATCGTTAGAGGGCTATCCTTGTTTACGTTCATCTTAGTTTTAGTTAGCGTAGATTCATCTCAAACTCACATCAAGGAGGGTTCGATATGGCTGATTTATCCATTAATCTGGCGGGCATCCGGTCACCTAATCCATTCTGGCTTGCCTCGGCACCACCAACCAATACCGGGTACCAGGTACAGCGTGCGTTTGAAGCGGGCTGGGGTGGCGCGGTGTGGAAGACACTTGGGGAGCCGATTATTAACACCTCCTCACGTTTTGCAGCAGTACATTTTGGCGGTCAGCGTGTGGCAGGCTTTAACAATATTGAGCTGATCTCCGATCGTCCACTGGAGGTCAATCTGCGCGAGATTGCCGAGACGAAGAAACGTTTCCCTGACCGCGCCGTCGTGGCATCTCTAATGGTGGAACCGAAGCGGGAAAAGTGGCATGAGATTGTCAAAAAGGTCGAGGACGTTGGCGTCGATGGTCTGGAGCTGAACTTTGGATGTCCGCACGGTATGGCAGAGCGAGGTATGGGCGCTGCATCAGGCCAACAGCCTGATCTTGTCGAGCTGCAGACGATGTGGGTAAAAGAAGTGGCTACCACACCGGTCATCGTAAAGCTGACACCCAACATTACAGATATTACGGCAACAGCCCGCGCGGCTGTACGTGGTGGTGCAGATGCGATCTCACTCATCAATACAATTAATTCTCTTGCTGGTGTTGATCTGGACTCATGGAACACGGTGCCGCATGTAGGCGGCAAGGGAGCACACGGTGGATACTGTGGCCCGGCTGTCAAACCCATTGCGCTCAACATGGTAGCGGAGTGTGCCCGTCATCCCGAAGTGGGTGTGCCGATTTCGGGTATCGGCGGTATATCGGACTGGCGCGATACGGCAGAGTTTCTGCTGATGGGCGCAACGGGAGTACAGATATGTACAGCTGCGATGCACCATGGATTCCGCATTGTAGAGGACATGATCGAAGGGCTGAACGATTATTTGGATGAAAAAGGACTTCAGAGTGTAGCCGAACTGGTCGGTCAGACCGTGCCGAGATACTCGGATTGGGGCAATCTGGACCTCAATTACAAGGTGGTTGCCCGCATCAATCGTGACGTATGCATCAATTGCAATAAGTGCCATATCGCCTGTGAAGATACATCACATCAATGTATTGATATGTTGACCGACCCGTCAGGTGCTTATCTTGAAGTGGTAGAGGAGGATTGTGTCGGCTGTAATCTGTGTTCCATCGTCTGCCCGGTGGACGGTGCGATCGAGATGATTGAGCTTGCACCGGAACAGGAGCCGGTCACCTGGAATGAACGTCAGTCGGCGATTTCCCTGCTACAGTCCATTCATAATCCATCAGCCAAGGAGGCGATTTCATGAGTACACGTACACTGATTCGCGGTGGTATTTTGGTGACGGCATCGGATACCTTTGAGGCCGATCTATTGATCACAGCGGGAAAAATTGCACAGATCGGCATCGGGTTAATCCCTGATGATCAGACAGAAGTACTTGATGCAACAGGCTGTTATATCATACCTGGCGGTATCGATCCGCATACACATCTCGATATGCCGTTTGGCGGCACTGTCACAGCGGATGATTTTGCAACGGGCACAACGGCTGCGGCCTTTGGTGGCACCACAACCATCATTGACTTTTGTCTGACCCAGAAAGGTCGTCCTTTATCCGAATCCCTACAAGAATGGCATCGCAAAGCCGAGGGGAAAGCAGTCATTGACTATGGATTTCACCTGATGATTGGCGAGATGAACGAGCAGGTGCTGGAAGAACTGCCGCAGATGATTGAAGAGGAGGGCGTATCGTCCTTCAAAGTGTTCATGGCATACAAAAACCAGTTTCAGGCTGATGATGGCATCCTCTTTCAGACGTTACAAAAAGCGAGAGACTACGGTGCACTTGTCATGGTGCATGCCGAGAATGGAGATGTTATTGACCTGCTTGTGAAGCAGGCGCTTGCTGAAGGTCACACAGCACCGATTCATCATGCACTGACCCGCCCTTCTATGCTGGAGGGAGAAGCAACGGGACGTGCCGCCCGTTTGGCCGCGCTGGCTGATTCGCAGCTTTATGTGGTGCATGTTACATGTGCCGAAGCAGTGGAGCAGATCGCGCGTATGCGCGAGATGGGATGCCGAATCTGGGGAGAGACATGTCCGCAATATCTGACGCTGGATCAGTCCATAATGGATCAGCCGGACTTTGAGGGTGCCAAATATGTTTGGTCACCTCCGCTGAGAGAGAAGGGGCATCAGGAAGCACTGTGGAATGCACTGCAAAGTGGGCAGTTGCAGACGATTGGTTCGGATCATTGCTCGTTTAACTTCAAGGGGCAGAAGGATCTGGGTAAAGATGACTTCAGCAAAATTCCTAACGGGGGGCCTGTGATTGAGGATCGGCTAAGTATTCTATATTCGGAGGGCGTAGCCAAAGGGCGGATATCGCTCAATCAATGGGTTGATTTGTGCTCAACCAGGGCCAGCAAATTATTCGGATTATTTCCACAGAAGGGAACCCTTGCGGTGGGAACGGATGCGGATATTGTTATTTTTGACCCTTCCGTTACTAGGATGATTTCGGCGGAAACACATCATATGAACGTGGATTATAGTGCATTCGAAGGCATGCAGGTGCAGGGGTGTCCGGTGACCGTGTTCTGTCGTGGGGAGTATGTGGTACGCAATCGGCAGTATGTTGGTACTCCAGGAGCGGGACAATATGTAAAACGTAATAAATATGATGCAGGAGCACCGATTCCGTCGAGGCAACCGGTGACTACTATTCATGGGGGGCGGGACTGATGTCGGAGCACGAGGCATTTGAACGGGAGAAGCTGGGCATTGAGCGATTGGTCGCACAGGGGTATCGAATCTGTTCGGTCCGGGAACATCTGGAGGGGGCTCATGTGATATGGGCACACCCTGATCTTCCAGGAGAAGATGTGGAGCAGTATGTGGGGACAGCCTTGGGCCGAAAATGGTTCAGTTACATTCTCATACGTCAGTTAAAGGAACAGCGTAGTGCATAGTTACTGTGTGATGGGAATGGCTTAACTGCCATTTCCCCATCTTAATATCCCTAATACGTACAGATGTGCACTCATTATACAAGCGATCCATGCACGTATTCATAGGCATAGAGAGCAAGTTCCATAGCAACCCGTTTCTCGGGTAGAAGGTAGTCTTTCCCTAAAAGCGATTCGATTTTGTCCAACCGATGGTACAACGTTTGTCTGACGATAAACAGTGCACTGGCCGTCTCTTGTTTGGAGCAGCAGAGCGCCAGGTATTGTTTCAGTGTAAGGAGCAGTTGACCTCCCTTCTCCGAATCATACCGGATCAGTGGGCCCAGGTATTCCGTAATAAAATCATTCAAGTTACCGTTCTGTTTCATACTGGCGATGATACGATAGCAGTGGAGATTACTGTAAAAGGGCTGCTCCATTACTCCGATATCTTTCTGAATACGTAACGTTTCCTTCGCGGATTCAAGACTCTCTCGCAGGCGTGGGTATTCCGAATAGTTCTGACCGATACCATACAGACCGGAGAAGAGCTGGTGAGTTTGCTCCTGCTCGTGTTGCCGAAGTTGCTGAATGCAGGACCACAGATTAGATTTACGCAGAGATGCAGCCTGCGGGTCAATGACAATGAGAATGATCTGGAGATTAAGTACAGTGCTATAGAGGGTGAAACCTTCCCGGGTAAATACGGAACGGGCAACGATATTACGCTGAATCAGTATCTTTTGCAGTCTGAGACTGTCGTGTTGCGCAGGGGTGCTGTCGAATAACACAACTGTGGCCTGTCCTGCACAGAGGGCCGGATTTACGGCTGCAAGATATTCATGAATTTCTTTCGCGGAGTGATGTCCGTTTAACCAGTCAATGACCCACATATCTTCCTTATACCGCCGTTTTTCCTCCATGTACTGGGTACGCATCCAATCCTGGGCTATGGCAGCGGCACATCGCTCTAGCGCATGAAAAACGTATTCGTCGGATGGGTACGGCAGAGCAGGAATGGAAGGATCAGGGTCCGTATGTTTATGAGGGAAAAGGATGAGGTCGGCAAAGGTGTACTCCAATGCCTGGACAGGGATGCTAATTGGATTCATTGATCGCTGCCCGGAAAAGGGGTCTGTTACTTCGACAGCCGCAGGGTTCAATGTATAACGGTCACGGGTATCGTGATCCATCGATTCACGCTGATCCCACCACTGTTGTCTCCGCTTCTCCAGTTGCTCACGTGGGACATGAGGAATGGCCGTCGCTTCACCTTCCAGCGGATATAAGGCGACAGCATACCCGGTATTGCGTGACAGCAGACGCAGTAGCGGCTGTACACCATCCCCATTCAGCAAAAGCTGATGAAAGGAGGTGGTGAGCTGATCCAGTTCCGCGACCATACGCTGATGACTGCGAATCAGGGCAAAATGCAAATCCTGTGTAATATCAATATACCGGACTTGTTCATGAAACCAGATCAGCGGGAAATCCTCCGCCTCCGCCAGTTGTTTCATCGCCTCAAGCTGTGATCGTGTATGTTCCCCGAGTTCAATGCATAACCCTGCGGCACCACAGGCAATCAATTGTTGCAGAAAAGACAGACCATGCGGCTTGCCTTCAGGCCAGCCGATACCTGTTGTCAGCACCAATTCTCCGCCGCTCAGCAAGCCCCCAATCTCAGGAACCTCCATAATATGTACCCAGCGTACATAACGCTCCAATGCACGCTGACTGGCAAGGTACTCGGCCTTGCGAAACACAGGACGTTTCAGCATGTCTCTAATTTGGATATGAAGCGTAGTCTCTCCCACACCATCACCGCCCTTTCCCATGACTCACCTGTAGATTTGATACAAAGGATGCTGGATTCAGGGTGTTCACTTGCTTGATTTTTAAGGATAAGTATACGTGCATTTAGATTGAATGAGATTAAACCGGACGTTCATTTAGTCTAGATAACAAAAATAATTGATCTTTTTGTTATATATCTTAAATGGCATCAGATTGGTAGCAGATATATGTTCGGCTTTTTACCATCGATACGATAAAAAATGCCCTTGATCAGGCACGGGAATCAWACGGATTCCAGTACCCGTCAAGGGCAAATCTTTGCTCGCGATCACATCTGAATCGTGGTGATAACGATAGATTAAGTTAATCGACGATTTTTTTCTTTTTGAATTTCATCAGGAACTCGTACACGATTGGCACGATGACCAGTGTGAGCAATGTAGAACTGATCAGACCACCGATAACGGTAATTCCGAGTCCTTTTGAGATGATACCTGCGCTTTCTTCGAGACCTGTTACCAGTGGCAGCAGGGCACCGATCGTTGCGAGAGCGGTCATCAGGATTGGACGCAGACGTGTAGCTCCAGCTTCCAGCAGCGCTTCACGCGTCGTGAGTCCTTCATTTTCCTTATGAATAACACGGTCGATCAAGACAATGGCGTTGGTAACAACGATACCGATCAGCATCAGTGCACCCATCATAGCGGATACATCGAGAGTGCCGCCTGCGATAAACAAACCGACCATGATACCAATCACGGTGAATGGCAGGGAGAACAGAATTGCAAATGGTGCAAGTCCGCCGCCAAACGTTACAACGAGCACAAAGTATACAATTGCAATGGCTGCCAGCATCGCCAGACCGAGCTGTGTAAAGGTGTCATTAATCTGTTCGGTTGTACCGCCAAACTTCACTTCAACGCCGTCCGGCAAGTCCAGCTTGTCGATGTTTGCTTTGAGGTTCTGTGAAGCTTTGGTCACATCGGCTGCCAGAATGTTCGCTGTCACCTGTACAACCACTTTGCCATCAATGCGCATAATGGAGTTGGGTGAAGTGCCTTCTTCCACTTTGGCTACATCTTTGATTGGAACTTGGATGCCCAGCGGTGAAGTGACCTTTTCATTTTCAATATCCTTGATGCTGCTGAACGTTTTGTTGTCCGTTTCTACATAGACTTTGTACGTTTTGTTGTCGATATCGACTTCCGTAAGAACTGGACGTTCACGTACAGGGCTCAGTGCCATTGCGAGTTGACCCGCCGTAAGACCGAGTTTGCTCAGCTTCTCCTGATCGGCAACGAGTGTGTACTGACCGTAAGTATCGGAGATGGTAGTATCTGCTTTTTCAAAAGAGTCCTTTTCCGCCTGAACCAGTTTCAGGACTTCTTCGGCTATAGGTTTCAACTGCTCTACACTGTCGCCGTAGATGGACAGGCTCAAGTTGCTGCCGCCGAACCCGCCAGACATGTCGAGTTCACTCCATGTGCCTTTAGTCATTTCTTTTTGCAAACCTTCAACCAGTTGTTTCTTCACATCGGTAAAGTCTTTGGTGTCTTTATTGTATTGAATGTAGAAGAGTGCAGAGTTACCGCCGCCTCCACCCATGCTAGCGAGCGGGCTACCGCCGCCGATGGAGTATTGCATCTTCTCCAAACCAGGCTGTTTCAGTAACCATTTCTCAGCAACGAGTGCTTCTTTTTCTACATCTTCACGGAGTGATCCTGTTTCCGGACTATATGTGATCGTAACGAATTTATCCTTTTGCTCAGGCAGGAAACTTGTGCCAATGAATGGGTACAGGAACAAGCTGCCGACCAATAGTAGAACCGCAATAAGAACGGTAATGATTTTATGAGAGAGCGTCCAGTTCAATAGACGTTTGTAGCTTTCAGCCAGTTTGCCCGGCTTCTCTTCATGGTTTTGTTTGTTCTTGATTCCTTTGCGGAACAGGCTGTGTGCCAGCATTGGAACAATGGTGATCGCAACCAGCAGGGATGCGAGCAGGGCAAATACCATCGTCAAGGCGAATGGCATGAACAACTCTCCGACCATACCGCTAACGAGTGCCAGCGGCAAGAATACTGCAATCGTAACAATCGTCGAGGAGAGGATCGGAATAAACATCTCGCGAGTTGCTTCACGAACCAAATCCCGGCCGCGGAGCTTCTCATTTTTGAGTGTTAGCCTACGATAGATGTTCTCGATAACAACGATGGAGTCATCGACAACCCGGCCGATCGCAACCGTCATAGCTCCCAGTGTCATCATGTTCAAGGTAATGTCCATCACATTGAGCGCCGTCAATGCCATGAGCAAGGAGAGCGGAATCGAGATAATGGAGATAATCGTTGAACGGATGTTACGTAGGAAGAGCAAGATTATCAGAATTGCGAACAAGGCACCAAATACAGCTTTGCCCAGCATCGTGTTGACGGAATCCTGGATAGGTTGACCTTGGTCAAGCAGGATCGTCAATTCGGCATTTTTGAATTGCTTTTGCAATTCTTCGGCTTTATTCTTGACGGAGTTAACCACATCCACCGTATTGGCATCATTGGATTTCACTACGGAAATACCGATGGATTCCTTGCCGTTGGTACGGGAAATGGACTCAGCTTGACCGATGACCTCGATCTTGGCAATATCGCTCAGCTTAACGGTAGGGATACCAGCCGCATTTGCGGCACCAGCGGTTCCTGATGGGTTCGCTGCAGCAGCATTGCCGCTACCCGCTTGCCCTGCCGCAGGGTTGGAACCTTGAGCAGCACCAGATGCACCTTGTTGCCCAGCCTGAGCTGATGGATCCGCAGTTTGACCACTAGCTTGACCAGCTTGAGCACCCCCACCTTGTGAAGTTCCTGGCGTAGCAGAACCTTGTTCTGTAGCCGCTCCAGCACCCGGGCCTGTACCTTGGGAAGCCCCTGGTGCAGCAGCACCCTGACCTGCACCAGCGCCTTGGTTTGCACCAGCACTAGCTCCACTTGGTACGACTGGGATTGCCAGATTTTTCAGATCATCAAGTCCGATGATGTTGCCGTCTACAACAACGGCTTTCTGGGATTTATCCAGTTCGAAGAGGCCGAGGGGAACACGAATGGATGAACCTTTAACGATGCCGTTCACCGTATCTTCGCTTAGTCCGAGTTCAGCCATTTTGGCTTGATCAAACGTTAATTGCACTTCTTTAACGTACTGACCGGACACTTGAACCTGAGCTACACCATCAATATCTTCTAGTGCAGGTTTAATATCCGATTCTACGAGTCGTGTCAGTTCTTCCAAATCCCCGCCGTCTTTGTCAGACAAACTGAGGGATACAACCGGGAACGAGTTAATGCTGAATTTGGAGATGGTTGGTTTCTGCACACTGTCGGGCAATTGCACCTCGTTCAGTGCTTCACGAACCGTAGCGGTCGCGTTAGTCAGGTCCGTTCCATAGTCAAATTCCAGCGTGATGGATGCCGCATTCTCCATGGAAGTAGAAGTGACAGTCTTCACACCCTCGAGGTTGCGTAGCTTCTGTTCCAGCGGCTTCGTGACATCTTCTACAATGCCTTCTGGAGCAGCGCCGGGATCAATCGCCGTGACATTCAGAAACGGTACATTGATGTTCGGGATGGTCTCCTGCTTCATCGTCATTCCGCTGTATAAGCCTGCGAATGAGATGATGATGGTCAGAATCCAGATCGCAAACTTGTTGTTCAGTGAAAAGTTAATAATCCCTTTCATACGTTGGTTTCTTCTCCTCTCTGTTTCTCCTGTTTATGTGTGTGACGAGTCAGCCTGGATAAACCGGTTATACATGGTATCCATAATGTGCTGAAGCTCGGAGTGCATCGGTTCAAGAATAGTGACACCTTCCAGGTTGCGCATCATACCGAGAATGATGGCACGCCTTGGCGTAAATTCCATGATCTCCTGCCTGAGTATGGCAAGGGTCTCAAGAACATCGTTTTTTGATTGACCGCTGGGCAGGTCGCTTGATGCGATATCTTGCATCTGTTTCAGAATATGGACGGGATGCCGCAACATGGTTGTATCCATTTGGGGTTCAGCAATCCAGGCAGGCCACTGATCCAGTGGAATCAGAGGTTCAGGCCGATGCTGGAGGCAACCCTGTGCTGCATAATCCATCATCTGCAAAAGATGTGTAGCCATCTTATTGACCGTAAGGGAAGGCATTTCGGTAAACCAGATTTTGACGTACGACAGGAAAAGTCCATGTGTCAGCAGGATAAGATCAATCGTATAAGGCTCAATCTCGGGGCCGTACAGATCTTCCAGTTTGCTTTTGAACCAATGCAACGTACGGATCTCAATATCTCTTTGCTGAGGAGTGCAGTGCTCTTTGCGTTGTTGTTCATCATCCATCATCATGCTGCGTAGCTGGACACGTAAAAATTCCTTCAATTCCGCGACATGCGTTAGCAGCACCTCAATCTGTTTATGTAGCCGTTCTCTGGAGGTCAGGCTGCTTTCATGTTCAATCTGGGACATCTCGTCCATAAGAATGTACACACAGCACTCTAATGTACTGGCTTCCAGTTCCTCTTTGGATTTGAACATCAGATATAAGCTGCCTTTGGACATCCCACATAATTCGGCAATCTCCTGCATGGAGGTTGCTGCGCTGCCCTTGGCCGAAAACAGCTTGAGCGCTGTGGTGATGACCAGTTTTCTTTTTTCATTCATCCCATGGATCGGGTTCATTAAGGGTATGTTCACCTCACTGGGAACTCTAAAGTTCTTGAATTGACTTTGTGGTCAAACTAAGTATAAACGAATTGTATGAAGGATTACAAATGTGCACGGTGTATGTGGGAGAGAACGGGGAAAAACACTGAAAAAAGAACTCAGAAAGAACAGAACTCAGAAAGAACCGAGAGAAGAACTCAGAAAGATTGGAGGTTGGAGAAGAATTGAAGAAGAACTGAGAGAAGAATCGAGAGAAGAGCAGGGATAAGAATTGAAGAAGAGCTGAAGAAGAGCGGGGATAAGAATTGTGATATAAATCGAGAAAGAACTGAGATAAGAATTGAGAAAATAAAATACCTTACACCAGCCTTAAAGTTGCACATTGCACTTTTGGAGGTGGGGTGGAAGAATACATAAAGGACGCATAGAAAAGGCATCAAGAATGCATCAGGAACGCATAAAGTGCGCATAAAGTACTCATAAAGTACGCATAAAGTACGCATAAAGTACGCATAAAGTACGCATAAAGTACGTATTAAGAACGTATTAAGAGCGCTTTAAGAGCGCTTTAAGAAGGCCACAAGTATGTAGGCCTGGCCACACGGCTGGGTCATCTTGATTCGCCAAACTCATTGCACCACACGTCAGGAGAAGCACGCGGTGCAAACATAACGAAATACATCAACACGCAAGAGGGCTTAAGAACGCTTCAAAAACACATCAACACATCAACACACAAGAGGGCTTCAAGAACGCTTCAAAAACACATCAACGCATCAACACATCAACAATGCTTTAAGGACGACTCGAGAACAAATCGAACATGTATTCTAACGATCTCAGCGGAGCTTATTTGAGCAATATAAGTCTTTTTGGAATTCTAACGATCACCAGAAACCTTATTTTGTTGAAAACACAAGCTATACGTCCATTGTGGCATCAAAATCCTGAAATAAGCTCTCCTGTGATCGTTAGAAATATAATCCCTGTAATTTAGCCCAAATAGCGTTACTGGTGATCGTTAGAAATAAAATGCATAAATCGTGCTACTTTGGAAAAGGAAAGACAGAAAAAAAGAAGGAATATCGAATGAAGGGAAGTGAGCAAGCAAAAGCAAGCAAAACAAGAAAGTAAGCAAGACAAGAGAGGATAAGTGAAGTGAAGTAAGAGAAAGAAAAAGAGAAAGAAAAAGAAAAAAGTCAAGTGGATCATTTACTTATGTTCCTCCCTGAAAATCGTATATAGCGAGCATGATAATCACTGCCAGGAAGAAGAGATAGAAGAGTGCCAGTGCAATCAGGAACGAATAACCGGTATATGCACCGATACGTACCAACCATTTTTTCATAAAAAGTACCACCCTCCTTCATTCCCATTAGCCTGATGACAAGGTTTTTCTTAGATTACATTATACCCTCAAAAATCACCTATTGTACTTAAAAATTTCGCCTGAAATTTGTATCTACACAATGCACCTACACAAACGCATCTACACAAACGGATCTCAACGAACGCACCTCAACAATCATACCAACAAAAAAGACGACTCCCTGAGTGAAGTCGCCTATCTGAATGTTATGTTATATCATATCCATTATATTGCTGGTAATCCTTACATTACGTAATGATTTTCAATCCTACTGCTGCAACCAAAATCATTGCAATAAATAACAGCCGCTTCGCTTCTTTCCGTTCACCAAACAGAAACATGCCCGTCACGGTACTTCCCACTGTACCAATTCCTGTCCATACCGCGTACGCCGTACCCATAGGAATAGATGTCATGGCATAAGATAACAGCGAAAAGCTGAATACGAATGATACCAACATCAGGACAATATAAGGCCATCCCTTGCGTGTGGAAGCCCCGTTGATGCCGATGACCCCAAAAATTTCACAGATTCCTGCACCTACAATCGCGAGCCATGCCATTAGACGGCACCTCCTTTAACCTGTGGTTCCTGCTTCTCTTGCTGATCCGTGACGAGTTTCAGCCCAATGACACCGCAGAGCAGCAGTCCAATCAACAGCATTTTAGCCAAACGGAACGGCTCACCAAAAAGCAGCATTTCGGTCAACACCGTACCGGCTGTACCGATCCCCGTAAACACGGCGTAGACCGTACCCACGGGCAGTCTTTTGGCAGCAGCAATAATCAGACCGAAGCTGATAATAATCGCAAGTCCCGTTAAAGACCATTCCCAAGCATTCGAGGCATGTTTCAGTCCGCTAACCCAGACAATTTCAATGATGCCTCCTACAAAAACATATAACCAGTTGCGGTTCATGATGTTCAATCTCCTTCTGGCACGATAGGGCGTGCCTTTTCATTCAAGCTGTGTATGCCATTCCAAAAGACAGGCCATGAAGCATCGAGCCGTCTCTTATACCTGCGTGAGCTTCCGTAAATAATCTCAACCGTGATGCCATCGAGAAAGGTCATAAAAGTAATAGCGGCCTGCTCTGCTGGAATAGGTGGAAGATCCCCTTCGCGAATCGCGCGCTGCAACAGCCTGGACAATGCACGCTCCATGCCGTCCAGAAATGGATACACCAGATCCATCACTTGGCTGTACAGATCGGGCGGCGGATAATAACAGTTTCGAAGCATCAGCCTGGCAGAGGCATGATCCTGATACTCCTGCTCAAACCACGTCATCATCCCCCGCAAACGTTCTTCCAGCGGCATATGGGCGTGATCACGGAAATATTCCAAGGTATGTCGCCGTACTTCATCAAAAGCATGACCCAGCGTGTGCATAAACAAATCTTCTTTGCAGCTAAAATGCGCGTATATCGAGGGTTTCTTAATCCCCACTTCATCAGCTATCGCTCTTAAGGAAGCCCCTTCATAGCCGTCTCTGGCAAAATGAAACAGGGCCGCGTCCCGGATGGTATAAGCGGTCATTATATTCACCTTCCTAACGGTCGTTAGGTAACATCTTTTCACACATTACATCCTCTGTCAAGACAGTACATAAAACATAAAAACAGAAAACAGAAAATACACCCGCTGCACATGAAGAGCGCAGACGGATGTATCTAGTCACAAGGATATATTGGATTATGTTGTGATCTGGAGTTGCTGTATGAGCGGAACAAATCATTTACAAAAAAACAGAGAGATTACCTTTCTGAAAGAAGCAACGCTGGAAACACAGGCTTAGCGCTTATCACCCGATTGTTCTTGATATAAGGCAATCAAAAAATCTGGTGAGTAAGCATGGCTATCCAGTTATTCTGTCATCGGAACATTCATGTTGATAAGCCATAGTTCAAGGAATATCGAATATACATGCGTCGGTTAGAAGGTAGTAAAGCCGAGAATGAGCTGCAATTTATACAAAATGCCTTTCAAGAAGGTCGTTTTCTCCTGAAACTCTTCCAGATTCAAGGTGAATTCGGCATCCTCGTTTGTCCAAATTCGCTCGAAATACTTTGCTACATCTACCGTAAATGGATCGTCTGCCGGAGCTGCAATCCACACATCGTTCTCCAGATTGTAGTCATTCAGATTCCGGGGAGTGAAGTTGGTTGATCCACCGAGCACGATATGATCTCCGCTAGCCTTCGCAATATACATCATCTTGGTATGGTACTGCTCTTTGGTGGTGTTATACCAACGAATCTGGATTTTGCCGTTCGATTTATCATGTAATTCGGCTGCTACAGGACGATTGGGGATGCCAATCTTCTCCTGACCAAAGGCGTTTTCGTTAGGGTCAAGCACAAGCCGGATATCGGTTCCCCGCTCCGAGGCATCCAGTAGAGCTTCCAATACTTTTGGTGAGGCGATGTAGAACATCCCCATCCAAATGGTATCCCCTTTCCCAACCTGGCTTAACTCATTCAGCAAGGCATCATTGACTTTGCCTTCGGTCACATAACGAAGACGAATAGACCCATCATCATCACTCGATTTCCCGGATGGGGAGGCCTTGGACGTTTCAGTATAGCCGGGGAGCTGACCTCCTCCGGATATGTCCACAACAGCTTGCTCCGATTGAAGGATGTCCCCAATGATTGGGCCGGTAACCTCAAAACCAATGTTAGAGTGGTACGCGCTAGGGTCATGAATGTTGCCTGATGATACAATGGCGGTTTTTTCGCTGAGAACAACCTTGCGGTGATTGGCCTTTACGTTCAGCAATTTCAGATAGGAACGCAGTGTAACATCCGGGCCATCTGTCGCCATCAGGTTGGGAACCCAGCCTTTCCCGGACTGACCAAACCACTGGAAAAACGTACGCCAGACAGCAGAATACACCGGGGTAGAATCACGCAGTGGATCAACATCTGTGATGACGACATGAATATCGGCCTGTTTCATCTGTTCCAATAGCGGATTGGGAGCTGAGTTATAGTTGGTGTTCACTTCATCCGTAATGAACCAGATGTCCATATCGGGATGCTGCATTTTTTTGGCAATAAGTGCATCGGTAAACTCCTGACTGACAGGTGGAAAGTTCTGTCCTTTGTGTTGATAGTTGTTGAACAGAAACATATCCACCAGAACAAATTGCTCGGCATCCTCAACTACCTGAAGCATCCGCTGGAAAATCTGCTGTTCATGCTGCATCTGTCCATCAGGAGTGGGATACGTGAGATCATGCAGGAACTCCACATTTTCCACTCGATATTCCGGGCTTTCATAGGAGATGCCTGGTGGTAGCGGTTTATAGGTCTGGTAGAGCATCACGGCAATGAGCCAGAGGATAAGTAGTGCAATTGCTATACGTATGTATGGGAATTTGCCGCGGGAAGACTTGCGGTCAGAGGTATAACGGTTCAGTGAGAACAAGGTTGGACGCCCCCTTTCTGTCTTTCTATGCTTGCTGACGTTTATTACCACAGGTGTAGCGCAGTTGACGCAGGAGACAGGATTAGGATGTTATGTGAGAATCCTGATGGTTTGTTACAGTTGAATACTGCGAATTGGTTACAGATGAATCGACAGCCGTAGGGCCGTTGTGTATAATGAACGTATTATTTTTGTAGAACGTTTATGGAAAGAAAGTAGGTAATCACGTGTATTCCATCAAACAAGTCGCTGCCATGCTGGGCATTCAGGCGGTCACGCTCCGGGCTTGGGAAAATCGATATGATGCAGTTACCCCTGAGCGGACAGATTCGGGTTATCGCATGTACACGGAAGAGAATGTGGCAGACTTGCGCTGGCTGAAGGAGCAGATCGATCAGCATCAGACCAATATTTCCGAGGCTGTACGCATGTTGAAGGTTCGGAAGGCGAATAGTCCTGAGCCTGCTTCACCTGGACCTATGGTTCCTCCGGTTCCTGTGATGGAAGAGGCTTTTGCACAGATGGCTGATCAGATCTATGACTCCCTCTATCATTTTCAGGGCGAGCGTGCCAATGGATTGATTGACTTTGGTTTTACGATGTACGGATATGACAGCATGTTCTATCATGTGCTCGTACCGATCCTGGTTCGGGTTGGAGACGCATGGGAAGCGGGCCGTGCAACCGTGGCGCAGGAGCATTTTATGACTCAGTTGATCTCACAGCGCTTCTATCAGTTTTTCCATCTGTTCCCGATCTATCCGCATCTGCCCAAAGTACTTGCTCTCTGTCCGGAAGGGGAGCATCATCAGGTTGGTTTATTGTTGTTCTCTTTATTTATGCGCAAAAATGGAGCGGAAGTCCTGTATCTCGGAGCCAATACGCCGGAAGAAGGGGTATTTCCAATTCTCCGTGAGCAGAAAATCAAACTGGTCTGCCTATCGATTACGAGCCCTGGGCTTGTAGAAGCCTGTGACCAGTTGATTGGCCGCATTCAGGACGAGTTTCCTCATATCCGTTTTGTACTGGGTGGCAAAGGTTTTGAACGTGCAAAGCATAGTCGGTATCCGGAGTGGATTATGCCTGAAGATTCGGCAGACTGGCAGTCCTGGATTGAACGAGAGTATTTCACGGATCGACCACCAGGTGCCGAACAAGTGAGAGGATAACAATTGAACATAAGGCGAATGTTAATGGAATAGATTCATATAGGACATCCTTTGATCTAAGATAAATTGAACTAAATATTTATACGAGCACTTTGATGACAGAACAACCTTCCAATCGCTGTTATCCCCAGATTTTTTTGATTTCCTTCTATAAAGGGAAAATCCGGTGATAAAGGCGAACGCTTCGCTTTTTCAGGTTTTTTCTGTCCTCTCCGTTTTGTATAAATGGTAGTTCAACTTATCTAAAGATCAAGGGATGTTTTTTGTGTGGTAAAAAGAAAAAAACATTAATTTGACCCGCGGGTCATTTTATGTTTTACTTGTCGTATAATATTTGTATATGATTTGTATAATGTTTTTGGGTTTATCCGATTAAAGTGTTTCGCTACGGTTTAATAATAGGTTAGGGGCTTGAGAACTAGAGATGGTCCTACATAGAAAGGTGAGTGGCATGATACCGAATCAACAACGCAAACGTGCAGCTGTCATTGGCGCAGGTCCAGGCGGACTTGCAGCAGCCATGTTACTGTCCGGTCAGGGATATGAGGTTGATGTGTACGAGAAACAACCAACTATTGGCGGGCGTTCTTCCCGTCTGGAGCTTGGTGAATACAAGTTCGACCGCGGGGCTACCTTTCTGATGATGCCTCAACTGATTGAAGAGATGTTTGATGTGGTCGGACGCAAGCTGTCGGATTATGTGGATATGAAAGAACTGACCCCGCTGTACGCTTTGAACTTTGGAGATAAGGTGTTCACACCTTCACGCAATCGGGAGGATACAGCAGCGCAGATCAAAGAGCTGTTCCCCGGCAATGAAGAGAATTACCTACGGTATATGCGGGACGAAGAAGTGAAGTTTGGCAAAGTGATGCCACTGCTTCGCCGTCCGTTTGGCAAGCTCACCGATTATTTACGCAAAGATGCGATTACGGCACTACCTAAACTTGATATAAATAATACCGTTTACGGCATTCTTTCCCGTTACTTTACCGATGAACGTCTGCGCTGGGCATTTACATTCCAGTCCAAATATTTAGGGATGTCCGCATGGGATTGTCCCGGAACGTTTACGATCTTGTCGTTTATCGAACATCAATATGGACTGTTTCATCCGATCGGCGGCGTGAATCGGGTATTCCAGGCGATGGCGGATGTCGTTGAAGAGTACGGCGGACGTATTCACACCCGTACACCAGTGAAACAGGTTATTGTTCGTAATGGTCGCGCCGAGGGTGTACTGCTTGAAAACGGCGAACGGATCGAAGCGGACCATGTGGTACTCAATGCCGATTTTGCCCATGCAGTGAACCATCTGTTTGAACCTGGCGTACTTAAAAAATATACACCGGAAAAAATGAAACAAAAAAAATATTCTTGTTCCACAGCGATGCTGTATCTGGGTGTAGATGGCGAGTTCGACCTGCCACATCACTCGATTTATTTTCCAGAAGACTACCGGGTGAATGTAGACGAAATTACCAAACATAAAATATTATCGGCAGACCCGTCTCTATATGTTCATAACCCATCCAGGCTTGATCCGACACTCGCTCCGGCAGGAAAATCTGCACTTTATGTGCTGATGCCGACACCTAACCTTACGGGAGACATCGATTGGGAGGCGGAACGAGCGAAGGTGCAGGAAGACATGCTGAAGCGGCTCGAAGTGATTCCTGAGCTGGCAGACATTCGTGGCCGGATTGAAGAATGTAAGCTGTTTACCCCGCTGGATTGGCAGAATGAGCTGGATGTATACCAAGGGGCAACGTTTAATATGGCACATAATCTGGGCCAGATGATGTATCTCAGACCGCATAATCAGTTTGAGGAATTGGAACGCGTTTGGCTGGTGGGTGGAGGAACTCATCCGGGCAGCGGCTTGCCGACCATTTTTGAATCGGCGCGAATTAGTGTCAGATTGATTCAGGAAGAGGATGCACGAAGACGTACCAAGCCATCCTCTTATGTAAAGACTGCCCAAGCCGGAGGACAATCATGAAGCGGGCTGCTGTTGTAGGTGCAGGGATTGGAGGGCTTACCTCAGCGTTGCTGCTGAATCGCCAGGGATGGGATGTTACGGTGTACGAACGGGGCTCTCGCGTGGGCGGACGGATTGCTTTTGAACAGGAAGGGGATTACCGGATTGATCAAGGTCCGACCATTGTACTGTTACCTGAGATGCTACTGGGCATTCTCGAAGAGGCCGGTGTCGATCGCTCCAAAGTCGAGCTACTGCGCTGTGACCCGTTATACCGGGTGCATTATCACAGCGGGCGTGTTATGACCAAGATGACAGACCGGAAGGAGCAGACCGCAGAGATTGAACGGTTGTTCCCGGGGGAAGGCCGGGGGTTCAACAGGTTTATGAAGGATATGGACACGTTGTTCCCCGCAGGCCGGGCAGCGTTTCTGGAACAGATGTTTCCGCGCAAAAGGGATTTCTTCACCCCCTCGCTCATGTCGCTTATGGGCAAGCTGCGTGCACACAAGAGTGTGCGTAAGGCTGTGGGGGATTACTTTGAACATGAGGAATTGCTCGATGCGTATTCACTGCAAAGTTTGTATATCGGTGGTTCGCCCTTTGGCACGCCGGGCATTTATTCATTGCTTCCTTACGCCGAGCACGAGTATGGCATTTGGATGGTGAAGGGCGGTTACGCGGCTTTACCCGCTATTCTGGAGCAGGAACTGCTCTCTCGCGGCGGCAAGATCAAGCTGAATACAGAAGTTACTGGACTGGAGATCCGCAATGGAATATGCGAGGGGATTGAAACGGCTGACGGTGCTGAAAAGGTGGATGCTGTAATCTACAACGGGGATTTTCCGAACTTGAATGGGCTACTGAAGCAGGTGTCAGAAGCACCCGTTAAGCGGAAGCCGTATCGCCCATCATCGGGATGTGTGCTGATCTATGCCGGAGTAGACAAAAGGTGGGATGATGCCACAACGCATCAGTTTTTCTTGCCACCAAGTTTGGATGGTAGTTTACGTGAAGTTTTTAACGAGCGCCGTATTCCAGCGAAGCCATCGTTTTACGTATTCAATCCGGCTGCGGTGGACGAGACAGCTGCACCTCCGGGACAGAGTGTATTGTATTTCCTCATACCGGTACCGGACGCGGAAGGTATGCATTGGGAACAAGAAAGTGATGCGCTGGCAGAACGTGTGCTGGAAGAAGCGGAAGAGCGGGGATTCCCGGGACTACGTGCAGCGCTGCAATGGAAAAAGGTACGTACACCGGCAGACGCTGCACGTGATGGTCTTTATGGCGGAGGAAGCTTCGGTATTGCACCTGTTTTGTTTCAGTCGGGCGTGTATCGACCGCAGCCCAAGCCGTTTCCGAAGATACAAGGACTATACGCCGCCGGTGCATCGGTGCATCCAGGAGGTGGCGTACCCATCGTCATGCAAGGCGCAAGGATGGCTGTCAATCAACTCATGAAGGAGATGGGGAAATGAACGAAGCAATTTTGAGCAGGTGTGAAGAGCTGATGCAGAAGGGCTCCTCGTCTTTTTATCAGGCATTTAAAGGCCTGCCAAGTCCCCGCCGCGAAGCGGTGTATGTCATCTATGCGTTTTGCCGCATGATTGATGACAGTGTGGATGAGCCTGAACAATCAACATATACAATCCATGAGATTCATGATTTGTTTGAAAACCTTGAAGAAGCGGAGGGGCACTTTATCTGGCCGGCACTGAGATGGCTGTTCAGTAGCTTCCCTCACTTGGACAAAGGCCCGTTTTTCCGTCAGATGGAAGGACAGCTGACCGATCTGGAAGTGACCCATTATACAACGTTGGAAGAGCTGGAACACTATTGTTATCTGGTTGCTGGAACCGTAGGTGAGATGCTGCTGCCTGTGCTGCGGAATGATAACGGAGCGGAAGTGGCGATGAACGGGATTGCGCTGGGTAAAGGCATGCAGATTGTGAATATTATTCGTGATGTGGGCGAAGACCGGGCCAGAATGCGCCGTTATGTGCCACTGGAGATCATGGAGAGACACGGTTACTCCGAACAGGACTGGGAAGATGGCGCTGTGGATGATCGATTTATCGCCATCATTCAGGATCTGAAAGCGGCAGCGCTGAACTGGTTCCGGATCGGCATGGATCGCTTGGACACCTATCCGGTAGAGAGTGCCTTTTCGATTGAGTTAGCCGCAGCCTTCTATTCAACCATCCTGCACGCCGTGGAGCGTAACGACTATGATGTGTACACGAAACGAGCGTATGTCAGCGACGAATTGAAACTGGAGATGCTGGGCGCGATTGTGAAACGGTATCCGATGCTTGCCTATCAAGTTTCCCGAACGGCGGTATCCTGATGGTTCAGTGGGTGTACTGGGTATGGTACGCCATTGGTGCCATCCTGATGCTTACGATTGGTGTGCCTGAGGCGTTATCCTTCTCCAATGGACTGTTCCTTGTGTTCTATGCACTGTACGTGCTTGATCTGATTTATCAGCAACATCGCCGATCTGATCTGTCCGACCAGTCAGTCAAATGGTTGCGTCCAGGACTCTGGATATCTTCCTTTATCATCTGGCTGGGCGGGATGGGTGTAGAGTGGATCGGTGTACATACACACTGGCCTTTTGGCGAGTACGCCTATTCAGACTTCTTCGGTATCCATCTGTTTAGTGTTCCGGTGACACTTGGATTCGCATGGATTGCGGTTGTTGGTAATTCGGCTTTAATCAGCGGTGGCGGATCAACTTGGGGCGGGAAGCTGGTGCGAGCCCTCAAAACCGGATTCTGGGCAGTTTTACTTGATTTCGTGCTTGATCCGGTCGCTCATGCAAGGGGATTTTGGGAATGGCAGGCACCAGGCGGGTTCTATGGTGTCCCGTGGACGAACTACATTAGCTGGTTCATTATGGGTGCATTTTTGTCTCTCTTTTTGCCGGCCATGCCGAAGGATCGACGTTCTTTACTCTGGGCAAAATGGCTGTACCAGCTATTTATTCTTTTGTTCGGCGTGCTTGCGCTAAAAGAAGGGATAACAGGCAGTTTCATCATTGCCATCGCAGGTGTGCTACTTGCCGAGGGGAGCTGGCTGTATGATCCGCGCCGTAAAGTCGAAAGCGTTTGACCGATTCTTCTCGCTGTACAACCATTATTACCTGCTGCGCAGACGTTTTCGTTCGTTTACGCTCTCGGGTTCACTCGATCCGCAAATGGTAGATAGTAACGGCGTGGGTGGGATGCTTCCTATGGCATCGGATCAGCCCGTTGTCTATTTCATGAACCACAGCTCATGGTGGGATGGTCTGCTACTGTATCATGCGGCGAAGCAAACTTCGCTCGGGGATCACTATGTGATGATGGAGGAGCGGCAGCTTCGGCAGTATGCTTTTTTTCGCAAACTCGGGGCATATTCAATCAACAAGGACAGTGCATCTGGTGTTCGGACATCGTTGCAATATACGAATGAGTTGCTGGCTGCTGGCAAAAGGGTCTGGATATTCCCGCAGGGTGAAATTCTGCATCAGGAGGCTCGGCCGATTCAGTTTCGTCCAGGCATAGGACTTGTGCTTCGTCGTTTTCCGCAGGCTATTGCCGTGCCAGTCACCTTATGTCATGGCATGGTTCAGCATGACCTGCCGGAAATTTCAATGAAAGCTGGTCCGCCGATCGTGGAAGATTGGAAAGCATGGAAGAGTGAAGAGATTGCTCATCGGCTAGGGCATGTGCTTGAACAGCAACTGGATCATCACCGGGCAGAGTTAATCCGGCTGGGTCAAGGAAGTTTACCAGAGGCAAGATCTCTGATTCGGGGCATGCGCTCCACTAGCGAAAAATACGATGGGGCAAGAAAGCGGGTGAACCGATAACATGAATGGGAGTATGAGTACATCTGAAATCGTGTGGATGTGTCTGGTTGGATGGCTGGTAGTGCAACTGCTTTTTGCGATATGGAATGCCGCCTGCCTGCCGAAAGTGCGTTCATTCCCTAAAGACAGCCTTCAGCCTCCCGAGCTGCTTGTTTCGGTATTGATTCCCGCCCGCAATGAACGAATACATATTGAAGCATGTTTGGAAAGTGTGCTTGCAAGTAATACGAATGGGTTCCGCATGGAGGTACTTGTGCTGGACGACCGCTCCGAAGATGAAACCGCCGCTTTGGTTCAGGCCATCGCTGAGCGGGATTCGCGTGTACGTTTGCTGCGTGGTACGGAGCTGCCTGCGGGTTGGATGGGGAAATCCTATGCCTGTCACCGATTGGTTCAGGAAGCGCAGGGGGACTGGTTTATGTTCGTGGATGCTGACGTTCGGGTCAAGCCCGATGCCATCCGGCAAACACTTGCTGCGGGGTGCGCGCAGGGTGGCGGTCTGGTTACCGGATTTCCCTATCAGGTCGCAAAGACCTGGATGGAAAAGCTTGTCGTACCGATGATGGTGTTTACGATCATCAGCCATTTGCCTATTTTTATGATACGCAGGTCAGCCAGTCCGATGTTTGTTGCCGCTACGGGGGCTTTTTTGCTTATTCATCGAACAAGTTATGAGGCATCTGGCGGTCATGCAGCGATTCAAGGGCATCTGGTGGACGACATGAGTCTGGCCAAAGCAGTGAAACGTGCCGGTCATCCTGTAATGCTGGCGGATGTTCACGATGTCACGAGTACGCGGATGTATCAGAATGGTGCAGAGGTATGGAACGGGTATAAGAAAAACATGTATGAAGGCATGGGGCGCAAAGACGTGCTACTACTCGGTACGATGCTGATGTACTTTATGATGTATATTGTTCCGCCGCTGGGGCTCGTTGTAGGCCTGCTTACGGGAAATGACACCTCGATTCTGTATGGTTTCATAGGCACGTTGCTTGGCATGGCTGTAAAACGAGTGTCCGATCATGTGGGAGGTCAGCCGTGGTGGCTGGCTCTTTTTCAACCGATCAGCATGGCGTGTGTCATTGCGATTGGTCTGGCTTCATGGCAGGCGGGGCGATCCGGTAAAGGGTACGTATGGAAAGGCAGGCGTTATAGCTGATGCAGAGTGTACAGGGGAATAGAAATGGTGACGGCTCAGAAGGTACAGAGATAGTTAAACATACAGAGACAGGTCGGGGCACCAGGGGAGGTACTACAGGTACGAGTACACCGCTGGAAAAAGGAACGGAAATGCACAACTGGCACCAAGGGGGTGCCTCAAGCAGGAACTTGAAACAGGATGTCATTATAATCGGGGCGGGCTTCGGTGGTCTGTCCTGTGCGATCCGCCTTGCTACGGCTGGTTTGAGGGTAACCATTCTGGAGCGTCAGGAGCATGTGGGTGGCAAGCTGCAGCAGATCGAGCAGGATGGATATCATTTTGACCGCGGGCCGAGCACGATTACGATGCCGGATGCGTTTCGTTCGGTTTTTGATCGGGCAGGCGTAGTGATGGAGAAATATGTACAACTGTACGAGCTGGAGCCTCGGACACGTAATATTTTTGCTGACGGTACCGTAGTCGATCTGTCGAAAAATCGTGGCTCGATGAAAGAGCAGATCGCTGCGTACAGCCCAGAGGATGCTTTGCGTTATGATGCCTTTATGGATGAATCTGCTGCATTGTATACGGAGGCAAATCGTCATTTTCTCGGCAAACTGCTGCTGAATCCGTCCGACAAATACAACCTCCAGATGTTGCGAAGTCTGCTTCGTGTACGCCCTACGGTTAAGCTGGATAAGCTACTACGCAAGTATTTCAGTCATCCGAATACACTCGCATTGTTTGGACGGTACGCTACGTATGTAGGATCATCACCGTATCTGTCGCCCTCCATTTTTGCCATGATGGGACATGTGGAAGCTAAGGTGGGCATCTACGGGGTCAAAGGCGGGACGTATCAGCTGATTGAAGGCATGGCCCGGCTTGCGCAGGAAAAAGGCGTACAGATCCTGACGGGTGTAGAGGTGAACCAGATCGTGGTTCGGCATGGCAAGGTGGTTGGTGTGGATACGGATCGGGGCTTTATGGAGGCTGAGCAGGTCGTGGCTAACGGAGATGTACTGAGTGTAAACCGGCTGCTGCTGGCGCCAGAGCATCGAAAACGAATGAGTGATGCGCGGATTGAAAAATATGAACCGTCCATCTCGGGTTTCGTCACCCTGGCCGGGGTGCGCAGACAATACGATCAGTTGCTGCACCATACGGTCTTTTTCCCAGAGCAGTACAAGCCGGAGTTTGATGATATTTTCCGTGACCGCAGAATGCCTTCCGATCCAACGATATACATCTGTTACTCCGGTTACTCCGAAGCAGGCATGGCGCCAGCAGGAGCCAGCAATTTGTTCATTTTAGTGAATGCACCGTATCTGTCTAAAGCGTGGGACTGGGAGGAGCAGAAGTATCATTATAGTGAGTTTGTGCTGGGACAGTTGGAGGCGCGTGGTATTGGCGGATTGAAACAATCGGATGTTTTAATCTGTTATACACCACAACACATCGAACGGGATACGCTCGCTCATCAAGGGTCGATCTATGGAATCTCCTCCAATTCGGTAAAACAAACCTTCATGCGACCAGGTAACCAGAGCAAAGATGTGCAGGGACTCTGGTACGTCGGCGGCACAACCCACCCAGGTGGCGGAACCCCGATTGTTACGCTGTCCGGTCAGCTTGTGGGTGAGCAACTTGCAACGGAGCTGGGGAGGTAGAGCAGGTACGGAGGGCTAGGTGTGCTGAAACTCGTTGAGTTAATGAGGTGGACCGAGGCGCTACAAGACTCTAATGAATTCATGTTTGAGATCATGGGGGTTTTGGAGTGTCCTTTCATTAGGTTGAGAGGAACGGTATACTGGAAAGAGTTGTCCATTGATGGGCGTAACCTTATAGGTTTTGTCTAAGAACCGAGTGGATAAGCTCAGTGGTTAACGACACAAGGATGATTTATTAGATAGGTCTAAGTGGATGGAACCATATATGGATAGAACCATGAATGCCAGCCTGCGGTCTATTCCATCGCATTTACATAGAAACAAGAGGTACAGAGCAACTCAGCATGGGGTAGGGAACATTAAGCACAACAACGCAGATGAGCCTACCCTGCATATCATTCTCACATAGGAGGTCTCATCATGAACGAACAAGAGCGAGCCGGCAAACGGCTGCTACCCGAAGTGGCAACGGGAGAACGAAAGCTGGAGCACGTGCGCCTCTGTCTGGAGGAGAATGTGGCAGGAGAAGGCATAACGAGCGGACTGGAGAAGTATGCGTTTCGTCATCATCCGCTACCGGAGCTGGATTTTGAAGAGGTGCGTCTAGACACTTCGTTCCTTGGCAAAAAAATGCGCACACCCTTGCTCATCAGTTCGATGACGGGTGGAAGCAAAACGACAGGCGCAATCAATGAGCGCCTGGCACGGGTAGCGAACGCCAGAGGCTGGGCGCTCGGCGTAGGCTCGATCCGGGCTGCCGTGGAGCAGCCGGAACTCGCAAGCACATTTGATGTCCGCCGCTGGGCACCGGACATCCCGGTCATCGCGAACCTGGGCGCGGTTCAGCTGAACTATGGCTTCAGCACGGCTGATTTCCAGCGTGCTGTGGATATCGCAGGCGCGGATATGCTCGTGCTGCATCTGAACACGTTGCAAGAGGTATTCCAGCCCGAAGGCAATACAAACTTCAGTGGTCTGTACCAGCGGATCGAGACATTGTGCCGTGGGCTGGATGTGCCTGTAGGGGTCAAGGAAGTGGGGTTTGGCATCGATGGTGTGACGGCACAGCGACTGTACGAAGCAGGCGTAGCATTCATCGATGTGGCTGGTGCGGGCGGGACAAGCTGGGTACAGGTGGAGAAGTATCGCAACAATAACCCGGTACGCCGAGCGGCTGCTGAAGCCTTTGCCGATTGGGGCATTCCGACTGCCGAATGCATCCAGGATGTACGCGCGCTGAACCCCGATGGGGCGCTGATCGGTAGCGGCGGGCTGCACACTGGCGTGGATGCTGCCAAAGCGCTCGCACTCGGTGCAGATCTCGCAGGCTTCGGCCGCTCTTTGCTCGAATCCGCTGTCACTTCCGACGAGTCGCTGTCCGAGCGGCTAGAGCAGGTCGAATTTGAACTGCGCACCGTCATGTTTGGCATTGGCGCAGGTCGAATTGAGGATTTGAAGCAGACGGAGCGACTGGTGGAGCGGCGGTAATGTTGGTGGAGCTGGGTGACGGATTGGTGGTGGCACCGCTGGAACATAATTAATGCTACATAAGCAATCGAGATATGGCTTACCACCTTGTCACGAGCAAGGCGCCGCGTGCGGTGAGTTGCACGCTGCATGCTATCCAATGGATGATGATTGTCACCACCGTCCCAGGACTCAGCCGACTGCGTGCTGGGACGGTGGTGACGGTGCTGCAGGAGATACCAGAGATACCAGAGATACCGGGGCGCACTGGAAAGAGGATGTTGGGGAGCGTGGGCACGTGGGCACGTGGACACCGAGGAGTCAGAGTGGTGAATTGAAGGTTGGGTAGTGGAGTAGCGGAGTTGCAGTATCAGTATCAGTATCAGTATCAGTATCGGTATCGGTATCGGTTCAAAAGCTCTAACGATCTCACAGGAGCTTATTTTGCCCTTTTTGAGGTGTTTACGAATCTAACGATCACCAGAATCGCTATTTGTGCGAAAACCTACAGAATCCGGCGAAAATCACAGCTTTTCAAGTAAATAAGCTCCCTGGTGACCGTTAGAATTTCAAAGTGACCAAAAAGGGGCAAATAGCGTCGCTGGTGATCGTTAGAATTCGTGAATGGATTAAGTGGCAGCATGGGCGGAGTAAAGTATTGCGATCTAATCACAAGCCAGGCTTAAGTAGGGAGAGATGAATGCGTTCCTACCATTAAATCTAAAAATGTAACCCGAGCCGAAGCAGCACCTCTGATGAACGTTGGTTAATGTGGTTTGAGTTGCTAACAACAAATTTATAGTATCTAATGATCAATTCAAGCTCCCCGCCAAGGCTTGAGTTTTTTTGTTTCATTAAAAAAAGTAAGTATATAGTGCTGATTTTGCTTCAGTCTAGGAGAAAAGTAAAAGTGATGTTTTTGGGAATTATCCTTTAGCTCAAAGGATAATTTTTTATTGTCTGTTAATCCATTACAGCTTATGATTAATAGGTAATAAGTATTATTTTGGGTTTGGTATTAGGATTAATGGCTTATATAATCAGATGTGTTTACTATGAATCTTTATTTTTGAGGGAGGAGATGACCGAATCAACATTTCAAGAGAGCGATTTTTGACACGAACGTAACTCATAGTAAGAATGAAGCAACACAATAGTAATCCAATGACTTTGATGTAATGCAAGACATAGTTTAATGCTAAGAGGGGATACATACTATGAAATTGAAAAGATTGTTAAGTGTTATGTTAGCTGCACAATTTTTGCTAGGAAATGTGCTGATTTGGGGAGAAGGGACAGCTAATGCAAACTTGGCTACGGGAACGAATACAAACTCTTCTCATTTTAATGCCGAGACTTCCCGTTCCAGCGAAAAGAACGAATCGATCCAGAACGCTACTTCTGTGCTATCATCGTCACCAGAAACAATAAGTGACATGGAGACTCGAACCGTTCTACCAAAGCCCAAAGTAACGGTAACCTCAACGGATAACTCGATAACGATAACATGGGACGAGGTTCCTGGAGCTGTTGATTATGGACTTTTAGTTAATCGGGATAGCAAAGGTTTTGGCTCGGATCGAACTTACACAATAATTAGAGCTACACCTGGTTATACGTACAGAGTTGAAGTTTTTGGCTACGACGGCAAAAATTATGGTGAATCAGAGCTGTTGTTTCTTAGGTTAAAGGAGCCAGAACCTGTATATGATTATGTCGGTAGACTCGACTTTACAGGTAAACTTTCCGGCCAATTAGACCAAGTGATCAAAGAGGGATTTACATATGTTAACTGGGGACTTGTCAATGCCAATAGTATGAGTTTATTTTACAAACTCAGTGGCATTGAGCAGGCAGAGGTTTACGTCAATGATGTTAAAAGTACAGAATTACAAGGGAAAACAAGTTCAAGTGCGCGGATCAGCGGTCTGAAACCGGGTGAGAAAAATATCATTCGCCTCACATGGGCAGGTCAAGCCAATCCGGCTCAAACAGAGTCCCTGGAATTTATCGTTACACCTCCTGCTGTGGATGCTTATACGTTAGGGGATTCGAAAGCAGCTTTTGGGTCTGTGGTTGATCTGAAACAATTCGGTAAATGGTATCTTGTTGATGATCAAACATTGATCTCTCAAAATACCGTTTCTAAATACATCGATATTCAAGGAGAGACTGCAAGGTGGAAAGTGAGTAGTTACTCTAATACGATCACGGATAGTCTCGGTTATGAGATGGTTAAAGTGAATGAGGATAAACACTCCCCTTTCCAGACAAAGTGGTGGACAATTACCGCATATGACACAGGCGAATACAACTATGGTCATTCATCCCCTATGGGCATCGTTACCAAAGATGATATGGAAAAATATACGGGTATTGTATTAAGTGATCCTAATGATACGAATCGAATGGTGTCCAGCCTGGCTTTGGCTGATCCGAGTACATATCAGAGCGCATTTGGAAAATCAGGTAATCAGGGAGTTGTTTTTACAGAGACTGCTTCTGACCCACTTACATTTCCAGAGGGTCATATGAGCAATGTCGCGGCAGGAACGTTACAAAACTTTAAATATAAAGCGATATTAGAGTACAACGGTGAGTATAAAGGCCAAGGTACGGATGAAGATCCTTATGTTATTCCGACTTTGGCGAATGGGGAGCCTGTGCCCCCGAAAGTTGTATTAGGGAAACCAGGATATTTCGAAGCGAGAGAGATAGGTAATGACTTGTACTTAGTATGGAAGTCGGTAGAAGGTGCCGAAGCATATGTACTGAAACGTGATGGGGAAATTATCTATGAAGGGCCTCTTTTGGAGTTTTTAGATGTTGGTGTAAATATAAATTCGGGGCATACATATACGATCGTTGCTCGCAAGGGTGATGTGTATGGTGAGGAAAAGGTGCATAAGGTTGCTAATACGATATACCTTCCTTATCCACCCGACTTCCAGGCCGAAGCTCTTGATTCAACGAAAGTTAGACTTTCATGGCGTGCGGTAGACAAAGCAGAAGAGTATGTCATCACACGTAATGATCTGCCTTTGGCGGTGACCAAATCAACGTCGTACGAGGATGTGAATCTGACGCCAGATAACGCGTATACTTACAAGGTTTTGGCAAAAAGTGGAAACAACGAGAGTTCTCCAGCTGTCCAAAAGGTAAAGATGCCTAAGGTGACCGAGGACGTTGCTCCGAAAGGTCAGATTAAATTAAAAGTAAATCGGATATACGATGACAGAATAGATCTGCAATGGAACATGGTTGAAGGTGCAACTCAGTATGAGGTGTATCAGGATCGGGTAAACAAAGTTTGGTCTGGTCACTCGAATACCATGATGGCGTATACCCTCCAGCCAGGAAGAACATATACGTATCACATTGTAGCCAGCAATAAATATGGGAGAATTGAATCCGGCATTCTTGAGGTGCAGACAGCAGGTTTGCCTGTACCAATGAATGTTTCTCCAGTGAATGCACCGGATGCAACGATTGCGTTTGACTATCAGCCGATTGAAGGGGCAATTCATTATGTGGAGCGGAATCCGCAGACCAAGTATGTTCCTTTAGGGAACGGGGTTTATCGCAAAACCTATCTGAACACGGCTACTGGAGAAGCACGGGATGAAGGTATGGTTACTGCAGTTAATGGCCGATTGCAATTCAGTGAAACAGGCGTTGAGACAAACAAATATTATGAATATAATATCATTGCTGTTCATGTTAAGTCTGACGGATCGGAAGAGGTCATCGGAAAACAGACCGTTGCTGTGACGACACCTCCGGACGGAAGGGGAGCAACAGTATACGCAAATAATTATGATGTGCCCCCATACTACAATCCGTACTATAATCCATATGCTTACCCTGCTCCTTATTCAAGTCAGAGTACGGCATCTGTAAAGAGCGAAAGTGTGACTGTTGATACTCAGATTGTGCCTTCTAATAAGGGAAATCAACCTGCTAATGTTGGTTTTACTGATATCGCTACAAGCTATGGAAGGGAAGCAATCCTTGAACTGGCACAGGAGGGGATTGTAAAAGGTTATTCGGATGGAACGTTTGGTGCGAACCAAAAGGTGACAAGGGCTGAGTTTGCTATCTTTCTACAAAGAGCCCTTGGATACAATGCAATTACTCCTTATAACAATGAATTTACCGACGTGCAGAGGGAGAGTTGGTATTATAATGAAATTATTCCTTCGCTGCAGCATGGTATTCTTAAAGGGTTCAGTGATGGTACGCTCAGACCTGATGCAAACGTCACAAGAGAACAAGCTTCGAGCATGATCGAGAATGTGATGAAGAAACAAGGTTATGTGCTGTCATCCTTTACAATGTATGAGGACAACGCAATGATCTCCAGTTGGGCGAGAAATGGAATTAATTTGGTCACACAAGAATCTGTGATGAAGGGGTATCCAGGCCAAAAGTTTATGCCCAAAAAGCAGTTGACGAGGCAGGAAGCGGCAGTGATCATTCACAACCTCTTGAAGAAAACAAGCTAGATTACAATTGTGAATTGTATTTAAATATGCTAACGATCTCACAGGAGCTTATTTTGCACTTTTTGAGGTGTTTACGAATCTAACGATCACCAGAAGCGCTATTTGTGCGAAAACCTACAGAATCCGGCGAAAATCACAGCTTTTCATGTAAATAAGCTCCATGGTGACCGTTAGAATTTCAAAGTGACCAAAAAGGGACAAATAGCGTCGCTGGTGATCGTTAGAATTCGTGAGGTGAGGTACACGTTCACGCTCGCTGATCGCTCAATGTAGGAATGAAATCAGCGCTGATGTTTTAACCGTTAGTTGCACTCTATATGGGGAACGTAAATTGATACCATCCAGCGTTCCGGTCAACGTATCAAAACTCAACGATACACCCCGTATAATATACATAAAACAAGGCATGTTACTTCGCTTCTATTGCGGGCACTTATATCAAATAGGATGAGGTGAGCTCTATGCAATGTGATGGAGTTATCGATTATGGATATGTGTGGTGCAGCTCTAGAGTATCGACAATGACAAAGAATGGTGATATTAAAAATAGTTTTTGGATCGGGGATCAGTACCCAACAGAACTCTTATCATTCCAAAAAAAACAAGTTAACGATCAGACAACAGTATGATGAGTAAATTCAATCAAGTGTTGCTGATGTTTTTGATCGCGATGCCCTTCACTATCATCAATTTTAGTTCATATTTGAAAGGGAACTTCCCTAACATCGTCCAATTCGTAGCTGCTCTGTTATTCCTTCTTGTATGGTTTGTTTTGGGTATGAAGAACAATGGGAACAGGTTTGTACTTCAATCTACGCTGTTTTGGTTAACGGGAGTGGTTTTGCTTATTGTTGGGTATTATCTGGACCTAGCCATGCTGTTTATACCTGGGTCCATCGTTTGGGCGGGTCCTGCTTATGGAATCAGGTACGTTTTGAATCTTCCGTCGGATGTGATGTTTGCTTTGATAAGCATCGTCTGTACTTATCTTTTCGGGTTAGCAGGGGTTGCCTTAGGACTGTTCCTTCAGAAAGTTCATCATTCCGCAGACTGAGGGATGCATTACAATGGATGGAGTTTTGAATCGTACTGAATAATATTACTCCACAAAAAGATCGCTCAACTAAAATGGGGCGGTTTTTTTGCATATTAAAGTAAAATATTTACAAGTAAAATATTGATACTTCTTGCTAAAATATTGTATGATCGCATTAATTTCATTTCTTGGGAAGGCGGTGTCCTGTTGAGCGAAAAAGCTACAATTCGTGACCATTTAGAACATTTTTTAAAAAGGAATCGAATGACCATCAATCGCTTTTCAGAGATTTCCGGCGTGAATTCCGGGACATTGAGCGGCACGTTGAAAGGGAATCGGCCCATAGGCTTAAATCAGTTAGATCGCATTACGGCTGGAATTGGGATGCCTGAAGGCGAATTATATGAACAATACATACATGAGTATTTAGTAGACACTACCTTGGATTGGAGAAGGCTTAGGCCTTTTCTATATCGTTGTGCAGAGCTAGGCCATATAACACATATGGAGACAGCGGTGAACTATGTGATTGATAACCTTTCCTACCTACCTCTGTTGTTTGAGTTGGCAGAACAGTTGCATAGCGAAGGCAAGATGGAAGCATGTAAACCGCTCTATCGCTGTGTCGCTGAAAGCGAGAAATTGCAACATTCGGAACGTCTGGCTTTATGCCAATATCGCCTGTTTTCGATAGGGCTTTCGAATGACCAGGTTCATAATCTTATGCTATCCACACGATTCGAACTATTCGTAGAACGTCTTGATGAGCAATACCAATTCGATGCATTGAATGAACTGATTAATGTGTATGCGTCCTTGCGTCGCTGGGATAAAGTGAAAGAATTCGCCGACCAGTTACAGATCAAAGCTTTTATTCAATATGATGCCAAGAAAACATTAAGAGAAGTGGAGACTAGAACCAAAAAGAAGATCGTTTATTATGCTTTGTATTCGTATCTTGCTCTTTCCGAGGTCAGTTATCAACATGGAAAATATGAAGAAACGCTTCAGTATGTGTCAAAATATGCTGATTACAGCTGGATCAACGATCCTACAGAAGAGGAAAAGATGGTGATTCTTCAGTTTCAGGATTGGTCAGAGGGAAATAACTACTATTTCAGACTACTATCAGGTGAAACAGAGTTGATTCCAGATTATTTAACGTATATCTCTGACCGAAAAAAAGAAATATTTCCTGCACTATGTGCCATTGTGACCGCAGCTAATCGATATAATGTCAATATTGACGATGTACTTGAGCAGTATCAATCTCATCTGGTTTACGAGGAACAGAGCAGTCACTTCGGAAAAATGAGCAAACAATACACCAACGATCAATATGGTATTTTGCTGGCAGGGTTAGGTACCTATTATTTAAGAAATAACCAATATGACAGAGGCGTAGCTTACATTCGCCAAGGCATGGAATTTGCGATTGAAAATATGAATAAAGACGGGCTTCTCGATTGTTTGGGACTGTTTGACGATTTGCAGTACGTCGTCACTGGACTAGGGGTCAAGCCTAGCGCCGAATTGCTTATTGAGAAGATTCAGAGATTGTACGGTCCGGAACGATGAAAGGGTACAAAAAGAAAGAATAGATATAGATGAGTGAGCATCACATCTAAGTACGGCTAAGTGCTTTTCCCGTAGGTCAAAAAGAGCTTAGACTCGTTGCACCCTCATGCATCCTCCGTTTTGAGATTCCTTATATAGACAGTTGGTATAGATTGTCCAAAGGTATTTCAGAAAAGGGTGTTTTTTGTTGTTTTTACTGTTGGAGTTTATTTGAATTTTTGCTAATTAGCAGGATGTCCTACAATGGTACAGCAGGGAGGGGTGTTATGGAGCGGAACGAACTCAAACTGCGGATTGAAGAAGCGAGGGAGAGACTCCACCAAATAAAAACGGAGTACGGCGAGCTTCTTCACCCTCAGGTGATACAGCAGTCGATGGTGCTGGATGAACTTATTAATATGTACAATCAGGTTAAAAGGGTAAAGCCGATGGGATAATCCATCGACCTCTGGGCGAGAAACTTTGGCCGGTCGCTCGCCCTTATATTTTAACATAGGTCGATGTGAAGAAAGAGAAACATTCAAATTACATACCGTTTTCCTTCACGGTGACATTTTCGTTGGTTATGGTGATGAGGGTATTGCCCGACAGTGATTCGGTATAAACGCATATTGTAGAGCAGAAAGTTAATGGGAACTTATGAAGGGGATATGATAAAGTAGATATAATATGAGGAGTTGAAGTGCTTAGAGAGTTAGTCATAACGGTGACTAGATATCGAATCAGGTGCGCCGATATACATAATTATCTCACCTAAGTTATTACATCCAGATAAGGAGGATACAATATGGAACTGTCTCCAATGAATACGGAACAATTTGCGAGTTTTCGCAGCCGTTCAATTGAAGATTTTGCGCAGGAAAAGGTAGAAGCAGGAACGTGGGCGCCGGAAGAGGCGCTAGGGCGGGCAGAGGAATCATACGAACGTTATCTGCCAGAAGGGTTAGAGACACCAGGGGCATATGTGTTTAATCTGGTGCATCCGGTGGACGGCATTGTCGGATACCTCTGGTTTAATATTACGGAGAATCGGCGCGGGAAAGAAGCCTTTCTGCTGGATATCGTGGTGGAAGAAGCATATCGCGGCAAAGGGTATGGTACAGAAACGATGGATGCACTCGAAAAGACCGCGCGAAGTCTTGGGGTGGATCGCATTGGGCTGCATGTGTTTGGACATAATGAGCGGGCAAGCAGCCTGTATCGCAAGATGGGCTATGAAGTGACGGACTTGACGATGTACAAAGAAATTAAAGGGTAAACCCGGATAATCTAAGCCAAAGGTACCATCTATGCAAAACGAATCATCCGCAGTAACCGGGGATTTCGGGAAGCGAGTGGCACTCTGGTCGAATTGGCGAAGTTCCTTGATGCCTTGGGGTTTGTCATATATAATGTATAGGATTATCCATACCGAACAAGTAATGAATGAGGAGTTGTCATATACATGGCTTTGAAAGCAGGAATAGTAGGGCTTCCGAACGTCGGAAAATCTACGTTGTTTAACGCAATTACACAAGCAGGTGCCGAGTCTGCAAACTATCCGTTTTGTACGATTGACCCGAACGTGGGGATCGTCGAAGTACCAGATGAGCGTTTGGACAAATTGACAGAACTTGTTGTACCGAAAAAAACAGTGCCTACCGCATTTGAGTTTGTTGATATCGCAGGTCTGGTGCGCGGAGCGAGCAAAGGCGAAGGCCTGGGCAATAAGTTCCTTGCTCATATCCGTGAAGTGGATGCGATTGTACACGTGGTACGTTGTTTCGTTGACGAGAACATCACTCACGTCGATGGCAAGATTGACCCGGTAAGCGACATTCAGACGATTAACCTGGAGTTGATCCTGGCGGATATCGAGAGTGTTGAGAAAAAAATCGACCGTTCCAAGAAAAACATGAAGGGCGGCAACAAAACGGCTGCTCAAGAAGTGGAAGTATTGGAGAAAGTCAAAGCGGTCCTTTATGAAGACAAGCCCGCACGCAGCATGGAGCTGACAGACGAAGAACGTCTGATTGTACGTGATCTGCACTTGTTAACGTTGAAACCGGTTCTGTATGCTGCCAATGTGGCTGAAGACGAAATTGGTGATGTAGCGAACAATGCATATGTGCAAAAAGTAAGAGAGTTCGCAGCTGCTGAAAATGCAGAAGTGGTGCCGATCAGTGCAAAAGTGGAGGAAGAGATCTCCGAGCTGGAAGGCGAAGATAAACAAATGTTCCTGGAAGAGCTCGGTATCGAGGATTCCGGCCTGAACCTGTTGATCAAAGCGGCTTACAAATTGCTCGGCCTGTACACGTACTTTACAGCAGGTGTACAAGAGGTTCGTGCATGGACCATTCGTAAAGGAACAAAAGCACCGGGTGCAGCGGGTGTCATTCACACCGACTTCGAACGTGGATTCATCCGTGCAGAGGTTGTTTCCTATGACGATCTGGTTGCGGCAGGTTCGATGAACGGTGCCAAAGAGCGTGGTCAGCTGCGTCTGGAAGGTAAAGAGTACGTGGTGAATGACGGCGACGTCATGCACTTCCGTTTCAACGTGTAATCTGGAAAATGGAATGAAGGACGGGTCAGCTTCTTAATCCTGACCGGTTTAAATAAAGAACAGCACTACTCTCTTTTGTGGAGAATAGTGCTGTTTTTGTTTGGTATTTTTACTCAGAGGGAATTGATCTGATTTATGCAGATATTATTACGTTTTTACTGGATTGTTTATTCGTGATGGATATAATAAAAGAAAAGATGCATGCAGACGTTATACGTAAAAAAATAATGACTACACCGCGAACTATTGCTGTTCAGGAGCATAAGAATATGCTATAATTAAGAGTCGTATACCGATGATGAACTCTTCGCTCCATCGATGAGATGAAACGAGGGCTTCGGGAGGTAGGCGATTTCTTTATATCACTTTAAAAGTAAAGGATTTGATGACGTTGTAGCGAGGTTATACGTCGATCATTTAACACATGATGAATTGGAATGACATACTGCGGTCAGGGGATTTCAGAAGAATCCTGTGGTTTGTGGAATTTTGAATTATAGATATGTAAAACAAATAATGCATGTGAAAGCGTTATGGAAGACGACATGTGCATGGACAAAATAAAACGTGAGGTGACTATACATGTTGGATAAATTGCAGGCATTAGCCGATCGTTATGACAAGCTGAGCGAGCTTTTGTGTGACCCGGATGTAGCCAGTGATAACAAAAAGCTGCGTGAATATTCCAAGGAGCAATCCGATCTTCAGCCGACATACGATGCGTACACGGAGTACAAACAAGTGAGTGAGGATCTGGAAGCAGCGAAAGAAATGCAGGGCGAGAAGCTGGATGACGAGATGCGCGAGATGGTCAAAATGGAAATTGATGAACTGTCTACTCGCCAGAAAGAACTGGATGATCTGATCCGTGTACTCATGCTGCCGAAAGATCCGAATGACGACAAAAACGTTATTGTGGAAATTCGCGGCGCGGCTGGTGGAGATGAAGCGGCATTGTTTGCAGCGGATCTTTACCGGATGTATACCCGTTATGCGGATGCTCAGGGCTGGAAAGTCGAGCTGATGGATGTAAACACGAATGACCTCGGTGGGTTCAAAGAGGTTGTGTTCATGATCAATGGACGCGGTGCGTACAGCAAAATGAAATACGAGAGCGGCGCACACCGTGTACAACGTATCCCGACAACGGAATCCGGTGGACGGATTCATACATCGACTTCAACCGTTGCGGTAATGCCGGAAGCGGAAGATTTTGATATCGAAATTCACGATAAAGACATTCGTGTGGATACGTTCTGTTCCAGTGGTGCCGGTGGACAATCGGTTAACACAACGAAATCCGCGGTGCGGGTAACTCACGTACCGACAGGTATCGTAGCGACATGTCAGGATGGGAAATCCCAGAACTCCAACAAAGAAAAAGCGTTGCAAGTTCTGCGTACACGTATTTTTGATATGAAACGTATGGAAGAAGAAGCAAAAATCTCCGTAGAGCGCAAGAGCAAAGTGGGAACGGGTGACCGAAGTGAGCGGATTCGTACGTACAACTTCCCGCAGAGCCGTGTAACGGATCACCGCATCGGTCTGACAATGCACAAGCTGGATCAAATCATGAACGGTGAGATTGAAGATATCTTGTCTGCACTGACGATTGCTCAGCAGACCGAGATGATGGACAGAGGAGAATAATCTGTGACGGGCGGACAGTTTGTAATGACGCCGGAGCAGAGTTGCCGGGAAGCCTTCGTAGAGGCTTCCTCTTTTTTGGAGAAGTGCGGCGTGTACGAGCCGCACAATAATGCACGGCTGCTGCTGGAGCATGTACTGGGCGTCTATGGCGCCAAGTATTACATGATGCAGCCGGAGCCGTTCCCCAGCGGGCTGCGGAGCCGCTGGGAAGACGTCGTCACGCGCAAGGCTGCGGGTGAGCCGGCGCAATACATTATCGGCAGCCAGGAATTCTACGGGCTGCCGTTCGAGGTCACGCCGGCCGTGCTGATCCCGCGGCCGGAGACCGAGCTGCTGGTCGAAGCTGTGCTGCGCGCAGCAGACCGCGTGTTGGCCGGCGACGGCGGTGCGGTGCGCGCCGTCGACATTGGCACGGGCAGCGGCGCCATCGCGGTAACGATGGCTTCGCTTCGCCCGCAGTGGCAGGTGTCCGCCGGGGATCTCTCGGCGGATGCCCTGCACGTGGCCGCGCGCAACGCGGCCGCGAACGGCGTACAGATCGACTTCCGTGAAGGCGATCTGCTTGCTCCGTTCGCCGGGGAGCGGTTGGACATTCTGGTGTCCAACCCGCCCTACATCCCGGCGGGAGATATCGCCGGGTTGCAGCAAGAGGTGCGCGATCATGAGCCGCGCCTCGCACTGGATGGCGGTCCGGACGGGCTTGCCCCGTACCGCATCATGGTGGAGCAGCTGAAGCTGCTGCCTGCTCCGCCGCAGATTGTCGGTTTTGAGCTGGGCATGGGCCAGGCTCAGGACGTGGCAGCATTGCTGGAATCGGCGGGGCATTGGCCGGAGATTATTATCGTTCCTGACCTTGCCGGAATCGAACGGCATGTCATGGGTGTTCGACCTTCGGAACAGGTGACAAAAATGTAAGGCACGTAAGTTTTCTTTTTGCCGTGAAATCCTCTACAATGGGGTATGCCGAAGATTTTCTGAATGCTTGGGGGAACATAATTACATGCTGCACAAATTCAAAAAGATCGACTACTCCATCGTTTTTATTTTGGTAATCCTGATGGTCATTAGTATCATGGCCATTTACAGTACTACGTTTGGTCGTCCAAAGGTTGAGGGATTCTCCAAAAATATGATTGTATTTTATGTTTTGGGTTTTGTTGTTTTTTTCGGAATGTCCATGATCAACTATAAATTTATCGTCAAAAATTATTTATACATCTATGGGCTAGGTCTATTACTGTTAGTGCTGGTTTTATTTATCGGTAATGAGTACTACGGAGCCCAAGGCTGGCTTTCGATCGGCGGGATCAGTCTCCAGCCTTCGGAGTTGTTCAAACTATGTCTTATTGTCATGCTATCGACACTGCTTGCCAGGAAGAAACACAGGCCTTTGTTTTTTGGCCGAGATGTCATTCCAATCAGTTTATGTATTCTGCCACCTTTACTGCTTGTGTTACTGCAAAATGACCTGGGTGCGGTACTCAGCTATATTTTTATCTGGATCGGTTTATTGTGGATCGGTAATATCAAGTTTTCACATGCCTTGATTGGTTTTGTGTTGGCGGTAAGTGCCATCGTCGCTGGCATACAGGCATACATTCATTATCATGATGAAATTACAAGTTTCCTCAAAGATATTAAACGTGCACACTGGGCAGAACGATTTGATCCGTGGCTTGTGCCTGAACTGACATCCAGAGACGTATTGTGGCAGACGTATAATGCCAAACTTGCCATTGGTTCTGGTGGTGTTACGGGTAAAGGTTATATGGAAGGTACTACGATTCAATCCAATCGGGTACCTCTGGCCTATGCGGACTCGGTTTTCGTACAGATTGGTGAAGAGTTTGGCTTTGTTGGTGCATCGGTTCTCCTTTTATTGTATTTCATCCTGATTCATAGGTTAGTATTAATTGCTTTGGAATGTAAGGATCGGGTAGGGGCGTATTTGATTGTAGGTATTGTTGCGATGATTCTGTATCAGGTCTTTGTCAATATAGGACCGTTTATTGGACTCATGCCACTGACCGGTATTACCTTGCCATTCATTAGTTACGGAGGAACATCACTGCTCATTAACATGATCAGTATGGGCATTGCCATGAGCATCAAGGTACACACGGAAGAGAATGAAGATATTCTCGGATCGGCGGAGCAACCGAGCATTACGGAGCTGGTGATGAAGTTGTTCAGACGCAAACCTGCGCAGAAGGAACAACCGGAACAGTGAACATGAACGTTTACATCAAGGTTGAAAGTACGGTTACATTCAAGTTCGCTTTTAAAGAATTATCATAAAAGAAATATTGAAAAGAAGTCAGATCGACCTTGGAATCGTTCTTCCCGGCAGTAGCTTGGGACGGACCTTCAAGGTTTTTTTGTTATTTTACAGGCAATCTCTATACAGGAACATGAATTAATATAATAACCGCTATTAGCTGTAGAAGTTAAAGTAAACCGGATTTCCATTCTCCCACCCAATTAGGTACAATGGTAATATTGATCATTATTGGTAAAGCACGATGTGTGGACTAGGGGGATATTCAAACATCATGTGGAAAATGGTAAAAAAGCTCGATGGCATCATTCTTTTTGTCTTGTTGTTGTTAATGGTTATCAGCATATTTGCCATTTACAGCGGTACACGTTTTGATCCCAAACTGGCGAATCATCATGTGAAAACGATCTATTTCTATATCGTAGGATTTATCGCTGTCATTGGAATTGGTTTGATTAACTACAAGGTGTATGTAAAATACGCGTTTATGGTATATGGTGTAGGCATCGTTTTCCTGATACTGGCTAATGTACTTGGGAGTAAGGTGAATAACGCGAATGGTTGGCTGAAGATCACCGAAACGATTTCATTTCAACCTGCGGAATTGTTCAAAATGATCCTCATTCTGTTTCTCGCTCATCTCATTGTGAAGCGGAAGCGTGGAGAGCTGACGTTCTGGAGAGATGTGGTACCGATTGGGCTCTGGACATTTATTCCGTTTGCGCTCGTAATGGCACAGAATGACCTGGGTAACGCTCTGGGTTATGTGATTATCCTGGTTGCGGTGTTATGGATCGGTAATATCAAGCTGAAACATGCGTTAATCGGGCTCACGATTGTGGCTGCATTCTTTATTGGTTTCATCAAATCGTACACCTTCTATCATGATGAAGTGTTTGCCTTTCTGGAAAAGATCAAACGTGAGCACTGGGCTGAACGGATCGATCCGTGGCTTGTGCCTGAGAAAGCTACAGCCAAAGCGATGTGGCATACGAAAAACGCAGGGCTCGCCATCGGATCAGGCGGGATTACGGGTAAAGGGTTTCTGGAAGGAACCTCTGTTCAAAGCGGACGTGTGCCTTATACGTATTCGGATTCCATCTTTGTGGTGGTGGCAGAGGAATTCGGTTTTGTGGGAGCTTCGCTGCTAATCCTATTGTATTTTATCCTCATCCATCGGATGGTGCTGATTGCGCTGGAGTGCAAAGAACGGGCCGGGCCCATTATCATTGTGGGCATTATCGGGATGTTGCTCTATCAGGTGTTTGAAAATGTAGGAGCATTCCTTGGCCTCATGCCGCTGACGGGCATTACCTTGCCGTTTATCAGTTATGGCGGGACGTCTTTACTGATTAACATGGCCTGTATCGGTCTGGTCATGAGCATTAAGTTGTACGGTGACGAGGACGAAGATGAGCTGTTTCCGGAGGAAGAGTCTCCGTCCTTGATGCAGCGGATTCGGACTCTGATGAAAAAGAAAAAAGAGAACAGTACGATGTAGTAGTGTTTTCCGCTACTTGTATAATGCAGATTAAAGTGCAATCCAAATATAATATGTTTACGAAGAAAGCTTAGTTAACACTAGGCTTCTTTTGTGTGTCCACAGGAGTATAGCTATAAGGGTGTATATGAGATGCGGACAGGCTCCGTTTATATGAAAAATTTTAATAGATTCAAGCATATACTAGGTTTACTTCTATCTCTACCGGGCATACTGATAGACATGAGAGAGTTGCAGCTGGATATCGGAGCCGAGGGGGATAACGGGATGAACAGAAGAATAGTTAAACAAATGGGACTTATCATTATATGTCTTATGATGATTATTATGATGTGGGAAGGTCAGAAAACCGATGCGGCTGTTGCCGCTACAGCGATTCCGGAGCAATCGATCCGTTTGCGGATTCTAGCGAATTCCGATGCGGCTGGAGATCAACTCGTAAAACGTGAGATTCGGGATGCCGTTGTGGCACAGATGGGCGAATGGGTTGGGGCGCTGGAGAATCCGCAAAGTCTGGAGCAGGCTCGCAATGTCATTCGGGAGCATCTGTCCGAGATTGAGAATCGGGTAGGGGAAGAGTTAAATAAACGTGGTCTGACTTATGATTATCAGGTGGAGCTGGGCACGGTTCCTTTTCCAACAAAGCTATATGGCGGTACGGTCTATCCTGCTGGCGAATATGAAGCGGTACGGATTACGCTGGGTGAAGGCAAGGGGCAGAACTGGTGGTGTGTATTGTTCCCGCCGCTCTGTTTCATCGACGCTAGTACAGGGGACGCACTGGCTAAACCAACGACAGTCTCTGCGGCAGCCGGGGATTCGGTTGAGGTAAAAGCCTCTGTGCAGGGAGAGACGCCTGAAGCGAGATTCTTCCTGTGGGATGTAGCTGTTAAATTGTGGGACTGGGTAACAGATTTATTCTCCTAACAACGAATTGGTGACAAGATAGTCGAAGTGTAATATATAATATCAATTGAGGTGTATTATAAATATCGATTATGGGAGGGAAGTTTCGTTGCAGGTGTGCAGGGAGCTTCCTTCTTTACATGAACACGATATTCGGGGGCAGTAGTCTATGGTTGGATCGAACCTGTAGCGTGAGAGATATGGTATACTTATATGTACTGTAATTGAACCTATTTGAAGTTTAGGGATGATGATATAAATGACTAGAGAGCGCGAAAAGTTACAATATACCTCGTTAGAGGACAAGCACCATAATAGGGCGGTAGAGCCAGTCAAGGGTGAACAAAATACAGCCTATTGGGATGTCAAAGCACTGTTGAATGAGCAGGGTGAGGGCGAGACCATAAACGTGCACGTGCAAGAGACTTCCCTGGATTCGCGTGCGAAAAAAGAGAGCGCCGCCCGTGAAGCGGCGCTCGCTGACTTGCAGGCAGCCGCTGCCTGCCTTCGTCAAGGGAAGACGGTTGCCTTCCCGACCGAGACGGTCTACGGCCTCGGCGCAGACGCGCGCAGCACAGAAGCGGTAGAGGCGGTATTTGCCGCCAAAGGGCGGCCTTCCGACAATCCGCTCATTGTGCATATCGCGCACCGTGACCAGCTGCATGAACTGGTCACCGAGGTGAATGCAGCGGCGGAAGCGCTGATGGCGGCCTTCTGGCCGGGCCCGCTGACGCTGGTGCTGCCGGTTAGGCCAGGGGCGGTGTCCCCGCGGGTCACCGCCGGGCTGGATACGGTGGCCGTGCGCATGCCGGACCACCCGGTGGCGCTGCCACTCATCGCGGCGGCGGCATGCCCCGTGGCTGCGCCAAGTGCGAACCGCTCCGGGCGGCCTAGCCCAACTCTCGCCGCACATGTGCGGGAGGATCTGGATGGCCGCATCGGCGGCATTGTGGACGGCGGTCCCACGGGGGTGGGCGTCGAGTCCACGGTGGTGCAGGCCGGTGACGACGGCACCGTCACCATCCTGCGCCCTGGCGGCATCACGGCGGAGCAGCTGTCCGCCGTGGCCGCCCGTGTCGCCACGGACCCGGCGCTTCTCGCCGAAGGGTCCGGTGGCGACAGTGCCAGCCCGGCGCCGCGCTCGCCGGGCATGAAGTACACGCACTACGCACCCGCAGGGGCGCTGTGCGTGGTGGAGGGGCCGCCCGCAGCGGTAGCGGCCTGGACCCGCGCCGCCCTCGCGGAGGCGGCGCAGCGCGGAGAGCGCACCGCGGTGCTGGCGTTCGCCGAGCACGCGGAGCAGTACCGCGCCGATGCCGTGTTCTCGCTGGGGGACGCCAGCGAGTTGCAGGAAGCTGCGCGCAGGCTATACGCCGCGCTGCGCAGCTGCGATGAGCTGGGCGCCACATATATTGTGGCGGAAGCCTGCTCACGCGAAGGGCTGGGAGCAGCCGTCATGAATCGGCTGCTCAAGGCGGCAGGCAACCAACTTATCCAAGTTGATTGAGCCTCTCACCCAAACGCTCCTGGCCACCGGATCAGGAGCCCAATCTTTCGCAAATAGCCATCACGTTTGCAGACAACCGTAACATTTAACGTCTCAAGTAGCGTCTCAAGTTATTATTCTCATAGTAGCAATCGAGCTTAGATTGCTTTTCTCGTCGCAATGCTATATCGATACTTCGTACCTCCAGTTTCCCTGCATCCGTCATGTTTGGGTCCTTGTCCGCATATCGTGTACAAGAACCTTTACGCGACTTGGGGGTATGAGGATGTGGGATGTGTCTGCCCATGTGGGGCAGTTGGTAACCATTCTGATTATGGCGGTTGCGCTTGGACTTGATGCATTCTCGCTGGGCATTGGAATTGGCATGAAGGGCGTACGGCTGCGGGATATATTGAAAATCAGTACTGTCACCGCGCTGTTTCATATTATCATGCCGCTTGCTGGCATGTACATGGGCAAGTATGTCAGCTCCTTGCTGGGCAATATCACAAACTATGCGGCAGGTGGCTTGCTGGTGTTGCTAGGTGCTCACATGATTTTGAACGCGTTCCGCGAAGGGGACACCAAACTGGTGGATCACCGCTCCCTGCTGGGGATTATTTTATTTTCGCTCAGTGTCAGCGTGGATTCATTCTCTGTCGGGGTGTCGCTTGGCATGTTCAGCAGTGATCTTGTCCTGACCATTCTGGCTTTCGGTTTCTGCGGCGGCTTGATGTCGATCATGGGTCTGCTTCTCGGGCGCCGGGTGAGTAAGAACCTAGGGGATTACGGTGAGGCCGTAGGCGGGGCGATCTTGCTTGCCTTTGGACTTTTGTTTATATTTTAAAATAAAACGTGTAAATATCGGATAGGTTTATCACATTTTAATCCAATGGGGAGGCTTAACATAATGAAACATATTTTATTCGTATGTACAGGCAATACGTGCCGCAGCCCCATGGCAGAAGGGCTTTTGCGGAAGCTTGCTTCCGAGCGTGGCATTCAGGTGCATGTTCGTTCTGCGGGTGTGGCGGCAATGTCGGGCATGCCGATCTCTCGCCATGCCGAAGCGGTGTTGAGAGATCATAGCGCAGAGGGACCAGCTCACTCCACACAGCTCAGTGCAGAATTGGTTGAATGGGCGGATCTCGTATTGACGTTGACCCGGAGCCACAAGCAACATGTGATGCAGGTGTTTCCGGATTCCATTCAGAAGACGTACACGCTGAAAGAGTATGTCGAGAACGATGCACAAGTGCTTCAAGACCTGGAGGAATTGGACAGCCTGTTTGCTACACTGGAGATGAAACGCGCCTTGGGACAGGAGATTCTCGCTTCGGAGCGTGAGCGTGCAATCGAGATTCGGCAGCGTATCCCAAGCTTTGATATTTCCGACCCGTTTGGCGGCAGTCGGGACGATTACAATATAGCGGCGGCGGAGATTCGAACCGCAATATCCCGGCTTCTGGATAAGCTTGAATAATTCAGTCAAGCATAGGAAAGATATAGAAATGCAACATCCAGTGTAAATTAACCGTTGATTTTAAAGTTGGGTTGATTTATGATGAAGGGGAAAACAGGGATCCGGTGTAACTGGCGACGAAGTGGACACAACCACAATGGAGCACCGGAACAAACGGCCGGTCGCCTGGGCAAAAGAGCAATTCTGCGATACCCGCAGACTGCTCTTTTTTTCGTCTTTCATCTGATTTTTCGCTATAATAGAACCTGAAATGCCATGCAACGTATGCGCTGAGCACACAATCAAGATCAGGGGCATGATTTTATCGGGAGGCGATAGGATGACTATTGAATTGGATTCGGAACAACCCGGATTGCAGCAACAGACCGCATCAATCCTGCGCGAACTGGCACTAGCCGGAAAGCTTGGCTCCGGTCAAGTTGTGGTTATTGGCACGAGCACGAGTGAGGTCGCAGGCCAGCGTATTGGAACAAATGGTGCAGTGGATGTTGCAGAGCAGTTGCTTGCAGGCATTCGAGAGGTACAGTCGGAGTTTGGCTTCGACGCTGTATTCCAGTGCTGTGAACACCTGAACAGGGCGCTTGTGATGGAACGTGCGTTGCTTGAGCGTCTTGGACTGACAGAGGTTGGCGCTGTACCTGTGCCGAAAGCTGGTGGTTCCATGGCATCGACCGTCTATCGTTCATTATCTGATCCATGTCTGGCTGAACATATTCAGGCTCATGCAGGTCTGGATATCGGAGAAACGATGATTGGCATGCATCTTCGCCATGTAGCGGTTCCTTTTCGGTCATCGCTTCGCTATATTGGTGAGGCCCGTGTTACAGCGGCACTTACACGTCCAAAGCTGATTGGCGGCGAACGTGCAGTTTATCGAATGGAAGAAGAGCCCGATTCAACCTTTTGTGACTAACGTATAAAGCAAAATGATGTTTACACGAAAACGGAGAGTGCAACACCAATCTGGAGAAGCAGAGCGTTCACGTTTATCACCGAATTTCCCCCTTTATCAAAGGGGTTCAAAGAAATTTGGGGATAACAGTGATCGTAAGATGGTGATGCAATCGAAGTCAGGAGTGTAACCTGAAGGCTCGCTTTATAACTTCATTATAATTTAGGAGGAATTTAATCATGGAACAATTGCGTAAAAATGACCCTGCAGTACTGGAAGCGATGAATCTTGAACTGAAACGTCAACAGAACAACATCGAGCTGATCGCATCCGAGAACATCGTAAGCGAAGCGGTAATTGAAGCAATGGGATCTGTTCTGACGAACAAGTATGCTGAAGGATATCCAGGCAAACGTTACTATGGCGGTTGTGAGCATGTGGATATCGTTGAAGATATCGCGCGTGATCGTGCCAAAGAATTGTTTGGCGCAGAGCATGCCAACGTGCAGCCGCACTCCGGTGCACAAGCGAACATGGCTGTATATCTGGCAGCGTTGAAGCCTGGCGATACGGTACTGGGTATGAACCTGGCACACGGCGGTCACTTGACGCATGGTAGCCCGGTTAATGCTTCTGGTTTGCTGTACAACTTCGTTGCATACGGCGTACAAGAAGATACATTCCTCATTGATTATGATGAAGTTCGCAAAGCAGCATTCAAACACCGCCCTCGTCTGATCGTAGCAGGCGCAAGTGCATACCCGCGTACGATTGATTTTGAAAAGTTGGCTTCTATCGCTAATGATGTTGGCGCGCTGTTCATGGTCGATATGGCACATATCGCAGGACTTGTTGCTGCCGGGTTGCATCCTAACCCAGTGCCACATGCGCACTTTGTTACCACAACGACACATAAAACATTGCGCGGGCCACGTGGCGGTATGATTCTATGCCGTAAGTCTTGGGCAGCTGCCATTGATAAAGCGGTATTCCCTGGTTCCCAAGGCGGACCTTTGATGCACGTTATCGCTTCAAAAGCTGTAGCATTTGGTGAAGCTTTGCAGCCTTCGTTCAAAACGTACGCTCAGAACGTGGTAAAAAACGCACAAGTGCTGGCTGAAACATTGATCGCTGAAGGATTGAACATCGTATCCGGCGGTACAGACAACCACTTGATGCTGATTGACACACGCAGCGTAAACATCACGGGTAAGGAAGCAGAGCATGTGCTTGATTCCATCGGCATTACCGTGAACAAAAACGCGATTCCATTCGATCCAACAAGTCCGTTCATCACAAGTGGTATCCGTATCGGTACACCTGCGGCGACTTCCCGCGGTATGGATGAAAAAGCAATGGTAGCCATCGGTAAGATCATTGCCAAAACGCTTAAAAATCCAAAAGATACAGCAACACTTGATCAGGCGCGTGCAGAAGTAACTGCCTTGACGGACCAATACCCACTCTACACCGATCTTAAATACTAGTACCGTCTCTTCTACTGCTAAAAAACATTGCTCGTGCTGTTTGTATTTGAGATGTTCATAATGTGAACACGCAGACGGAGCAAACCGAAAGGATCTGAAGAAGCGAAGCGCTCGCCTTTATCACCGGAATTCCACCATTTAATTAGTGGATCAGAGAATTCTGGGGATAACAGTGATCGGAAGATCATTCGGTTTGTGGAGCATCTTTAGTGTTCACATGTATTTTGAGCATTCAAGTGACACAACAGCACGAGCAAACAGGACCGGATGAATCATTTTCCGGTCCTGTTTTTGTAGGATTCGCTTTTCTGTAATGATTAGGTGCCCTTTGATGGTGTAATTCAGTGTGGGTGATGATATAATATACAGGATTTATCGAGCCTGTGAATGATGGCTAGGTATATTTGGAAATGCTTAACTCATGAAGAACTTACCGGAGGGACAATTTAATGGGAAAATTAGTAATATGTGATCACCCCCTGATTCAACACAAACTGACGTTTATACGCGACATGCGTACGAATACGAAAGATTTTCGTGAATTGGTTGATGAAGTAGCCACGTTGATGGCTTACGAGATTACAAGAGACGTTGAGCTGGAATCGATCGACGTACAGACACCTGTAGCAGCGACACAAGGTAAGGTCATCTCTGGACGTATGCTTGGACTGGTGCCGATTCTGCGTGCAGGACTGGGCATGCTGGACGGCGTGGTGAAGTTGCTGCCAGCGGCAAAAGTAGGACATGTTGGATTGTTCCGTGATCCGGAAACATTGCAACCGGTAGAATACTATACCAAGCTGCCTACAGATGTAACGGAACGCCAACTTATTGTAATTGACCCGATGCTTGCAACAGGCGGCTCAGCAATTGCAGCGATTGACGTGCTCAAAAAGCGTGGCTGCACTCAGATCAAGATGATGAACCTCGTTGCAGCGCCAGAGGGCGTAAAAGCAGTACAGGATGCACACCCGGATGTGGATATCTATGTGGCTGCACTGGATGACCGTCTGGATGATCACGGATATATCGTGCCAGGACTTGGCGATGCAGGAGACCGTTTGTACGGAACGAAATAAGCATATTTTCATGCGTATTAGAAAAGGAGCTTTGCTCGAATGTCCAAAAAAATTAAAGTGATGACAATCTTCGGAGTGCGTCCGGAAGCCATCAAGATGGCTCCGCTTATTCTGGAATTGCAAAAACATCCCGAGTCCATTGAGTCGATTGTTTGCGTAACTGCGCAGCATCGCCAAATGCTGGATCAAGTTCTTGAAGTTTTCGACATTCATCCCGATTATGATCTGGATGTCATGAAGGATCGTCAAACGTTGAACGAGATCACGATTCGTGTTCTTGGCGGTCTGGAGCCAGTTTTGCGTGAAGCGAAGCCGGATATTGTACTGGTTCACGGAGATACCTTGACTACATTTGTAGCCAGCTATGCAGCGTTCCTGCAACAGATTCAGGTTGGGCATGTGGAAGCAGGTCTGCGGACGTGGAACAAGCTATCTCCGTACCCGGAAGAGATGAACCGCCAATTGACGGGTGTACTGGCTGATTTGCATTTTGCACCTACTGACTGGTCTTCTTCCAATCTTGCAAAAGAAAATAAACCGGAGTCTAGTACCTATGTCACAGGCAACACGGTAACCGATGTGTTTCAATATACAGTACGGGAGGATTACAAGCACCCGGTACTAGATTGGGCACAAGGCAAACGCCTGGTGCTGATGACTGCTCATCGCCGTGAATCTCAAGGCGAGCCTCACCGCAACATTTTCCAGGCCGTCAAACGGATTGCAGACGAATTCGAAGATATTGCCATCGTGTACCCGGTGCACCCTAGTCCTGCTGTGAAGGAGCCGGCTCACGCGATTTTGGGGAATCATCCCCGTATTCAGTTAATTGATCCGCTAGACGTAGTGGATTTGCATAACTTTTACCCGCACACTCACTTGATCCTAACCGATTCAGGCGGTTTGCAGGAAGAAGCGCCTTCGTTTGGTGTGCCTGTTCTTGTATTGCGCGATACAACAGAGCGCCCGGAAGGCATTGAAGCTGGCACGCTGGAATTGGTAGGCACGGAAGAGGAACGTGTATATGAACGGACCAAAGCAGTGCTTTCGGATGAAGCACTGTATGCAAGCATGAGCCAAGCTGCTAATCCATACGGTGATGGACATGCGTCGGAAAGAATTGTCAATGCGATTTTGCACCATTTTGGCGTGAAAAGTGAGCGTCCGGAATCATTTCACAGAAAGTTCAAAAAATAATTCACATTTTTTGACGGTTTTACTGAGGGGATAGCATACAGTTAAACTGTACGGTTTTCGCGGGTTTATGGGCTTTAGAGGTTCATAAGCCTGTCGTTTCCCCCTTTAAAACGCTAAAATCAATCAATTGACAAAGGCTCTCATCATTCAGTAAAATTAACTGGGATTGCAAGGGTGGCGTGGAAAATGGCCGATTCGAACAAACCAAATTCATCCCGTAACCATGACGATAATGTATGGAAAGCGATGGGGCTCGTGACAGCTTTTGGGATCGAGATTGCCATTCTCGCTGTTGCCGGATATTACGCTGGCTCCTGGTTGGACAAGACCATTGGAGGCAACGGAATATGGATCGCCGTAAGCGTTCTCTTTTTTCTTGCGGCAGGTGGGGTAAGCATTTACTTTATCGCGAAAAAAATCATGGGGGAAAGTGATGAGTGAACTAACCAGATACCGCAGATCAATGACTGTTTTCGTCATGTATGTACTTATGATTTGTTTTCTCGCAGCGGCTTTTATGCCACGAGTGGAGACAATTGCTTTGGGACTAGCTCTGGGTACAGGAATTAGCTGGATTAATGCATTTTACCTGGGCTACAAAGTAAGAAAAATGTCTGATGAAGCGGCAGAAGGTAACTTGAAGCGTGTGAACCTGGGATTTTTGACAAGAGCAGCACTGGCTGTGCTCGGTGTATTTATATCGATGCGCTTTCCGCAGCATTTCAATACATATGCGGTCGCAGGTGGTCTGGTTATTGCGCAATTTTCCTTACTGATTATAGGGATTATCTATTCCCGCAGAGCAGAATGAAATTAGGTGCTGCAGCTTTCAAGTCGAGAAAGGGGTGAGAAAAATATGCATGAAGCTCCAATTATTATGCTTGGCGGATTTCGACTGGATTTATCAGTTGTGTTGATGCTGGTCGTTACAGGTGCCCTTGTTTTTATTTTCGCTGTACTAGCGACACGAAGATTATCCGTTGAAAACCCCGGCAAGCTGCAAAATTTTATGGAGTGGGCAGTAGAATTCGTCCGCAATCTGATCTCTAGCACAATGGATATGAAGAAAGGTAAACATTTTATCTCTCTCGCTCTTTCCATGATTATGTTCATCTTCGTAGGGAACATGCTCGGACTTCCGTTCCAGGCAGTAACCGGGATGGATAAAGTAGAACAAGCGCAAGTATTCGGTCAACCGATTGTTACGGCCGTGGAAGCCTTTGAGAAGGCCCATGCCAAGGATCCGAATGCACATCCACACGTTGAACTGGCTTGGTGGAAATCACCGACAGCCGACTTGTCTGTAACGATGGGACTCGCTCTGGTTGCTTTCCTTGTATCTCATGGACTTGGATTATTCCGCAACACCAGAGGATACCTGAAGCATTACCTTCAGCCATTTGCCCTGTTCTTACCGATCAACTTGATCGAGACGGCATCGAAGCTGTTAACACACGGTATGCGTCTGTTTGCGAATATCTTCGCGGGTGAGGTACTGATTACAACGATCCTGAAGCTGACCACATTCAAAGTGTTTGGTGCCATTGCGGCTATTCCACTATTGATGGTTTGGCAAGGCTTTAGTATCTTTATCGGTGCGATCCAGGCATTTGTGTTTGTTATTTTGATGATGGTGTACATTTCACAGAGCATCGAAACGCACGAAGAACATTAAGTTTCAAGCCCTAAGAAGATATCTTCATCAGGCTGAACAATAAAAAATACGATTTATTATTTTAAGGAGGATATACAAATGGGAGCAATGGCATTAATCGCAGCAGCAATTGTTGCAGGACTTGGCGCGTTTGGCGCAGGTATTGGTAACGGTATGGTAATCAGCAAAACGGTGGAAGGTATCGCTCGTCAACCGGAAGCTAAATCCACTCTTCAAACAACAATGTTTATCGGTGTAGGTTTGATTGAGGTATTGCCGATTATCGGTGTGGTACTCGCGTTCATGTTCTACGGTATGGCTTAATTTAAATGGATAAAGGTTTGGCGGGGAAGGCCACAGCCCTCCGCGCCTTCTTTTTAGGGTGATGTCCGTCCTAACAGGCGAACGTTTTAAGGATACCTCCAGGAAGGAGTGAACAGATTGAATTTCATTTGGGAAAATACAATTCTTGCGATGGTTGCATTTGCAATTCTATATTGGCTGCTTAGCCGCTACGCTTTCGGCCCTTTGTTCTCCATCATGGAAAAGCGTCGTGAACTCGTGATGACGCAGATGAACGAGGCTGCACAGACTCGTGAACAGGCTATTGCCTATGTGGAGGAGCAAAAACAAGCTCTTGAACATGCGCGCAAAGAAGCTCACGACATCATCGAGCAGTCCAAACAAACGGGCGGCAAGCAAGCGGAGTCGATTTTGGCTGATGCCAAGGCAGAAGCGAATCGTCTCAAAGACGATGCGGTACGTGAGATCGAAAGCGAGAAGAACAAGGCAGTTGCAGCACTTCGCAGCGAACTGGGTTCAGCTTCCGTTCAAATTGCATCCAGATTGATTAAAAAAGAAGTTGAGAACGGTCCTGCACAAGAGGAGCTTGTGAACCAATACCTCAATGAGGTAGGAGGCCGACAATGAGCCGCGATACGATTGTTGCCAAGCGTTATGCGAAAGCATTGTTTGAAGTTGCACTTCAGCAGCAGCAGGTGCTAGAGGTTGAACAGGAACTGCGCGCCGTAGTTAGTGCGTTAACTGGAGATGCCGAGATTATCAAATTTATTGTTTCTCCGAACATCTCTGATGAAGCCAAACAAAATGTGCTTCGTGCAAGCCTTGATGGCAAAGTGTCCGAACCTGTCCTTCGTACGGTTCTGCTCCTGATTGAGCGTGGACGCGTTGAACTGTTGGACGAGTTGTTGAGTGACTACGTGAAGATCGAAGGGGATTCTCTTGGAATCGCTGACGCTCGGGTATACTCAACATATGCTTTGAACGATGAGGAAAAAGAAGCGGTAGCCCGTGAATTCGGTGGCCGTGTGAATAAAAAGATTCGTATCGAGAATTTTGTTGATCCGACTCTGCTGGGCGGATTGAAAGTCGCCATTGGCGATACGATCTATGACGGCAGCTTGGCTGGCAAGCTCGAACGTCTTGAGCAGTCTTTTAACAGACGAGTACAGTAGATTGGGGTGAGGACACTTGAGTATCAAACCAGAAGAAATCAGTACATTAATTAAGAGCCAAATCGAACAATACAAGACCGATATCGATGTAGTCGAAGTCGGAACGGTTATCGAGGTTGGTGATGGTATCGCTCGTGTTTATGGACTTGAGAACGTCATGTCCAACGAGTTGGTTGAATTCCCAAGCGGTGTTATGGGACTCGCCATGAACGTGGAAGAAAGCAATGTCGGTGTCGTTATCCTGGGACCTTACTATGATATTCGTGAAGGCGACCAAGTGAAACGTACTGGTCAAATCATGCAAGTGCCTGTAGGCGAAGCATTGATTGGACGTGTTGTGAACCCGCTCGGTATTCCAGTGGATGGCAAAGGGCCAATCGCTACAACGGAATTCCGTCCGGTTGAAGGTAAAGCACCAGGCGTAATGGATCGTAAATCCGTTCATGAGCCGATGCAAACAGGAATCAAAGCCATCGATGCAATGGTACCAATCGGTCGCGGACAACGTGAGTTGATCATCGGTGACCGTCAAACAGGTAAAACATCGATTGCCATTGATGCAATTCTGAACCAAAAAGGTAGCGGCATGAAGTGTATCTATGTGGCTATTGGTCAGAAGCAGTCTACCGTTGCACAAGTTGTGGAAACTCTTCGTCGTAAAGGCGCAATGGAGTACACAATCGTTGTAACAGCAGCAGCTTCCGATCCATCACCACTCTTGTACATCGCACCGTACTCCGGTTGTTCGATGGGTGAGTATTTCATGTACAAAGGCGAGCACGTTCTGGTCATCTATGATGACTTGACTAAACAAGCTTCTGCTTATCGTGAGCTGTCCTTGTTGCTCCGCCGTCCACCGGGCCGTGAGGCTTATCCGGGTGACGTCTTCTACCTGCACTCCCGTTTGCTGGAGCGTGCTGCGAAGCTGAACGATGAACTGGGTGGAGGTTCTTTAACCGCACTGCCGTTCATTGAAACACAAGCTTCCGATGTATCTGCTTATATTCCAACGAACGTAATCTCCATCACGGATGGACAGATCTTCTTGGAAGCTGACTTGTTCAATGCTGGACAACGTCCGGCGATCAACGTTGGTATCTCTGTATCCCGTGTCGGTGGTTCTGCTCAGATCAAAGCGATGAAAAAGGTTGCAGGTTCCCTGCGTCTTGACCTCGCTCAATATCGTGAGCTTCAAGCGTTCTCCCAGTTCGGTTCCGATCTGGATAAAGCGACTCAGGCTCGTCTGAATCGTGGTGCGCGTATGATGGAAATTCTGAAACAAGGTGTTAACCAGCCGTTGCCTGTAGAACAACAGGTTGTCAGCTTGTATACTGCAGTTAAAGGATTCCTTGATGAGATTCCAACAGGTGATGTTACTCGTTTTGAGCATGAGTTCCTTGCGTTCATGGAGAGCAACCACCCGGAAATCCTGGGATCGATTCGTGAAACGAAAGAATTGACAGCAGACAATGAAAATGCACTTAAAGGTGCAATCGAGAAGTTCAGAAAGAGCTTCGCAGTCTCTGTCTAAATAGATCATTGTAGCTGCGGAGTTGGCTAACCGATTCCGCATGTCTGCATGCAAAACTTTGACTCCGTCAAAGCAGGAATATGCTTACGAAGTAGTTTTGACTTTGTCAAAACTTTAAGGTGGTGAAATCATGGCAAAAGGCATGCGCGAAATTAAGCGGCAAATTAAAAGCGTACAAAGCACAAAGCAAATCACCAAAGCAATGGAGATGGTTGCGGCTGCAAAACTGCGTAAAGCGCAGGAAAAAGCAGAGGCAGCACGTCCTTATTCAGAGAAGTTGAAAGAAGTTGTGGCCAGCATTGCCTCTAGTACCCAAGGTATCCAGCACCCGATGCTGGAAAGCCGTCCGGTGAAAAAGACAGCATATCTGATCATCACGTCAGATCGGGGTCTTGCAGGTGGATACAATGCGAACGTTCTGCGTCAGGTGAGTCAGACTCTGAAAGAGCGTCACAACTCCCAGGACGATTACGAATTATTCGTTATTGGTCGTAAAGGGCGTGACTATTTCAGAAGACGTGAAATAGCTATGGCTTCCACAACTACGGATCTGTCGGACTCACCTTCATTCGCAGATATCAAATCCATCGCTCATGAGGCAGTTCATGGATTTGAACTGGCTGAATTTGATGAATTGTACATTTGTTATAACCGCTTTGTAAATGCGTTGACCCAGATTCCGACAATGGAGAAACTTCTCCCTATGGAAACACCTGAGTTAACTCCTGCGGATGGACCGACTGCGAGCTACGAGTATGAACCGTCAGCTGAGGCTGTGCTGGAAGTTTTGCTTCCGCGTTATGCGGAAACATTGATCTACGGTGCACTGTTGAATGGTAAAGCGAGTGAACTGGGTGCGAAGATGACAGCAATGGGTAATGCAACCAAAAATGCATCGAAACTCATTAATGATCTGTCATTGACTTATAACCGTGCCCGTCAAGCAGCGATTACGCAGGAGATTACGGAAATTGTGGCAGGTGCCAACGCAGCACAAGGCTAACCGTTTTTTATTTAATGAAGGCTTGCACTGCAAAAATGAACGAACGGAATTTTATTTTTGCCAAAGTAGCAGGCTTGTAGGAGGGGAACGTTAAGATGAACAAAGGACGCGTTGTGAGCATCATGGGTCCGGTTGTTGACGTCGAGTTTGATCGCGGCGGTCTGCCGGAAATCCTCAATGCCATTACGATCACTACAGTAAACGAGAGCGGTGTTAGTGTAAATCTTACACTCGAAGCTTCGAAACATCTGGGTGACAACCGTGTACGTTGTATCGCGATGTCCTCCACGGACGGTCTCGTACGTGGCATGGAAGCCGTAGATACTGGAGCTCCAATCTCGGTACCTGTCGGTGAAGCGACACTGGGCCGTGTATTTAACGTACTCGGCGAAGCGATTGATACTGGCGGTACAGTTGCAGCTGAACACAAAAACCCGATTCACCGCTCTGCTCCTGCATTCGATGAACTGACTACCCAAGCGGAAATGCTTGAAACAGGTATCAAAGTTATCGATTTGCTGGCTCCATACGCAAAAGGTGGTAAAATTGGTCTGTTTGGTGGTGCCGGTGTAGGTAAAACGGTAACCATTCAGGAATTGATCAACAACATTGCGCAAGAGCACGGCGGTATCTCTGTATTTGCCGGTGTTGGTGAGCGTACCCGTGAAGGTAATGACTTGTATCACGAGATGAGTGATTCCGGCGTTATCAACAAAACAGCAATGGTCTTCGGACAAATGAACGAGCCACCAGGCGCACGTCTTCGTGTAGCCCTCACAGGTTTGACCATGGCGGAATATTTCCGTGATGAAGAAGGCCGTGACGTGTTGCTCTTTATCGATAATATCTTCCGTTTCACCCAAGCGGGTTCAGAAGTATCTGCCTTGCTTGGACGTATGCCATCTGCGGTAGGTTACCAGCCTACGCTGGCAACAGAAATGGGTCAATTGCAAGAGCGTATCACTTCAACGAAAAAAGGATCGGTTACATCCATCCAGGCGATCTACGTACCTGCGGATGACTATACTGACCCGGCTCCTGCAACAACGTTTGCTCACTTGGATGCAACAACAAACCTGGAGCGTAAAATCTCCGAGATGGGTATCTACCCAGCCGTAGATCCACTCGCATCCAGCTCCCGGATCTTGTCTCCTGAAGTTGTTGGAGAAGAGCACTATAGTGTCGCACAAGGCGTTAAACGTATCTTGGCACGTTATAACGAACTTCAAGATATCATCGCAATCCTGGGTATGGATGAGCTCAGCGAAGAAGACAGAGCGCTCGTTTATCGTGCGCGTAAAATTCAACGTTTCTTGTCCCAGCCTTTCCACGTTGCTGAAGCATTTAACGGTATTCCGGGTAAATACGTTCCGGTTAAAGAAACAGTGCGCAGCTTTAAAGAGATTCTCGAAGGCAAGCATGACGATCTGCCGGAAGCAGCATTCCTCTTCGTGGGTACGATTGAAGAGGCAGTGGAGAAAGCCAAAACACTGGTATAATCTGAGTCCAGGATTGTCCTTATGAAGCGAGCTATCCTTCGGATAGTTTCAGGAGGGATGGAATTGAGCACCTTTTTGTTGGAGATCGTAACGCCTGAGCGTCTCGTCTATTCACAGCAAGTGGATAGCGTCATCGCTCGTGGTATTGAAGGGGAACTGGGGATTCTCCCTGGTCATATCCCGATGGTTACACCTTTACAGATTGCACCGATCACGATCAAAAACGGAAAAGAGAATAAGCAAGTCGCCATCGGCGGCGGCTTTATCGAAGTCCGCAAAGATAAGGTTGTTGTACTCGCAGAGAGTGCCGAATTCCCGGAAAGCATTGATGTGGATCGTGCGCGTGCGGCCAAAGAGCGGGCAGAACGCCGGCTTGCCAGCCAAAGCAACCAGGATCACTTTGATCACCGTCGTGCAGAGATTGCTTTGCAAAAAGCGGTTAACCGGATCAACGTATTCGGCAAATAAAGTAACTTTTGGAGCCCGGCGGCATTGTCTGCCGGGTTCTTTTAATCTTTTATAAAGAAATACAGATAGAAATAAAAATAGTGGAATACGATGATAATGTGCCACTACGCTATTTGGATTTGAACGTTAGAGAGTGTTCTCTTTATATAGTATGAATAGCTTTAAATGATAAGATTCACCTTTTAATCATGAGGTGAATAACATATAGGACTTAAGTATTATGGGCATATCCCCCTGATAGAACTAATTTTACGAGATTAAGATCAATTATTTCCGAGGAAATGACAGAATCGATATCGATGCAACGCTCTTTTATGTCGTTTTAGTCACAAAATCTTAGCGAATAAAAATTAAAATGTTTTTGGGAGTAGAAAACAAGTAATTGACAAGCGATAGCGAAACAGCCTATATTCCTTAGAGTCGGCGTGTGCAAGAAAGTTGGATGCTAGATTTCCATCATCATGCATAGCTGAATGGTTGCTGCTAGGTCATATGGGCATCCGATGATCTTGTAGATCAGGGAGAATACCTGACAGCTTGAACAGACATGTATTCTGCTTCGGACATTCCAGTACACTAACAAGTTATGGGTGCAAGGCATATGATATGCTGATCGCTGCAACAATCAAGGTGGAGGTAAAAAGATATGGGTAATGATCTGGCGAATCAGGTGAACCAGACATTGAGCACGAACAGCCTGATCTCAATTGTCGTTTCTCTTATATGTATAGCGATCACATGGTGGTCATTGCAAAATCTGAAACTGGATTTAGTGATCAGACAGCCGAAAGGTCCTCAGGGGAGATTGTTACATTTGCTGCTTGCCATCATTTTAGGGCATGCCGTTGCTGGCTTTGTTATTGATTATTTGTCCTGGACTCAAATGTTAAGAAATTTGTTTTAATGTTGAGATGGTTGGTTAATCATCTGTTAGGTTCTTCAAGCGGCTCATTGTCGAATAACATCGATTAATTGTGTTAACAATTAGAGTATAAGCTGTCGGCCAAAATGTAAGAGGGTAAATGTGAACGTTTAACTGACCAAATTTAAAATGTTTATGTAAAAAATGCTTGTATCGTACAATTCAACAATGTTATGATGGAAGTTAGGGAATTCACAATTTTTCACTAATTATGTAGGTTATAAAGGGGATATCCGGTAGATACCGGCTAAAAACCATCCCAATGGGTCTGTTATGTTGCCAAGATGGCCTGTTTAATGGATTTTTACGAGCCATGAAGCAAGATGTACAGTACACATGGTATCATCGATATGAATTATACAAACCAATTCTTTTCTGATCAGACATCTGTGCATCCATGCCAGAATTTGTCGAAATTCCACACACAGCAACAGTCCTTCTACCACAGTGGGGCTTACGTATTCCGGAATGAGGAAAAGGGAATAAAAGCGCGGAGGGAACCATGATGAGCAAATTTATCGTCCGCGGTGGCAAAAGGTTGACCGGAAGTGTCAAAGTTAGCGGCGCTAAAAATTCTGTTCTTCCGATCATCGCTGCCTCTCTCTTAGGGGAAGAAGGACAAAGCGTTATTATTGACGCACCTCCTCTAGACGATGTGATGACGATTAACAAAGTATTGGAATCGCTAGGAGCGGGAGTTACATACCGGGACGAAGTGATTACCGTAAATGCGGAGAACCTTACTTCCTGTGAAGCCCCGTATGAATGGGTAAGTAAAATGCGGGCGTCTTTTCTGGTCATGGGGCCTTTGTTGACGCGTTTGGGTCAAACAAGAATCTCATTACCTGGAGGATGTGCCATCGGTACACGACCGATTGATCAGCACCTCAAAGGTTTTGAAGCCATGGGAGCCGAGATCAGCTTGGGCCAAGGTTACATTGAGGCACGCAGCCAAGGGCGTTTGCGCGGTGCAAAAATTTATCTGGATGTGGCTTCTGTTGGTGCCACTCAAAATATTATGATGGCTGCAACTTTGGCCGAAGGTGTAACGGTTCTGGAGAATGCGGCGAAAGAACCTGAGATTGTAGATCTGGCTAACTTCTTGAACGGGATGGGAGCGAAAGTGCGTGGAGCCGGTACAGGCGTCATTCGTATTGAAGGCGTCGAAAAGTTGTCCGGTGTTAGACATACTGTTATTCCGGACCGTATCGAAGCCGGTACGTACATGGCTGCTGCGGCGATCTCTGGTGGTGATGTATATGTCGAAGGGGCCATCTCCGATCACTTGGGTTCCGTTATTGCCAAGCTGGAAGAAATGGGCGTGACTGTACAACCTGATGAGAATGGTGTTCGTGTCATTGCAGACCGTCCACTCAAAGCAGTGGATGTCAAAACTTTACCATACCCAGGATTCCCTACAGATATGCAATCCCAGATGATGGCTTTGCTGCTGGCATCCGAAGGAACTAGCGTTGTGACGGAAACGGTGTTTGAGAACCGTTTCATGCACGTAGACGAGTTCCAATTGATGAACGCAGAGATCAAAGTTGAGGGACGCTCTTCTATCATTACGGGTAATGCCAAGCTGAAGGGTGCGAAAGTCACAGCAACAGACTTGCGCGCTGGGGCTGCTTTGATCATTGCTGGCTTGGTCGCTGAAGGTACAACTGAGGTGGGTGGTGTGCATCACATCGACCGTGGTTATGTACATTTGGCAGAAAAGCTGAATGGCCTTGGTGCGGATATCTATCGGATTTCCGTGGAAGAGCCTAAGCTGGATGCAGTTAAAGCACCTACCGAAAAGGTCGAGGAAGAAGTTCCGATGTTCAAAGTACAACCAACTTGGGCGTAAAATATATTTATTTCACGGATCATTCTCGCATGCAAATCCACAGTAAAATGTGGATTTGCATGCGAGAGGAACCGCGACGTATGTGTTTGAATAAGCTAAGCCTTCGGGCTTGGCTTTTTTTGTGTCCTTTTTTATGTTTTCCAAACGTGGTGTGCGGTAGGGAGCGTAAGTACCTGATTCTATTAATAGGTGATCTTAACTTGTTCAATTCAAGATCTGATTTTTTACCTGTTCTGAACCAAATGAAAGAGATTTGTTATGAACCCCTGTTGATCGAACAGGATAGTCTAACCCGCATAGCAACAATGTTTTCGGGAGTTTACTGAAACGGAAGACAAGGGGATTAGCAGATTTAAATGCCTCTCATTTCTCTTAAACCGGGTTCTATCAGATCCAGTGAACTCATATCTTAAACTATGGATTAGAGAAAAGAACCAGCTAAGATCTGGTTAACAACAACGGAGGGTATCTCGGATGAAAGAAGCTCGTGTGCAGGTGAAAATACCTCTTGTCCCCCGAACCGGGATGCAGGGATCAGAAGAGAGTCCAACCCAGGATGCAGAGAAAGAAAAGCCTGCTGCTGTAAAGAAGAGAAGTAAGCCAATACAGATGACGAAGGTACAGAGGGTAGCGGGAGCTGAACTTGAGACGGTATATACAAGGCCTGAGCAACATTTTACAGAGGAACTGAAGCCGGAAGCTACAGAACATACAAATATCCCGCTCATTGAGTTGGATACGTTTCGTAAGGTGAAACGTCGCCGTATGCGTGCTTTTGGCCGCCATCACCGCTGGGGGCGTATTCCGGGGAGGTGGCAGCCCGCAGCAGCAGTTACAGCACTGCTCGTTCTGGCGATAAGCATTCCGGTCATTCTGGTGTGGCCGCGCGCAGGCGAACAGGTGACATCAACGCCATCTCCTGCAGACGTAAGCACGAGCACGAGGTCACAGAGTCCGAGCCCTGTTCCAGCAGTACCTGTAACCTATCCTGAGCCCCATGTGCGTGTTTACTTGTCAGCCACCGGAACAACGCTAGAATTGCCGCTGGAGACATATGTAATGGGGGTTGTTGCTGCCGAGATGCCAGCGGAGTTCAAGTTAGAAGCATTAAAGGCTCAAACGATAGCCGCTCGTACCTTTATCGTAAGAAGACTTGCTGCAAAAGATACAAGTGGTGTGCCTTCAGGCGAAGCCGACGTGACCGATACAATTAGTCATCAGGTCTTCATTCCGCCTGAACAGGTGAAGGCAGATTGGACAAGGCTTGGCAAAGCTAAGGAGTTGGAGAAGCTCGAGCAAGCCGTCCGCGAAAGCCGTGATGCAGTAATGACGTATCAAGGTCAAGCGATCACAGCCTCTTTTTTCTCCACTAGTAATGGATATACGGAAAATGCAGAGGATGTATGGGGCAATGTGGTCCCCTATCTAAAAAGTGTAGATAGCCCATGGGATAAACAGCTGGCACCGGGTTTTAAAGAAACGATCACGATGAAGCGTAGTGAAATTTTGCAAAAGATGAACCTGGATGCGGTTCCGGTAACTACTGAGAACGGTGGCTCATGGATAAAAGTGTTATCTACGACGAAGGGGCATCGTATTAAGGAAATACAGATTGCAGGTGAAACCTTCAGCGGCCCGGAAGTCCGCAAACGCCTCGGGCTCAGATCCAGCCAGTTCAGCTGGAGAACGGAAGGTGATGAAGTGCAGATTACAACATATGGATATGGTCATGGGGTAGGTATGAGTCAATGGGGAGCTAATGGCATGGCACAGGAGGGGCACACGGCTACCGAGATTCTGAAGCATTATTACACGGGAATCTCTTTTGGACAGGCATCCGAGATGCTAGCCTCAAAGCAGGGGAAGTAATCACTTATGGTTTTCATTTCTCTACTAACCACCCATTTCGGAGCTTTTAAGGTTTGGCTAGATATGCGGAGTTCTGGCGGATGGGGAGCGCAGGGGACAGAAAAGGCCTGTAGAAGCGGAGCACGCACTACCACCCATATATAGCACTCTTTGAAAGCTGCGTGAAAATAATTAGAGTCGCGCGTGTATAAAAGAGTTGCACCCGGTAACACTTGTTACTGAGGTGATCAAGATGAATGAACAAAACAACAAAAAAACAGTCCAAGAAGAAACTCCTAAAACAACGCAAGGAGTACCGGCCGCTCAGCCCTCTTCATGGAGAAAAGCAATGTCCAAACGTTGGGTTTTCCCGGCAGTCTACATCGCAGCAGCAGGCATTATACTAACTCTAGTGTGGGTCTATCAGGGAACAGGCGGTAAAGCTCTGAACCCGGACTCTGCTAAAGAAGCAGTAGAAACAGGCGCAGCGAATACTGAAGGAACAACGACGGGTGGAGATCAGGAAAGTGTGGAAGTTGTTGCAAAGTCGGAAAACTTCGTGTGGCCCGTAGCATCTCCGTCCGAGATTTCGGTCGTGAAACCATTCTATGACAACGAAGCTTCAAGCGAAGAGCATGAGGCGGCAATGGTGCAGTACAATGACACATTTATTCCGAATACGGGTGTAGATCTGGCGCGGGGTGACAACAAATCGTTTGAAGTCAAAGCAGCACTCAGCGGAAAAGTTACACGTGTTGAGCAAAACCCGCTCACAGGTCAAGTGGTGGAAATTACCCACGGCGACAACCTGAAAACTGTATACCAAAGCCTTGCTGACGTCAAAGTAAAACAGGACGATGAAGTGAAGCAAGGGGATGCCATTGCATCTGCTGGTGTAAGTGAACTGGGTAAAAACTTGGGGAACCACCTTCACTTTGAAGTTTATGAAGATGGTCAGCCCGTGAACCCGCAAGGATATCTTCCGGAAAAATAAAATGATTTTTACCGCACTAGCATGATGGGCAGGGGTGAATAACCTCTGCTCTTTTTATGCTTTTCAGAAAATAATGGGACCATCGAAGCTTGTCACTCCTCTAAACCGCGAATATATAGGCATGCTCCTCATATAATGTACCAAACTATCCACACAGTAGGGAGGCGGGAGCGTGCACGATTACATCAAGGAACGGACCATCAAAATTGGTCGCTGCATTGTTGAGACGAGAAATACGGTCCGTACCATTGCCAAAGAATTCGGCGTGTCAAAGAGTACTGTGCATAAGGATCTGACGGAGCGTCTGCCGGAAATCAACCCTGATCTTGCTGACCAGGTCAAACACATTTTGGAATACCATAAGTCGATCCGTCATTTGCGGGGCGGTGAAGCGACCAAAATCAAGTACAAAAAAACGAGTGGAAAAAAACGTGAGGTGCTGGCTTCCGCCAAATCATAAGCAAGTTCTTCAAGAACTAGGCCAAAAAGCTCACAGCATGGATTGAATCCCTCCCCTGAAGTATGATATGTTAAAAGCTGGTACAGGATCGAATTATGACATCTTATCAGCCCGATTTTTACATATATATGTTGCACTTTGTCGAACGAGCGGTGACGTGATAAGAGACACTTTTTCACAGGATACGCTGACCAAATACTATCACTTTGGGGGCTCTTTTATGTTTAGCAAGGATATCGGTATTGATCTTGGCACGGCAAACGTGCTTATTCACGTGAAAGGAAGCGGAGTTGTTCTCAATGAACCTTCTGTTGTGACCATTGAAAGCGATACGAAGCGGGTCCTTGCTGTCGGGGAAGAGGCGCGTCGTATGGTTGGGCGTACGCCGGGTAACATTGTTGCCATTAGACCGCTGCGCGATGGCGTTATTGCGGACTTCGAAATTACGGAAGCGATGCTTAGGCATTTTATTAATCGTGTAGGGGCAAGAAGCTGGTACAGTCATCCGCGAATTCTGATCTGTGCTCCTACAAATATCACTTCCGTAGAGCAGAAGGCTATTCGTGAAGCTGCGGAGCGCAGCGGTGCCAAAGAAGTATTTTTGGAAGAAGAGCCGAAAGCGGCAGCGATCGGTGCGGGTATGGATATTTTCCAGCCGAGCGGCAATATGGTCGTGGATATCGGCGGCGGAACGACTAACGTTGCAGTCCTGTCTATGGGCGACGTAGTCACCGCCTCTTCTATTAAAGTTGCAGGGGACAAGTTCGATGAAGCGATAACCAAGTATATCAAAGCCAAGTATAAGCTCATGATCGGTGAACGCACAGCGGAAGATATTAAAATCGCGATTGGTTCCGTGAATCCGGCCGGACATCAAGCGGAGATGGACATTCGCGGCCGTGATATGGTAACCGGTCTGCCAGTTACAGTCACGGTGTCAGGTAGGGAAGTGCAGGAAGCGCTATGGGATTCCGTGCAATCCATTATCGTTGCAGCCAAATCGGTATTGGAACGTACACCGCCTGAACTGTCTGCGGACATTATTGATCGTGGTGTCGTTTTGACAGGCGGAGGTGCATTGTTAAATGGATTGGATGAACTGTTGTCCAATGAATTGCATGTTCCGGTATGGGTTGCAGAGGATCCGATGCACTGCGTGGTTAAGGGGACAGGCATTATGCTGAATAATTTGGATCAAGTGGTTAAGAAAAAGTTCTAGTCTGCCGATATAAAAAGCAACAGGTTCACCGCTGAGGTGAACAGAACGGACAAACAGCCACCTGTTATGCAGGGACAAGCGTTTGAGGAGAGGGGTTCATTCATGTTAAGAGGTCTGTACACTGCTGCTGCGGGAATGATCACAGAGCAACGCCGCCATGACACAGCTACACAAAATATCGTAAATATGAACACAACGGGATATAAACAGGTGAACAGTGTAAATCGCTCTTTCCCGGAAATGCTCATTACTTTAACGAGCGGGGATGCCAATCTTCCAACAAAGCGGCTGGGCAGACTGAACTCGGGCGTATTCGCCGAGGAAAGTTTATCCATGAATGTTCAAGGCGCTCTCATGGAAACAAAGCGAAATAGTGATTTTGCAGTCTCTTCCAATATAAATGTGGATGATCCACAAACATTTGAGCCTATTCCGTTTGATGCTTCTGGCAAATTTGTAGGGGCAGATGGGACGGTAATATACAAGCCACAAGCCTATTTTACGGTTCGTGATGCAGGTGGTAATACGCGTTATACACGTGATGGTCATTTTGAAGTGAATGGAACCGGACAGCTTCTCACTTCTACCGGTTCTCAGGTAATGGATATGGACGGGCAACCCATTGTATTGACAGGTTCTGTGGAGCAATTTAAAGTGGATGAGGCAGGCCGCCTTGTTAATGCGGTTACAGGTGCACCAACCGACGTTAGGCTTGGAATCAGCATTATTGACCAGCCGAATCAGCTAGTTCGTCAAGGAGACGGTAATTATAGTCTGAATGAAGAGAATGGAGCAACTGCACGTATGATGGGTGCTGCGGATGTTGTCCAGATTCATCAAGGTTATCTGGAAGGATCGAATGTGGATGCCTCACAGGCTACCGTTGACATGAATGCTGCATTTCGTGCCTATGAAGCGAATCAGAAGGTCATTCAGTTCTATGATCGTAGTTTGGACAAAGCCGTTAATGAAGTTGGTCGTGTCTAGCGCTAACCGTCACCATATAACCGCGTAGTAATGGGCAATAGGCCCTTTGCAAAGAGAGGCAGGGAGGTAAAACCACCGCATGAATAATTCCATGATTAGTGCCAAGGTCTCTATGACAGCGATCCAGCAACGGCTGGATGTCATTTCCGATAATATTGCCAACGTAAATACGGCAGGCTATAAAAGTAAACAGGCAAGTTTTGAAGATGTATTGACCCGTACACAGCAGCAAGATGATAAGTACAAGCAGGATGGACGTTCGACACCGATGGGGTACAACCTTGGTTTTGGAGCACGTCTGGTCAATCTCACCAGAGATATGTCTCAAGGCAGCATGATGGAGACAGGCAACCCTACAGACCTCGCTATTGAGGGGAATGCGTTGTTTGCTGTTCAGTCGAATGGTCAGAAAGTATGGACACGGCAAGGAGCATTTCATTTTGTACCGGATATGCGACCGAAGGCAAATCCCAATGATCCTGACCTGATGGTGCTCGTCAATGGCGATGGCCATTTGGCTCTGAATCGTCGGGGAGAGCCCATTACTGCTCCGAAAGACAGCACAGTTGCTTTTGATGAGAAAGGTAATTTGCTGGTGCGTCAGGGCAACGGCAACGCCGTAATTAGAGGACAGCTGCAGATGGTGGATATCGAGCGTCCTGAAGGATTGGTTCAGTTAGGGGAGAATTTGTTCGGGCTAAATGCTGGGATAACCGAGGACGATGTGTTTGGAGCGAATGCAGCAACACGTGAGTCACAGGCATCGATACGTACAGGCTTTCTTGAGCAGTCCAATGTGGATATGACGCAGGAGATGGCGCTGCTCATGCAGGGTCAGCGGACATATCAACTGGCGGCGCGGGCGCTTACATCCAGTGATTCTATGGCGGGTCTTGCCAATAATATGAGAGCATAAAGGTGAATGGGATGACAGAAACACAGCAGCAGAACAGCAAGCCGGAGCAGAAGGAAGTCAAGAAGAAAAAGAAGAGTTGGTGGCGCATCGCAAGATGGTTTCTGATTCCGATTTTGCTTATTCTTGCCCTCGCTGGCGGAATGGTCGCTGGATATGTGGTACTGGGCAAACAGGATATCGGTTCCGTATGGCAATGGAGTACCTGGAAGCATGTCTATGATCTGGTATTTGCTCCATAAGATAACGAGTTCAGCGAAAACTCCTGCGCAGGCAGGAGTTTTCTTTTTGGTGTTGAAAACAGTATAATGATGGATGACGTTTAACGTCAGAAGAGGCCTCCCCTGCGAAAGACATGCTTGTCATCGCGAAGAGAGACCCCTTATCTCAACCTTCACTACTGCAGTCATGAAGGATATTACTAGTGTTAACCCTAAATCAACATTTCATACTACATTAAAAATGAAACTCATTTATATGAGGATTCGACTTAATCATGCTCGTTTAATGGTTTCCGCACTACAGTAAGTGGAGGGAAGAGAATCGTTCAAAAGAAGCAAAGCGCTCGCGTTTGTCACAGAATTTTACCCATTATAATGGGATCAAAAAAATTCAGGGACAATGGCGATCATAGAACGATCTCTTTCCGAAACGACGCTATTGCGCCGGCATTATGGCATGATGGAGAGCCTTCGTATAAACACCCCGAGAGGAGATTATATTGTGCTTGATATCAAACAAATTCAATCGATTATCCCGCATCGCCCGCCGTTCCTGTTGGTGGACAGAATTTTGGAGATGGAGGACGGCAAGCGTGCGGTTGGTCTGAAAAACGTAACGATTAATGAACCATTTTTCATTGGTCATTTTCCGGAATATCCTGTAATGCCGGGTGTATTGATCACCGAAGCATTAGCTCAGGTTGGTGCAGCAGCTATGCTTAATCTGGAAGCGAACAAAGGCAAAATCGGTTTCCTAGCGGGACTGGACAATTTCCGATTCCGTGGACAAGTTGTGCCTGGAGATACGTTGATTCTGGAAGTGGAGATCACACGTCTGAAAGGTTCGATTGGCAAAGGCAAAGCAACGGCTCGCGTAGAAGACAAAATTGTTGCTGAAGGCGAAATCATGTTTGCACTGTCAGACCCAAACTGATTACATACTGCGAATCGTGAACAGCTACGTGCATCAATAGAATTTTATATAGACGGAAGGGGCTTATTGGATATGGAACAGTTAAGCGCAGCAGCAGCCGAGACGTTGCAGCAATGGTTGGAGGATGCTTCCATTGATGAAGCAACCAAACAAGAGCTCCGTGATCTGAAGGATCAACCCAAAGAGCTGGAGGAGCGCTTCTACAGAAACTTGGAGTTTGGTACAGGTGGATTGCGCGGTGTCATTGGTGCCGGCAGTAATCGGATGAACAAATATACGGTTGGCCGTGCGACTCAAGGCTTTGCCCGGTATTTGCTGGAACAACATGGGGACAAGGAAGGTAAACCTTCTGTTGTCATCGCTCATGACTCCCGTCATTTCTCACCTGAATTCTCACTGGATGCAGCGCTCGTACTGGCGGCAAATGGCATCGTAGCCAAGCTGTATCCATCCTTGCGTTCTACACCGCAACTGTCCTTCAGTGTGCGCCATCTGCAAGCTACAGGTGGTATCGTAGTAACGGCGAGTCATAATCCACCAGAGTACAACGGATACAAAGTGTACAATCATGAAGGCGGACAACTGGTTCCGCATGAAGCGGAGCAAGTCATTCAATACATTCAAGAGGTTCCTTCTCTGGCGGATGTGAAAAAGCTGACGCGCGAAGAAGCCGAGGCACAAGGTTTGCTGGTTTGGCTTGGTGAAGAAGATGATCAGGCATTCGTAGACACTGTGGCAAGCCGCAGTCTAAGCCGTGAACTGATTCAATCCGGCATCGGCCGTGATTTCAAAATCGTATATACACCGCTGCACGGTACAGGTAACCTTCCGGTTCGCCGCGTACTGGAGCAGATCGGATTCGAGCAGTTGTATATTGTTGCTGAACAAGAGCAGCCGGATGCTGAATTTTCCACAGTGAAGTCCCCTAACCCGGAAGAACGCGAAGCGTTCACACTGGCAATGAAGCTGGGTGAATCCGTAGGCGCAGACATTCTGATCGGTACAGATCCGGATGCAGACCGTATGGGAGCTGTCGTGAAAGACAAGGATGGCAAATATTTCGTCTTGTCTGGTAACCAATCGGGTGCCATTATGGTACACTACCTGCTCAGTCGTCTTCAGGAGACAGGCACGCTGCCAAGCAACGGTGCGGTAATCAAAACAATTGTAACAAGTGAGATGGGTGCCGTTATTGCTCAGCATTACGGTGCAGAAGTGATGAACACCCTGACAGGCTTTAAATATATCGGTGAAAAAATGAACCAGTTCGAAGCCACCGGAAGTCATACCTTCCTCTTCGGATATGAAGAGAGTTATGGCTACCTCTCCGGCAACTATGCCCGTGACAAGGACGCTGTCCTTGCCTCGATGTTGATTGCCGAAGCGGCTGCCTATTATAAGAGCCAAGGCAAAACGCTCTACGATGTATTGCAGGAGCTGTACAACCAGTTCGGATTCTTCCTGGAGAAACTGGAGTCCCGCACACTGAAAGGCAAAGACGGTGTAGCACAGATTCAGGCGAAAATGACCGACTGGCGTTCTAATCCGCCGAAGGAAGTTGCCGGCATTGCTGTGCAAGATGTGCTGGATTATTCTCTGGGGCTGGACGGGCTGCCGAAGGAGAACGTGCTGAAGTTTATTTTGGCAGACGGTTCATGGTTTTGCTTGCGTCCTTCCGGTACAGAGCCGAAGATCAAAGTATACTTTGCTGTACGCGGTGAGAGTTTGGACGATGCAGAGAGCCGGATCGAACGTCTGGTTTCAGAAGTTATGTCGCGTGTAGACGCACAATAAAACTAATGGTACTGTAAGAAAAGATGCAGAAGGCCTCTCCGCACCGTAAGGTTGGTTGGCGGAGGGGTTTTTCTTTGAAATAAAATGGATAGTGTGCTGGCATATTAGAGAGCGTGTTAACACATGCTGAACGTAAGGATTATAAGAGCAGAACGGGCATTTGGCTCCAACAACTGAGGAGGTACACGCAGTGCGTCAAAAATGGCTTTATTGGAATAACGCTTCCCGGAAGTGGTTGTGGCTCATCGTTATTATTGGTTTGGTAGCATCCATTCCGGTCATCAGTGATCGAGTGCAGACTGAATCTTCTGCGAACAAAGTAGAACTGGTCTTCAATTATAGAGGACTGCTGGATATTTCCGCCTATCAGGCTCATCCGCAAGATTTCATGGATCAACAAATGACACGGCTGAAAGATGCTGGTGTAACAACGATGGCTGTGTTCGAGAGTACGCTGGACGAGCTCAAGAAAACACGCCGTTTAATGGTTTACTCAGGTCAGGATCTCGCAAACATGACCAAAGAAATCATTCCTTCCAATGCGAACTATACTTATGTGTTGTTTACATCTGAAGAGAATGCGCGGACCTATACCCCTATTATTGAACAAACGTTCGCTGAACGTCAGATCCCGGTTGAACCTTGGGAGTATGAAGGTCGCAGCGGCTTAATATTGCAGACACCGCCGGAGAATGCCAACATGCAGCCGATGCAGCCTGATCCGGTTGCGGTGAAAATGCTGAGTGATAAAGGTTTTCATATTTTACCCCGTATCTCCGACAACGTACCTTACAACCAGCAAGCCATGGAGCGTCTGCTTACCTTCTTCGAAGAGAATGGCGTGAAACGTATCCTGTTTGATGGGGATGCAGTGAAAGGGTACAATGATAATGCAGAGATGAAAAGTCTGGAGCAATTTGCTCAGCTACTAAATAAGCATCACATTGGTCTGGCAGCGATTGAAAATCTGAAGAAACCACAGGCCGGATTCCAGACGCTGGCTTATAAAATTGATTACAATGTAACTCGTCTCTATTCGCTTAGCGATGCGGATGCAAACCTAAAGGAAGATACGATTGCGGATCGCTTTGTATTGGCAGCGAAGGATCGTAACATTCGCATGATCTATATGAACGCCGCACCAAGCCGGAATACGGCCAAAGCGGAAATCACCGATCCGATTGAAAATCTGATCAAAAGTCTGGGCGAGCCCGGACATGCCGTTGAACGTATGGCTAAACATGGCTTTGAGCTTGGACAAGCCGAAGCATTCACGGTAAAAGATTCGTCCATTCAACGTTATGCGAAGCTGATCGCGCTCATTGGAGCAATCGCATTGATTACACTGATGGTTTCTTATTTTGCACCTGTATTTACAATTGCTGTGTTCCTCCTTGGATTGGTGGGAAGTGCTGGTCTGTTCTTATTGAAACCAACACTGCTTGAGCAAGGGATTGCCTTGTTGGCAGCCATTGCAGCCCCGACCATTGCGATGGTACTGGCTGTTCGTACAGTGAATGCAACACAACTGCGTCAACCGGATGCCCCTGCGGGTCGTCGTTTGGCACAGACTATCGTTTTATATGTAAGGACATCGGTTATTTCATTCGTAGCTGTACCTTTTGTAATTGCATTATTGAACAGCATCACATATAGCTTGGTTATTAACCAGTTCCGTGGAGTCAGTCTGCTGCACTTTGCGCCGCTTGGTCTGGTTGCGATCTACATTGTGTTCTATCGCGGCTCCGGTTCGATTTCTGTGAAACAAGTTAAGGATCTGCTGCGTATGCCGATTAACATCATTATGGTTATATTGGCACTTGTCGCTGCCGTTGTTGGATATTATTATTTGAGCCGTACAGGCAACTCCGGCTCGGTTACACCATTTGAGATGTTCCTACGTGTAACGTTGGAAGATACGTTCGGTGTACGACCTAGATTCAAAGAATTCATGCTGGGACACCCACTATTTATCGTTGGCGTGTTCGCCGCTTTAAAATACCGTAAAGTCATCTTCGCGCTGATTATCGCCACGATGGGGCAGTTGTCCATGGTTGATACGTTTGCGCATATTCATACACCTGCTGTACTGTCACTGATTCGTGGTGTGATGGGTCTCGGACTTGGCTTGATCTTGGGTATCATCGCTGTGGGTGTGTGGCAAGTCGCGGAAGGATGTTGGAAAAAATGGTCACCACTTCTAAAAAGTTAGTCATCTCGGGATACTACGGATTCCACAATAGTGGAGATGAAGCCGTACTGAAATCCATTCTGACCGCATTGGAAGAAGAGAGTCAGCGGTCGAATGTTACCATTGAACCGATTGTGCTCTCGATCGACCCAGAGTGGACAACCTCCATGTATGGTGTTCGTGCTGTGCATCGGATGAAGCTGAAGGAAGTACGCCAGGCGCTGAAGGAAAGCGATGGTCTCATCAGCGGCGGTGGAAGTCTGCTGCAGGATGCAACGGGATTGAAGTCCATTCCCTATTACCTCGGTGTGATCAAGCTGGCTCAGTGGTTGAAAAAGCCTACATTTATCTATGCTCAGGGGATTGGCCCTGTTAACCGTAAAATCTTTAATCCGATGATCAAATCGGTATTCAAATCCTGTACCTATGTATCGGTACGAGACGAGCAATCCGCAGATTATCTGCGTGGTCTTGGACTAAAATGGAACCAGATTCATGTTGTGCCTGATCCGGTGATGGGGTTACCTTTGCCGGATACAGCTTCTATTGATCAACAACCCATTCATTCGCAAGCTACGGCAGATAAACATGCCGAGTTGCCAGTGGTTGGTGTGTCTGTTCGATTCTGGGAAGCGGACCGGAAGGAGCTTACAGCCATCGCTACTGGTTTGAAAAAACTGGCGGCGAAGAAGGCTGTACATCTGCGCTTTATGCCGTTCCACTTGCCTGATGATGTGCAAGCATCCCGTTTTATTATGGAACTGATCGGCGATGTGACCAGTAAAGGCAGCGAAGTTAGCATCACGGAGGATCTGACCGATCCTCAGCACATGCTGGAGGAAGTAAGCCGCTGTGATCTGATGATCGGTATGCGTCTGCATAGCCTGATCTACGCAGCATCGCAGTATGTCGTGCCCGTTGGCATTTCGTACGATCCCAAAATTGATCAGTTTCTGCTTCGACTGGAAAGTGAAGCCATCGGTAATACCAATTCACTTGATGGCGATAAGCTCGCTGACACCGTGGCTGGACTACTGGATCAGCGTTCACAGTGGCTGAAACAAAATGAAGATCGCATCACTGCATTGAAGCAGGAGGCCAGAGAGCCTGCAAAGCAAATTATTACCTATTTAGGCCGCAAAGGATGAGATAACAATGACTCAGACCGGAACGATTCCTACCGTTTGCATCTACGGTATCCCCTTTTCCAAACTGACAATGAAAGAAACAGTTAAGGTGCTCGAAGAAGCTGTGTTGTCCAAAAAGCCACATCAGGTTATCACCGCCAATCCGATTATGGTCATGGCTGCGCTGGAGGACCCGGCAATCATGACGGTGATGAAGGATGCAGAGATGATCGTTCCGGACGGAACAGGTGTGGTATGGGCTGCTAACTACTGCGACGATCCTGTAGCAGAGCGCGTGCCGGGTTTTGAACTTTTACATGAATTGCTGCGAGTTGGAGAAAACTATCGATGGGGCGTATACTTGCTCGGTTCTACTCCTGAGGTGATTCAAGAAACGGCAGTTCGGTTACAACAGCAGTATCCGGCTATTCGGATTGTGGGTTACCGCGATGGATTCTTCGGTTCGGCTGAGGATGAGCAGGTTGTAGCTACGATTCAGCAGGCTGCACCTGATCTGTTATTCGTGGCTCGCGGAGCGGATACCCAAGAACCCTGGATTCACAAATATAAGCATGCGCTGCAAGTTCCTGTCATGATGGGGGTTGGAGGCAGCTTTGATATCATCTCAGGTAAAATGAAACGCGCACCCAAGCTGTTCCAAAAGTTAAGGCTGGAATGGTTCTATCGTCTGTTGCGTGAACCTAGCCGGGCTGGACGTATGCTTGCGCTTCCGAAATTTGCCGTGAAAGTGATGCGGGACAAAGAAAACGTGACAAAAGTCCGTTAAAAACAGGCAATTACGAGATAAATGCTCGTTTTTGCTAGAAATTGAGGATAGCTTTTCGGATATGATCAGCGTATAATTCATTCCGGCACATACGTGTGTCACTCGATGAAAATATTTTTTTGTTGCACTAGTCACTACGGCTAAAGGAGCGGTTACACTTCATTACTACGATTGCAAGAGAACCATCCGATCGCCCTTATCCCCAAATTTCTATATATCCTTGTCAAGGATGAAATTCGGTGATAAATGCGAACGCTTCGCTTCTACAGGTTTTCCCTTGCACTCTTCGTATCGTGTAACTGATGCCTCAGAATCAACAATAGATTTTCATCAAAAGTGAAAAACAATGTTTCTTCATATATAGAAAAAAAAGAGATCAGGGGATTTATAATTTTTTGCAGGTATTATAATTGGGGGTCGAATGTTCAAATGGTAGCGATCTTTATCATTGGATTTCTGGTGTCGATGGGACTTGCTTTAGCTCTGACACCGCTGGTTAAAAAGTTCGCAGTCCGCATCGGTGCAATGGATACACCGAATGCGCGTAAAGTGCATACCCGGATTATGCCGCGTCTCGGCGGGTTGGGTATTTTCCTGGCATTTATCATTACGGTTGCGGCACTGTTGCCGTTTGTCTCTGCCTGGTTTACGACTCGGGATATGAGCTTTGTTAGTGCATTTCTGGTCGGTGGTTCCATCATTGTATTGATTGGTGCGCTGGATGACCGCTTCGAGCTGTCTGCCAAAGTGAAGTTGCTCGGACAGATCGTGGCTGCATCCGTCGTTGTATTTGGATTTAATATCCGTGTAGACTTCGTTAATATTCCGTTTCAGGATGCCTATTCTTCCCTCGAAACATGGGTATCCATCCCACTGACGATTCTTTGGATTGTTGGTGTGACGAATGCAATTAACCTGATTGACGGACTGGATGGTCTGGCTGCAGGTGTATCCGGTATTGCCATCGGAACCATCGCGGTGATGTCCTTCCTGATGGGCAATATGATGATTGCGCTGATGTGTCTGGTGCTGCTCGGCAGCATTATCGGATTCCTGTTCTTTAACTTCCATCCAGCGAAAATTTTCATGGGGGATACCGGTTCACTGTTTCTCGGTTTCTCTCTGGCGATGCTTTCGATGCTTGGATTCAAACAGATTGCAGTCGTGTCCTTCATTACACCGCTGATCATCATCGGTGTGCCGCTCTCGGATACATTGTTTGCGATTATTCGCCGTGCGGTACAACGGAAGCCGATCTTCTCACCGGATAAAGGTCACCTGCATCACTGCTTGCGTGAACTGGGATTCAGTCATCGTCAGACGGTGCTGATCATCTATGGTATTGCTGCATTCTTCGGTGTACTTGCGATTATTCAGTCCTCGGCAGCCATGTTTGAAGCCAACTGGGTAACCTTTGTGGTGATCTGTATTATGATGTTCTTCCTGCAAGTAGGTGCTGAAGTTATCGGACTTGTAAGTAAAACGAGAAGACCTGTGATCAACTTCCTGATGCGCATGCGTGTGAAGCTGAATCCACAGACTCGTTCGAAATCCTAAACAAACAAAATGGGTTATCTCCTGCTATTGTTCGATCCTATATTATATATCCTGGCCTTATCCGGAAATCGGATAAGGTTTTTTGTTTTTTCTGAGGTTTTTACTAAATATTTGGAACCTTTTTGCCGATACATAGAGGTAACTGACTTAAAAAGAGGAGAGATGATACGTAATGCAACAAAAGAAACGGCCGTTGGTCTGGATCATGTTGGTCACCATGGTGCTCTCATTGTTCCCACAAGGTCTATTCGGTGGGGCCGTTGCTTCGGCAGCTGACGCATTTTCCACATACTTCACGCCATCAGATCAGACAATTCGAGAAAGTTCCAGACTCTCACTTGTTTTTGATTCTACTCCAAATAAGGATAATTCGAATTTCCTAACCCGTGATAAGGTATATAAGAGCCCTACCTCAGCGCTGACAATTACAGGTACATTCGCCATGGTGAGTGGATCAAGTCTGAAGGTAAAAGTTGAACAGTTGAAATTAGTCGAACAAGGAACCCTTAAGACATGGACTCCAGACGAGACTCGTACTGTAACAACAGCTATTACGGATAGTGGAAGTAATCGATTTACAGCAAATGATGTAGCATTATTTTCAGGATTTAACAAGATTACGTTTATCGGAACACAGGGTAACAGCTCTGTAGAAAGCTCTGACAGTTTCTATGTGATGTATGATCCGGCTCCTTATATTGAGAACTTTGTACTGTATACAGATCGAACTGTTCCAGGCGGTGGTGTAAGCTACAACTTGAATGAAGGAACAGAGACGGTAGTGGATACAGAGCGCGTCGATTTCCAAGGTACGGTTAAAAACGCAACGCAGGTTTCGCTCTCGGTTAATGGTGCAGAACCTATTGATCCACCGGTTACTTCGGATGGAAGCTTCTTCGCATCACAGATTAAGTTGTTGCCGGGAAAAAACATTCTGAAGTTTAAAATTGAAGGTCAGCCTAACGGTATTGAAACAGAACGTATCGTATATTATTTTGATAAAACAAAACCATTTGTAGATCTTAAGGTGAAGATCGGGACTGAAACAAAATCCGTATTGAGCAGGGACGAAAAGACAACATTTACGGATCCGAATGAAACGACAGCAAAATTGTCTGGACAAGTATTGATTCCGTATGTTGAAGGCAGTGGTAAATTCGCTGATGAAGGTGTAGTAACCGTGCAAGGAGAAACCTACGCCGTTACTATTGGTGCTAATGATGAACAGCTGATTACAGGTCCTGACGGAAGATCTGTAAGATATCGTATGGTAACATTTACTTCTAATGATGTATACAACCTGACTGCAGGCAAGAATCAATCGCTTACTGTAAGGGTGGCTCAAGGCGCATTTAGTGCAGAATATACAACAAGCTACTTATACTCGCCAGGTTCACAAGATATCACTAACCTATACTATCTGCCTAACTTCAAACCAGGGTCTGCAATTACGTCCAAAGTACCGCTTAACGGAGCGACATTACAAGAGGACAAAATGTATATTCTCGTAGAATCCAGCAGCTCACTCAAGAAGATCCCATCGCCCGTTCTTAAAGGCGTTTATCTGCCTTCAGGGGGCAAGACGGTGGATATGACAAACTTTACGAATGTTGATGGCTTAACAGATAACCAGCAAGTGTATGAAATCAATGGTCTTGCAAGCGGTAAACAGCAGCTTCGCTTCTCCTTTGGCGATGATACAGAGCCTGAACTGGCTAAAATCGTGGAAGTTACCTATGCAACGATCAGTTCGATCTATGTTAGTAGCTTGCAGACAGGAGAAACCTATCCGTTTGACTCATCTTCAGGGAAGCAGTATGTCACTGTAGAAGGAGAACTGCTGGGCTTCAAAGATCTGGCTGATCTGAAAGCAGAAATGATCGTGAATGGTCAATTGACTGCAACGACTGTTGCAACTTCGGTGACGGGGCCAAGTCTAGATGTTGATCCTCCAACGCCTATTCCTGTAATCGAGTTTAAAAAAGAGCAAAAATTCAAATTCAGCTTGCCGATCAAACGGACTGGCCCAATATACTATGGTGAAAATACAATTGAAATTCGCGCCGTGGTTGATGATGCGGGTGGCAGACCCAAAACCATTACCAATGTTCTGAAAATTAATGTGGTAGATACGTACCATTCAACGATCTCCTCATTCATGCCGACGCGTATACCAACAAGTAGAGAACTCTTTGATAACACTACGGTAAGCAACTATACACAAGAGAAACTAAGCAGAATTTTTGCGGTGACTCCTGACTTTATTTTTAAAGATGGAAAATATGTGACGAGTGAAAAAGAGTTTGACCTGGTATTCAGAGGTGCCGGAGCTCAAAATGTTAATTTGAGCTTTGGATCCAATGTCATTTTCAGCAGCAAAACATTGACTGACACCAATGTATTGGACAGCAAGGATACGGGGGGGGCTGATTTTACAGGATCGGATTTCGCAGGTAATCAGGATGCATTCATTGGCCGGATTCGCGGATTGAAATTCGATGCACCCGGAACCCAAGTGTATACGCTTGAATTAATTAACAGTACGGGGGCACGCTCCACTCAAAGAATCGAAATTGTGCGTGAACCGACACCTTATCGCATTTTGGCTCCTCAGCCTACGGTGGGTGATCAGATCGTCGTTAACAAAAACTTTGTACGCTTCGATATTGAAGCAGAAGGTGCAACACAAGTTAAAATTGGTAAAGACACAGCTGAGAAACGCACAGACTTAAACAATCGTTTTGTGCTTGATTACGTAGATCTGAAGCCGGATAAAGAGAACAAGGTGAAGATTGAAATTACCCGTCCAGGCGGGAAAATTAATGATACAATCTCCATCTACTACACAAGTGCAGTAACGACAAATTCGGAGTACATGGCTCCGAAAGTAGCCAATAAATATACGGCATTTAATAAAAACCTGCAGTTGTCTTTCCCGAAAGGCACTGTACTACAGTCTCAGAACTCCATCGGTGTAACCAAGTTTTATCCAAACAACAAATTGTTGTTCGGTATTGCGGAACCGAAAAAAGGGATTGTAGAGAAGATTAATGATTATGGATACGACACCGAGATTGGTGGCGAGAACAAGCCGAAGATTGAAATACCGCTTGCGATCTCAGGTAATTTCGCTTCTACATTGGACACAGGTGACTTTTCCTTGATCTCGGATATTTACTGGGTTAACGGGGGCGTTGGCGAACAGGGGAACAAAAATGATACCAGTTACAAATCCGCAACGGATGGTATCACTCCTTACAGTATGGAAGGTATCTTCTCTACATTTGCTCCTGAGCGTATTCTTTCACCGTCTAATCGAGGAACACTGGTTTTGAAATATGATCCGTCCATTGTAGATGATGTTGGTTCTACGATTACCGTATTCCGCCTTTCTGATAAAACGAGAACGGGCACATGGACCCCTATTGGTGGTAAAGTGGATACCAAGCAACATACCATTACAGTTCCGTTTGATGAGTTTGGCTATTATAAAGTAATGAAACAGAGCAAAAGCTATGCTGATATTACGAACCATCCTTGGGCAAGAAACTATCTTAATGCGATGTACTCTAAAGGGCTGATGAAGCCGCTGAAGAGTAATTCATTCGGTGCGGATGATCGGATCACGCGCGGTGAATTCGCAACGTTGCTCGTTAAAGGCATGAATATTCCAATCACAACTCCAACACGTCAGACCTTCAGTGATGTAGGAAAAGGTACTGGGGCAGAGATTTGGAACTATGAAGCTATTGAAACCGCAGCGCGTGTAGGTATTATTACCGGACGTAGTGACGGCTTCTTCCAGCCGCAGTTGCCGATATCGAGAGAAGATGCGGCGGTAATGATTGCCCGTGCCATGAATGCTAAACTAGCTGCCAATGACGACAAGTTGTCACAGGCACTAGGGAAGTCTTTTATTGACTCTGGTTCAGTCGAGTATTATGCAAGACCGGCTATACAAGCTGTAACCAAGGCCAAAATTATGGATGGAAGTCCGGTTACAGTCGCTGGATCTAAGAAACCTCAGTTCCAATTCAATCCAAAAGGTAATATGACCCGGGCTGAAGCTGCTAAAATTGCTGTAGAGCTGCTGAAGAAAAGTACAGGTCTATTCCCTAAAACGTTGAGCTAATTTTTATTCCATACCGATATGATTCTGAAAGGACATGTCCCTTTTGTGAAGGGAACGTGTCCTTTTTATCACTGTAAATGAACTGGCAAAGAACGCATTTATAATAGAAGGAAAAGGATTATTACCAATAACTATTTTTGTAATTTGCTTGAGATTAAGATACAATAGCGGTAAATACACAATGATCTAGAGGGTGAAGTTAGCTTATGAAACCGATTTATTCTAAGGCTCAGTTGGGCTACATGAAGGCAAAGACACAATTCGAGAAGCAAGCAGTCATTCTGGAGAAAAAACTGGAAGATACACGTAAGACTCAGGAGATTTCTCAGGAAGTAATGGAAGGGCTTGTACAGACGACCGGCTTCCATGATGCGTATAATAATCTGGTTCTGGCCGAAAACGAACTGATTGATTGGTCTCATACAACGATGAAACACGAGAAGACGTATCGTGAGAACCGACTTGCGATTGATGACATGTATCTGAAATTGAACAGTGATCCCAAAATGCGTGCACAGATTATCGATTTGGCGATGAAAATTCGCTAGGACAAGTCATAGAATTACTCAAAAAGCATCCCTAACGGATGCTTTTTTATTTTTTTATTTTAGTAGAATTTGTCGCTTCACGCGTCTCGGATCAGGGTATAAATAAACGTTGGCAAGAGAACTCAAACGAGGGGCAGTTCCTAGAAATGCTGTTATATCAAGGGTTTCCACATGTTTTGAATGGCATCCAACCCCGCGCTGCTTCAATACATAAATAAATTCAAAACTTTTTTTGTGGAAGGCGCAACTTTTTGAAATCTACTGCGTTTAAGATGTAGAGTCAAAAACATTGGGGAACTTACCAAGAATGACCTCGTGAAGAATCTTGTCTATTTATTAGAAAAAATTGCTTTACGACTCGGAAGACCCATTGTATAATACGTAGGTAGGATTAGGAAACTACTCTATTTGCGTGTGAACCTGATTGTTGAACTAGGTTTCAAGTTTCTGTGATATGCTCACAGACATCATTTATATTAACTTGCTCAGAACTCTGGAAAGGGGGTGCAACAATATATGAGGAACACGAGCGACCCTATTAAAGAAAATTCAAATGTTATGAACACCCAAGGAGGAGAAAAAAAGGTTATGAAGAAAATTTTATCCGTAGCATTGTCTACAGCAATGGCATTCTCAATGTTTGCTTCTGTAGCATTTGGTGATACAGCAGTTTCCCCGCAACAACAGTTTGATGCATTGAAAGCAAAAGGTATCTTCGAAGGCTTCCCAGATGGTACTGCTGGTTTGAACCAAGAGATGACTCGCGGTCAATTCGCGAAAGTTATCACTAAATTGCTCGGCCTGAAAGAAGTAACTGGCCAACTGTCTTACAAAGACAAAAACTACACAGCTAAAAACTGGGCTGTTCCTTACATCGAAGCAGTAACTGCTGCAGGTATCATGGAAGGTACAGATAAAGAAAAACAATTGTTCAGCTTCAACGGTAAAGTGACAATCGCTGAAATGGCGACGATCCTTACTCGTGCACTGGACCTGGAAATCCCAGCTGAAACTAACAACAGTGCTCCAGCATGGGCTAAAGGTTATGTTCAAGCAGCAATCAACGCTGGTCTGGTAGACGCTAACGCTAACTTCACAGCTAACGCTTCCCGTCAATTGCTTGTTGGTGCAGCTTATGCAGTTGATCAAGCTCAAAGCTTGAAAGTTGCTTCTTACGAAGTAAGCGAAGGCGGTAAAGTCGTTACTTTCAAAATGACTGATGGCGAATCCGTTAAAGTAACTTTGGAAAAAGCATTGGTAGCTAACACTGATACTGAAGTTTCTTTCAAATACAAAGATCGTGACTTCAAACACACAGTTAACTGGAAAGTAGAAGCTGCAACTAAATTGCAATCTGCTACATCCACTAACCTGAAAGAAGTAGACGTTGCTTTTGACGGTAAAGTAGACAAAACTACTGCAACTGACAAAGACAACTACTCCATTACTCAACAAGGTGTTAAGCCGGTTAAATCCGCTACATTGTTGGAAGATGGTAAAACAGTTCGTATCTTGATTGAAGGAACATTTAGCCAAGCAATGGAATACACAATTTCTGTGAAAAATGTTAAATCTTCCACTGGTACTGTGTTGCCTGCTTCCAGCGTTAAGTTCACTTCTGCTGATAACACACTTCCTACAGTAAGTGAAGTTAAATCACTGGGTAATAAAGCAATCAAAGTTACATTCTCTGAGCCAGTTCGTAACGTTGCATCCAACAACTTCCAACTGAATGATAAAACATTCGTGGGTTCTGTTACTAAAGGTGCTAATGAGAGAGAAGTTATCCTGAAAGACTACGCAGGTAACCTTCCAATTGGTAGCCACAAGTTGACTACTTCTTTGGTTGAAGACTATGCAGGTCTGAAATCTTTGGCAGCTACTAATGACTTCACAGTAGTTGAAGATAAAGAAGGACCAACGGTTACTGAAATCACTGCTACATTGGAAAAAGTTACTGTAACTTTCAATGAAGAAGTTGATCCAGATAGCGTTAAGTCTGAAAGTTTCTACTGGTTGTCTGGTTCAACTAAGAAAACTGGTAAAGCTACACAAATCGCAGGAAATGTATATGAAGTTGATTTCGGAGTGAACGACAACCGTCTGCCAGGCTACGAAACTACTTTGCACATTGATGTGAAAGACTACTCCGGTAATGCAAATGCCGTAAAAGAACACAAAGTAACTGCTTCTGTTGACTTGACTCGTCCAAAAGTTACTGATGTACGTTTTGGTGAGTACAATGCAAAAACTTTGAGAATTAAATTCGACAAAGCTGTAAATGCAACTGACAGAACTTTCTATTCAATCAAAAAAGGTGACGATGTATATCCGGTAAGCAGTGCTGTTCCTGTAGCAGGTTCTGATTACAAAGAGTATGAATTGTCATTTGCTAAAGATCTTCCAGATGGTGAGTTCTCTCTGAAAGTTACTGGAGTTAAAGACAGAACTACTCTGGGTAACCAAATCGAAGATTACTCCACAACGTTCAAAGTTGATGACGTAAACCGTCCTAATTTGGTTAAAGACATCGACGCTAATAATACTAACCGCACGTTGGTAATTAGTTTCGATAAGAAAATGGATTTGGCTAGTATTTCCGATCCTAGTCACTACTATTATGAAATGAGTGCTACAGGTAATGGGACAGATAAAATTGCGAAGAGCCTTCCAGCTGAAGCAACTATTCGTCCGATTCTCGAAGGTCGTGCTGTAGTGATTGTGTTCCCAGAATATGTTCAAAGCAATGTTAGAACATCATTCCCTACTACTGGAAATACATTCGGTACTGTTCGTGATATTACAGTAGTAGGTGTTAAATCTGCTGCAGGAAACGTACTGTCTCAAACATTTGCTCCAAAAACTGTAGTTGTAAAAGATGCAAATGCACTTAAAGCAGAACAAAAAGATTACAGAACAATCGAAGTGACTTTCGATCAAGCAATCAGCCAAGCTTATGTAACTGACTTTACTGTAAGTGGTGCAACTGTATCTAGCGTATCCATTAAAGACAGTGGCGATGTTGTTGTAATCAAAACTTCTAATGATCTGAATGCTGCTGGTAACTCTGTTTCTGTAACTGGAAACAACGGGCTCAGAACATATGCTGGAAACAATGTGAAGTCTGGTGTTATTTCTTCTATCGGTGGAGCAGCTCCAAAAGTTGCACTAAACACTAATGAAGTTATTCCATCTTCTAGCAACACATTCACAGTTCCATTCACTACAACTCTGGCATCTGCAAATGCTGCACAATACGGTAGTGACTTGGAAATCAGAATGGATGATGAAGTTAACAAAACTCGTCTTGCTAATGTAACAGACTACAGAACTACATGGACTGCTAACGGAATTCAAGTTGAAATTCTTGCAACAGGCCAAGCTAAAGACTATAGCGGTAAATACACAGTACAAGTGGTTGAAAAACCACAGTATATCGAAAGTGTAAACGGAGTTCGCGCTGAAAAATCTGGCGTGTACACTGTTCAAGCTACTTCTGCTGCAGTTGCCCCAGTTAGTATCGATGCTGTATCAACTGTAACTAACAAAGTTGAAGCAGCTTCTGCAAAAGCAGAATTGACTGTTAATGCTAGCCCTGCTAACAAAGTAGTTCTTACTGCTAAAGCAAAAGGCACTGCTGCGAATGGTTATACTGTAACTGCAGTAGTTGATGGTACACTCACTACAGAAGCAACTGCTTCTATTACTGGTAAAGCTATCATTGTCTCTGTTAAAGATGCAGCTACTACAATTCAACAAATCTCTACTGCATTGAATACTAATGCTGATATTTCAGCTCTGTTCACTGCAACTACTGAGGGAACTGCGACTGCAGTAGCTGATGCGGTTTCTCCAACAGCTGTTCCTACAGCAGGTGGCTTGAATGAACAATCTGCATTCTTCACAATCACTGTTGATAAAGCACTTAACACATTTGATGGTGTAGCTATTCAAAAAACAAATGGTACTGTTCAAACTATTGGTACTGACAAAATCACTTTAAATGCTGCTAAAACAGAATTGAAAGTTGAAGTGAGTTCTAATGATGCATTGGATAGTGCTGCCGGATCTCAAACTGGAACTAAAGTTTCCATTTTGAAACCTAATAACTCCACTACACCAGTTGTAGAAACTCTTTAATAACTGGCATTATTAAAAAACTGTTAGAGAATAATATTCTCTAACAGTTTTTCTTTATATGTAGACTTTTGGTAGTGAGTTGTATAAAGCTAACAACACCGTAACCTTCTTCCCACTTAAACGTTTATACTATAAAGCAACAAACATCTTTAAGGAGGTTTCAACGTGAATAATAAAAAGGTCATAACCACATTGTTATCAAGTATCTTATTCATCAGTTCGAGTGGGGGAATTGTTGTCGCTGCATCTGGCTCTGGCAACATGACGAGTGATAGTGCTGAGCAGTTTGTATCAAAAAATAAAATAGTGTTAGTAGAGGATAATGCCAGTATTCTTAAAGTAAGCCTTGAAATGGGAACAGAGATTTTGCRAATGCATAAAAAAATTGAAATACCTTTCAGTCAAACCTTAGATACAACAAATGCAGACCTGTATGCATTAGACTTAACGATCAAACAAATAGGTATAACAAACACACCTGCAATGATTCCATTGGTAGATTACACAACAGCGGTAGAAGGGAACAAGATTATAGTTACCTTTTTGGGTGATTATACAGATGAGTATGCGGTACAAGTGAAAGATGCGCTATATATACGTGCAAATGGCATACCAGCAACGCAATCCCCCGTATACTATGCAACAAAGAATATACATACTAATCCCGAAGTTCTTAAAGTAAGCTTAGCCGAGGGGACATTTATTGATCAAACGAACAAACAAATCAACATTCCCTTCAATCAGAATTTGGATACAGCAGATGCAGACCTGTACGCATATGATTTAACGATCAAGCAAATAGGGTTAACAAATGTACCTACACTGGTTCCGATGGTAGATTACACAACAGCGGTAGAAGGAAACAAGATTATAGTCACCTTTTTAGGTGATTATACAGATGTGCATGCGGTACAAGTGAAAGATGCGCTATATATACGTGCAAATGGTATACAGGCAACGCAATCCGCCACATATTTTACGACAAAGAATATGGATACGATAATGTGATATTTTAGTAGTCCACTATATTGTTTCAGTATTTACTTCACTAAAACCAACAACATCGTAACTTTCTTACCCTCTCAAACGTTTATACTATAAAGCAACAAGCAACTTATGGGAGGTTTGGAAGTGGATCATAAAAAGGTCATAACGACTTTGTTATCGAGTGTGTTGTTAATCAGTTCGAGTGGGGGAACTATTGGTGCTGCAGCAAGTCCGGCGAATACGGGCAAGACGGCTTCCGGTAATGCAAATAATTCGGCAGCGAACAAGAAGTCGGCTGCTGCCAATAAAGTCGTACATACCTTGGCGAATGTGCCTGCGGTGAAGGTCACGGCTCGCAGTACGGTGAGCTTGACGGACGTGAATATTCTGTCCCAGAATGACGGGAATACCGTGACGTATACTTTGACGTATAAGAACAATGACAGTAAACCGATGATGATGCTGGATTACTGGAGTAAAGTAAAAACTAGCGGAGGCACAAGTTTCTCGCCGAAGCTGATTGCCAAGGATCAGGAGAAAAAGTCTGTATCCCCTGGCTCTACGGTCGATCTGACTTATGTTATGAAGGTTGGACGTGAAGTGAAGCTGAATGATCTGAACTTCCTGATTGTGAAATGGGACTTCAGTAAGCCGAACTATGAAAGTACCGTCGGGAAATTTGTTGTTCCTGCTTCGTACAGTATCACGACACCCGTAGGCAAAACGAAGACCGTTCGTCTTAGTGATTCAGCTGTTAAAGTGAAGGTTTCCGGTATCAAAGTGTACCCGGGTGAGAATAAGAAACAGTATGTTAAAGTTGGCGTGAATCTGAGCAACATCAGCTATAAACTGTTGGACAATCCTAATGTGAAATGGATTTTACGTGCTCCAGGCGGTACGAATTATCCGTTAACTTTGGACAAGGATAGCACAGGTATAAGCATTCAGGCACAAGCGAACAAAACGTTAAGTTTAATGGCTTCTATACCGACGGCGGTGAAGCTGGACAAGTCTGAACTGTTGCTTGTGGAAGAACAGGGCGAAGAGAAGACTGCTCTGCCTGTAGCTGCATTACAGCTTCCTGAAGCAAGTCAAACCAATGTGAATACGGAAGCGAATCAGCCCAACCTGATTTCGATTGATGGACAGACAGTATCGACTCTTCTGGAATCTGCTCGTATACGTGGAGAAGATGAGGAATACGATCTGACGATGCAATGGGTGTTGAAGAATCAAGGTAAGAAAGAAGTGAAGATACCTAAATATGCGTTGGAGATTCGTACGGAAGATGGTACTTCCTATCCAATCGAAACCAAGGCACTGGATGATCTGAAGTTAAAACCAGGATCAACCAAGACAATTAAGCTGACCTCGACCATCCAAGGAGATGGTGATACAAGCAAAATCAAATTTGTGGTGATGACTCCGTCCTCCAAGGACGAGAGCAAAGAAGGAACGGGCACGAGTACAGGTGCTTCCGGGTTTGAATTCTCCTATCCTGTAGGCATCTACACCATTCCTGAATCGGTCACGAGCGGGGACGGACTTACTACGGAGACGGTAATCAAAAACAGCAAAGGAACCTTTGGTGTGTCGGTAGGTTCTTTGCAGCGTCTTCCATGGACGGATAGTGATATCATTGCGGCCAAGGTGACGATCCGTAACGCTTCGGCGAAGACGGTACAATTGCCGGAGCTGGGCGCAATGTTTACGATTGACTCGGCTCGCATCGACGGGGATACCAAACTGATTCAAGCCCAAGGCGGGAAACTGCTGGGTCCAGGTATGGTAACGGAGGCATATCTCCTGACGAAGATTCCATCAGAGCTTAACATGCAACGTCTGGAGCTGACTTTGCTGGAAAAAATAGGGGAACAAGAGACAAACGATTGGATTACGCTCACTACCTCTGGACTAATTCAACCGCTGGCTTATGTGTCTTCAGGTAAATTCTTCACGCAAGGTACATCGGAGAAAGAAACCGAGCTGGGCGTACGTAGAACTTATGTGTACCCGGGCGCGTCTTCGGATATCGTATATACCGAGTTCGAGATGACCAATAAATCACTGAGACAGAATGGTCTCGGCAAACTGGTAGGTTACTATAAAACAGCTGATGGTATGTATTACAAAGCACAAGCGAAGCAGGCGAACCGTATTCCAGGACCGGGTCAGAAGAGTATTGTAACGTTCTGGGCGAAAGTGCCGAAAAGCGTCAAAACGTTATCTGATATGCGTTTGATCGTGGGTGAAGGGGTCGCGGATAACAAATTCGTTACAGGCGATGGCGATGCTACGGCTTATGTGAATGCCACTTCCTTCGAAATTCAGCCAAAATCGTTGCCGGTACTGTCATCATTAAATGATATTGATCTGTATCCGTTCAAATTCTCAGGCGCCAATATTAGAGGTTTCCTGACAGGCGGTACTGCGGTGTCATTTGAAATGATCTACTCCCTAACTCAGGAAGAGGCGGTAGATAGCGGCGAGAGTGCACATAAATACATCCTGTCCGTAACGGACGGTTCGGGTAAGGTATTTGACAAGGAGCTTGGATTAGGCACGGATCTGAAAACAGGTATTAACCAGACGTTTACCTGGAGTATTGATGACAGGGTGTTTGATAAAATCCGTGGTGGTTCATATCGTGTTGCACTTTATGATGTATTTGAAGGGCAACGTATCCGCTTGGCAGAACAAGGATACAGCTATGACACATCCAAGTTGCCAAAAGAGGAGCCTTTATTCCCGGAAGAGGGTTCAGAGAACAACAATAACGGTAACGGTAACAACAATAATTCTAACTCTAATCGATAGTTGGTATCATCATCTTCAACAGCTTTTACAGCTGCAGACCTCGCTTCCCTATGCATGGGAGCGAGGTTTTGCTTGTCCCATCGCTCTTTTTTCTCTATAGTTAAAGTTAATAGATTACCAGAGGAGGAACAAATTACAGATGAAACCATATATGAAAGTATCTCTGGCTGCGCTGACGATTGGTGTTGGGGTATGGGTCGGGTCGGTATATAACGGTACAGCCATCGGTGCAGGCACCATTCAGCCAGGAACCGCAGATGACCCGGTGGTAACGAAGAGTTACGTTGATCAGCAGATTCAACAAGCTTTGGGTGGGAAGCTTCCGACTAGTAATGGCACGAGTAATGGAACGAATGGGAACACTGGGACAACTCCAAACACATCCGCTGGCAACAATGGATCTGCAGGAACTGGCAACACAGGTGGATCGAGCACAGATCCGGGACTGCCACCACTGGTATCGGGTGCAACCGATGCCGTGGAGATTGTAACCGTGAAGCCGGGTCAACAGCTGCTCGGTAAATCCGGCGCGGAGTTCATTGTACGTAGCGGTAAAGCCGTGATCGTCAGTGAGGGTATCAATGGTGTAGCCGATCTGACGGACGGGATAGACCTGACGAACGGTCAGGCTGCGCCGACCAATCACCTACTTTCTTTTCCAAAGGACGGACGTGGCATTACGGTTCTGGATGGTAACAAATACAGCCTGACAGTTATGGTACGTGGTGGATATACGTTGAAGTAGGTTGTGCAGTTTGGCACGGAATTATTCTCTTTCATACGCGGTTTATTGCTCAGATTAACCAGTTCTAACAATCATTAATACGGCTAGCCGGGCATGTTCCTGCTCACTCTATACCTGTAGACAACAACATATGGAGGTGCAGGAACAATGGCTAGAAGTAATAAGAAGGTTGTACCGGAAAGTCGTCAGATGCTCGATCAGATGAAGTATGAAATTGCTGCCGAGTTTGGTTTGAATGTAGGATATGGCGGCCGCGGAAGTCTGGCAGGTGCAGATACCGAATTCGGCGGGGAGCTTGGCGCGATTAGTGATCATTCATACGGACAGTATAAAGGGTGGGGACATCTCACATCCCGGGAGAATGGATCGGTTGGTGGAGAGATCACCAAACGCTTGATTCGTCAGGCAGAACAGCACCTCTAGAACTCATACATTAAGTGTCCTTAATTGACACCACTTGACAAATACGATAAGATGGCAGATGAGGTATGCAACCTTTTCCACTAGGGAAAGGTTGATTTTTTGTTAAGGCAATTACCTGAAAAATCCTTGTCTTCGTGATTGCGGATCAGTGTCCTTATTCTACTGTAAAGCGCCTTCGAGGGTCTAGTGAACGAATCGCCGTTATGTTTTGTTCGGGCAATCGCCATACTATAGTTATGGGAGGTTGAAACTTCATGTCTATTAAAGGCCGACATCTTTTTACATCGGAGTCTGTAACTGAAGGACATCCGGATAAAATTTGCGATCAAATCTCGGACGCTGTGTTGGATGCATTTCTGGCAAATGATCCCAATGCTCGTGTAGCGTGCGAAGTTTCGGTAGCGACAGGTCTTGTGCTTGTTATTGGCGAGATCAGCTCTGCATCTGAATATGTGGACATTCCAGCTATTGTGCGGAATACGCTGAAGGAAATCGGCTACACTCGTGCCAAGTACGGTTTCGATTATAATACATGTGCGGTACTGACGTCACTTAACGAACAGTCCGCTGATATTGCACAAGGTGTCAATGCAGCGCTGGAGCATCGTGATCCAGAGCAAATGGCACGTGAAACGGAAAACATTGGTGCAGGTGACCAAGGTCTGATGTTTGGTTTTGCAACCAACGAAACACCAGAACTGATGCCGTTACCAATCGCCTTGTCTCACCGTATCGCACGCCGCCTGGCGGAAGTGCGCAAGAACGGTACGCTCGAATATCTGCGTCCAGATGGTAAAACACAAGTGACGATTGAATACGACGGTGACAAGCCGGTACGTGTGGATACAATTGTCGTGTCTACGCAGCATGCGGAAGAAACAACTCTGGAACAAATCCAGAAAGATATCAAAGAGCAAGTAATCCTGCCTGTAGTTCCAGCTGAGTTGCTGGACGAGCAGACGAAATATTTTATCAACCCGACTGGGCGTTTCGTTATTGGCGGACCTCAGGGTGATGCAGGCCTGACTGGACGTAAAATCATTGTTGATACATATGGTGGTTATGCACGTCATGGCGGTGGTGCGTTCTCGGGTAAAGATCCGACAAAAGTAGACCGTTCGGCAGCTTATGCCGCTCGTTATGTAGCGAAGAACCTGGTTGCTGCGGGTCTGGCCGACAAAGTGGAAATCCAGCTCGCTTACGCCATTGGTGTAGCTAATCCGGTATCCATCAACGTCGACACATATGGAACAGGTAAAGTTAGCGAAGAGAAGCTAGTTGAGCTGGTACGTAACAACTTCGACCTTCGTCCAGCTGGCATCATTCGTATGTTGGATCTGCGTCGTCCAATCTATAGACAAACGGCTGCTTACGGTCACTTTGGCCGTACAGATCTCGATGTTCCTTGGGAACAAGTGGACAAAGCAGAACTGTTGAAAACACAAGCGGGACTGTAATACGTTCGGGCAAAATCTAAAACTCTTGATTCCCATTGGGGATCAAGAGTTTTTTTGTTTCAAAATTTGATAAATAAAATAAGAAAAGGTTTACAAACTTATTTTTTTAAAATAACATAAATAATGTATATTATGGAAAGGAGGTTAGGTTTTTCTTTGCTACATATGCATACATCATGATTTGAAATACAAATTAATGAGGAGGTAATTTCAATGTTGAAGAAATTAATATGCTTATCGGTTGTGTTGAGTTTGGTTCTATTATTTCTTGTTGGAGGACAATCAAATGTTGTCAAAGCGGAGCCATCTGACGAATGCCAGTGCTCTCAAAGTGGGAATATGAGTATTCAAGAGATCAGGCAGAAGTTGAAAGCCGAAGGCGTTGAAATCGTAGATTCTCTTTCTAACCGAGACAGGCTGTATGTTAACTCTTTAATGGATCAGAAGCTTCAACAGTATAATGATGAGTTAGAGTATTATCAATATGATGAATATCTATTATTAAGCAACTCAGAGATGTATAAAGGATTTAAAAATGTTGAGATAAATGGTGTTGCCTATGAATATATTGGAGTCAAATATGCTGTTTTGGAGAATGAGCTGTCAGGCGAACTTATAACACAGTCAGCTTGGATAGATCTTAAAAATAAAAAAATAATTGATTTAAGTGTAGTTCATATTGATGAAGATCAAAATTTCAGTCTTGTTCTAGACTATAAAAACTACTCTATTGGTAATGGTATGGATTACTCTGCAAATGACTTTACATTTAACGGAAAAAGCTTTGCCTGTAGTTTAACTGGTGTTTTTGCATGTGTTTCATATTGCGGCATCTGGCACATTGTAAATCCTGCAATAGGAGTAGGGTGTGATCTTCTATGTGGAGGGGCTTTTGCGTTTGCATGTTCTGGAGCATAGAAAGGATATGTGATCAAAAATGAAGCAATTCTTTTCGCTCAGATCTATTTCGTTGTGGATTCTGCCTCTTGTACTTGTTATTTTATATACCTTTTTCCGTTATGGCACTTTAAAGCTCAGTATTATTTCCTGGTTTAATCCATTTGAAGGGGCATATCTGGTGTATATCGGTTGGTTTCTCGTTGGATTAATGATCGATATTTCGTTATTTGTAAAGCGTAAATAACTTGGAGAATGTAATTGATCCTATGGACGCCTTCATATGCTGTTAATCTTTGACTTGTGAAGTCTCAGATAACAACGCAATGAAGGCTTTTTTATTCTGTTTGTATTCTTCACTAAGACTAGAAGTGGAAGTTATTCATTGATCAATGAGCCCTAAATATTTTATGGGAAATACCCCCAAATAACTAACAGTTATTCCTTTTGTAACCGAAATACATAAAGAGGTCTGTATATCAGACATATGAAGTCATGGGAATAAGGAGGAACGTCAGTGAATATGAGAAAAATGGCTCAAAAGAGCATGTTGGGATTATTAATTGTACTATTAACTGCTCAAGGCTGGCTTACCGGCTGGAATGGCGCTGAGTCGCGCTCTTATGCCGCTAACGAACTTGCTGCGGGTATTAAAGATACGATACCAGCAGCCAAAGCAACGAATGTAGATACCTCTGCTCCGCTTATCATTGATTTTGATAGACCGGTGAAGAAGGCAGATACTGCGAATAATATGATTTTGGTGAAACGGTTGGATGATGATTTCGTCGTCGATTCCATCCTCTCAACCGGTGGCCAAGTAACCATTGATCCGCAGCAACCTATTACCGATCCTCCTACACCGGATGCTGGAGCTGGCGCAGATTCGTCAGTCAGCGGGTATCGTGTAAGCATTACACTTTCCAAACCGCTTCCAGGCGCTACATACTACGTAGAAATTAATAATAAAACATTGGTTTATGCGGATGATAATACACCTTTTGCAGGCTTGACCAAGAAAGAATGGACATTCAGTACACAAGGTATTGGATCTGCTGCGCTCGTCAGCAGAGTTCCTGATAATGCAACGATTATGACTCCGATGACCGATATCGTAATGACATTTGACAGACCTGTAACGGCTGGCAGAGGTACAATGACCATCTATCAAGGCCGGGTTGGCGGTACGATCTTTGAACAAATTCCGGTTAATGCTGGAGCACCTCGGATCACAGGTTTAGGGACAAACACGATTAAGATCGATCCAGACAAAGATTGGAATAATAATACTACATACTATATCGTTATGCCCGAAGGCTATCTGCAGGATGCCAATAAAAACGATATTAGCGGCATCAGTGGTAATGTGTGGGGATTTAACATTATTTCTGATCCAACTGCGCTAACGGTTGGCACACTATTACCTATAAATGGGGCTACGAACGTACCTTTATCTGGAAGCTTAAGTGTGACCTTTAATAAGGAACTGGATACAAGGTATTTTATAGCTCCTGTTCTCAAGAAATCCAATGGAGCGATTGTTTCAACGAGAACTGTGTTTAATAGCTCTAACAGCAGACAATTGATCATTACGCCTACAAGCGAGCTGGAGGGCAACACCACTTATGTGGTAGACCTGCCTGCCAATGCATACCGGGATCGAGCGGGCAACATCTTTACGGGACTGAACGGTTCGACTTCATGGACATTCAAAACACTGAGCAAAGATACAACCGCACCAGCCCTGAAAAATGCCAGTATGCATAGCAATAATACGATTCGTTTGACATATGACAAGTGGTTGTCCAACATTAACCCCCTTAGCAGTTCATATGCTGTAACGGTGAATGGTGAGAAACGTAATATCAGCCAGACATACACCTCGGGTGACAGTGTATATGTTGTCCTGGATACGGGTGTAGCAGCAGGGCAGCTTGTTCGAATTGCATACACACCGGGAACGAGCAACCGGGTTACGGATCAGTCTAACAATGCGGCTGCGTCGTTTGGCGCACGTGACGTAGATAACGGGCTAGACTCCGTGATGTCGAAACCGCGGGAAGGAAGTGTGTATTACAGCACGATCACTCTGTATTATCCTGAAACGGTATACGTTACTTCAAGTGATGCCGCAAGACAGTTTAGCGTAACCGCTGATCAGATCGCTGTTGGGGTGAACAGCATCTCTGTTAATAACAGCTCCAGCGTAACTCTTAATCTGAGCCGATCGATTACGGATGGCGAGGTTGTTCGTGTCACATATACTCCGGGTTCTTGGCCTGTAAAAGATAGCCGTGGTCAGACACTTGCCGGGTTCACCGGGTTCTATGTCCGCAATTCGATTGACACCAAGCCGCCTGAGTTCAGAAGCGCAGAAGTGAGTGGCAATACATTATGGATGCGGTACAATGAGCCGTTGAAACCGGGGAATAAACCACAGAACAGCCAGTACTCGGTACTCGTTGACGGTAAGCCTGTTTTTGTAAGCAATTCAGAGATCGAAGATGATCTCGTTACACTGACTCTTGCTTCACCGGTTAAAGATACACAGAACGTATCGTTATCCTATGTGCCTGGATCAATGCGGTTAACCGATCTGAATAATAATCCTGCAGGATATATTAATCTGACTCCTGTCAGTTATACCTATGGCAATGCCAAAATTGTGGCGGCTGTTATTCAGGGGGATACGATCCAGATTCAATTCCGTGAGGCGATTCAGCCGGAGACTGCTCTAACGTTAGCTCAATTCAGCGTATTGCTGAACAATGGCAGTTCCAAGTTGTTGTCAGCATCTGCTTCTGGATCTGTAGTAACGTTGAAACTGGAGCTTTCCTCGAACACAGGTACGGACAATCTTTCAGGTACGATTAGTTACAGGCCTGGAGCCGTACCCCTGCGAGATTCGTCCAATACAACGGTGCCGGCTTTTGGGCCGCTGACACTACAGCAGAGCAGCAGCAACTTGCCTGCAACGAATCAGACAGGAGGACGTCCGGTTTGGATGAATGAACTGGATGCATCCAGTTACGGACAGTCCCTGCTTGTTATGAATAACAGCACAGCCTCTTCGATTTCCGCGATGTCGCACTACAATCGTACGACTCGTCAATTTAATGTAGATGCGGCGAAGTTAAGCCAGGCTTTCGAATATGCATCTGCATCAGGCAAGCTGAGCCAGCCTGTTGTGTTTGAGGTTCCAGATAGCGAGTACTCTGCGTATGTTGGATTTCCAATCACGACACTTACCCAACTTGCCGGGAATTACCGCAATGGTACGGTTGGAGTGAAATATGGTGACCGTCTCTGGACAGTAGCGCTGTCCAATCTGGATTTGGCAGGAATGAGCCGCAGCGTGGGTACGATTGCAGCTTCATCGGTTTTGATGCCAATTAACGAGAGCAGTTCATCCAAGACGGTGTTACCTTCTTTGTACGTTCAACTAGAAACTATGCCACTATCAGATTCGGGTACGATGGAAAGTTTGATCGCTGGGGCAGGTGCACAGAAGCTCGCCAACTACACAGATGTACATGTGTTTGCAAGTAAAGGTGCTGGAGAACAACAGATGGAGCAGCAACTTAAAAGTGGGTTATCCATGCAAGTAGCAGCTAATACACCAACCCTAACTTCAAGCATGGCTGCTCTGGATATGACAACGTTCCAGCTGTCCTATGTACCAAGTTCTTTCAAAAGCACACCAGGCGGAGTCGTTATTCAAGCCAAGCTGAATGGTAACCAGGCAGTTGTGCCGATCAATCGCGCAGTCAGTTATCCAGACACTTCGTCACATTGGGCAAGCGAGGTGATCAAGGAATTATCTGCTAAATGGATTATCAGCACGCCTAACGGTAACTATTATCGTCCCAATGAGAACATCTCCCGTGCAGAGTTTGCCGAACTGGTAGCGAGAGGACTTGGATTAAAGGGAGAAGCTAGTGCAGTCAGTCGTTTCCGGGATGTTCGGGGCGGCAACATCACAAGTGCTTATATTGGTGCTGCAGCAGAGGCCGGAATCATTATGGGGAATACGGACGGCACGTTTAAGCCGGATCATCCGATTACCCGTGAACAGATGGCGATTATGATGACACGGGCCATGAATTACGGGGGGAAAACACTATCACTGCAATCCTCGGCGAATTCAACACTGTCCAAGTTCAAAGACAACAAAAAAATCCAATCCAAAGATTCCGTTGCCAAAGCGGTACAAGCAGGTATTATTCAAGGAATGACAAGTAATACGTTTGCACCTCAAGGCAATGCAAGTCGCGCGCAAGCAGCGGTAATGCTCAAACGGGTTCTGGATCAATTGGGTTATCTATAAGTGGATGGCACTTCAAGAAAGTAAATTTCTTGAAGTGTCTTTTTTTTGTGGATGGAAGACGAATCTCAAACTATATAAGTTGAACTATTCTTTTACACAATAACGGAGAGGACAGAAAAAACCTGAAAAAGCGGAGCGTTCGCCTTTATCACCGGATTTTCCCCCTTGGAAAAGGGAATCCAAAAAATCTGGGGATAACAGCGATTGGAAGGTTATTCTGTCATCGGAGTTGGCCGTGTAAAATCTTTAGTTCAACTTATATAGTAGCCAATTTATACCTTATTCTTGGCTTGGGGCGTAACTTTTTCTACTAAAAACAGTCTATTAATAGAAGGGTATGCTAGAGATCGCTCTATGTACTGTCGAACGGCAGAATATGTGCGATATCTAAGATTGATATACAAGATGGGAGAGACGTTTCGAACATGCTGGGGAAACATGGGAAACAGCGAGAAGACGTTAAGTACAACAAGGCTAAGAAATGGGCAATTGTAACACTGGCAGGTGTGATTTGGATTGCACCTGTAATGAGTGCAGGTGGACAGATGTGGTCAGGGACTTCCTGGCAATCCGTAGCCGCAGCAGCATCGACGAATACGAGCAAGCTCGGGGAAGAAATTTTGACTTCGGGTGCGAAGCTCATGAAATACAGATATACGACAACACGTTCAGGTTCAAAAGTGAATGTGCTTGCCGATGTGATTCAGGTAGATTTGCAAAATCCGTACGTGAAGTTAGATGTAATGACAGGTAAAGGCAGCAAATTAAACAGCAAACAGAGCACGGGTGGTATGGCGAAGGAAAACGGCGCAGTGGCTGCGGTGAACGGAGATTATTTTAACGTATCCGGGGAAATGTCACCGATTGGCGGCCAGGTATCTGACGGTGTATTGGTGTCTACGCCTTCGGAACTGAAGGGCATGTATGCCCTCACGGTAACCAAAGATGGCAAGCCGATGATCGATGAATATTCATTTGACGGCACAGTAAAGGCGCAGGATGGTTCAACATTCGCTCTGCGTGGGATAAATAAGGAGGACTATACGGTTGAAACGGGAGCGGGTACATACAGCCATGTGAACTCCATGTATATTTATACACCTGCATGGACGTCGACCAAACGTCCGAATGATCCTTCCACCACACCGACGGAGGTGCTCGTTCAGAATGGTGTCATCACGCAAATTTCGGATAAAAAGGCCTTAAATATGACCGTACCGCCGGACGGGTATATCCTCCGTGCACATGGTACAGCGGCAACATGGGTCATGAGTCACCTGTCTGTTGGACAAACAGTTGGAGCAGATTACAAGTTGGTTGCCAAAACGACAGGACAGTCTGTTGACCCGAATAATCTGGAAATGATGATTGGCGGTCATACGATTCTGGTGAACGGAGGTCAGGCTGCTTCCTTCTCGCGGAATATTGCTTCTTCCGGCATAGGTGGTGTTCGTGCCAGAACCGCGGTAGGATATTCTCAGGATGGGCGATATGTGTATATTATTGCAGCCGAGAAAAACGGCAACAGCAGCGGTATGTCCTTGACCGAATTGCAGTCGTTCATGACGAGTATCGGGGTTTGGAAAGGTATGAATCTGGATGGCGGCGGATCAACAACGATGGTTACACGTCCGCTAGGTGAACAGTCAGCCAGTCTGACATTTAATACCGAGTATGGTACCGAGCAGCGTCAAGTTGTAAATACACTTGGTGTATTCTCCACAGCACCTGAAGGTAAGCTGAAAGGTTTTGCGGTAAGCGGCAGCCAGACGTTGCTTGCAGGTCAGGAAGGCAAGTACTCTGCAAAAGGTTATGACACGTACTACAACCCGATCTCGACAGGCAATATTCCGTTGACCTGGAAATCCAGCAATAATGGAATTATCAGCGTCAGCAACGGAACGGTCAAAGGTGTGAAGCCAGGTACAGCAACATTGACGGCTACAAGCAGCGGAGCTTCATCTTCGATCAAAGTCACGGTACTGGGCGGTAGTGAGCTGGCTTCCCTGACAGCTGGATCTGGTCTTGGTTCGCTCCAATCAGGTACAACCGTTTCTATTCCGGTGACGGCTACAACGAAGAGTGGGCAAAGCGTGACTGTACCAGCCGATTCTCTGACATGGGAATTCATCGGGTTCAAAGGAAAAGTGGCAGGTGACCAGTTAACGGTATCCTCTGTGAATGATGGAGCACAGGTGGGTTATGCGATCGGCCGTTATGATGGTTACAGCACCGTTGTTGTACTCTCTGCAGCAGCGAGCGAAACCATCTGGGAGAATTTCGAAAACGCGAACTATCCGATTAACTTCACCACAAATGCAGCAGGTGTAACCGGATCAGCCGCAGTCGTAGCAGGAACGGGTGAAAAGGCTGGTTCCAAGGTGTTGCAACTCAGTTACGATATGACAGGTGGAACCGGTAAAATGTACGCCTACGCTGAGCTGAACGGCTCAACAGGTAGAGACGTATCTGCAACTGCAACTTCGATGTCGATGGATGTGATGGGCGACAAGAGCCTGAACTGGCTGCGTGCGGAATTTACAGATGCCAAAGGTAAAACGGTATATGCTGATCTCGCCAAAGCAATCGACTGGAATGGCTGGAAAAAGGTAAATGTAGACCTGAATGGGCTAAATATGGCTTATCCGGCAAAACTGAAGCGTGTATACGTCGTTAACGTGGAAGAGGGACAGGATGAGCGCGCAATGACAGGAACGGTTGCGTTCGACAACATTGCGTTCACCATGCCTTCCAAATCCAGCGAAGTTGGATTGCCTGCGGGGACTGCTTCATTGGTACTTGGACAGAAGTCTATGACAGTAAACGGGACAACAAAGTCCATTGATGCAGCACCGGTCATTAAAAATGGAACAACATATGTGCCGATCAAACACGTACTGGATGCCTTTGGCGGACAGGCGAACTGGGATAGCAAAAATCAGCGAATCACTGTCATTCGCGGAAGCAAGCTGATCGATCTGGTGGTAGGTCAGAAAGAATTTGTTCTCAATGGCAAAAGACAGAGCGCAACAGTTGCACCTTACGTAAGTGGGGGTAGGACTTTAGTCCCTCTCAGACTCGTATCCGAGCAACTTGGGCTGACTGTAAAATGGGAACAGAACACGAAGACCGTTACCATCTCATCGTGATATGGTATGATATATACCGGAAACGATAGAAATGGAGTCGAACAAACGTGGATTTACAAGCCGATGCCATAGACCGCGTCATAAAAAACGCCATACAAGTCATGGAAAACAGCAAATATCAAATGTTTGAAATTATGGACTCCACTCGTGATGAGCTGAAGACGCTCAACGAGGAGCTCAAGTCAGTGTTGAAGGAAACGGCGGAAACGATCGAGAAAGTAGATCAATTGGAGCTGAATTACCGCCGTTCCCGGATCCGGCTTACAGAAGTGAGTCGTGACTTTGTCCGTTATTCGGAGCATGATATCAAGCAGGCGTATGAAAAAGCGACACAACTTCAGCTGGATCTGATGATTTATCGTGAGAAGGAAATGTATCTAAAGGCCCGTCGGGATGATCTGCAGAAGCGTGCCAAAAATGTGGAGGCTTCTGTAGAGCGTGCCGAGACAATTGGTTCACAGATGGGCGTTGTGCTAGAATACTTGTCAGGAGAGCTGGGTCAAGTGACCCGGATTATCGAGTCTGCCAAGAATCGACAAATGATTGGATTGAAAATAATTTTGGCCCAGGAGGAAGAGCGGAAACGTATTGCCCGGGAGATTCATGACGGGCCTGCGCAGATGCTTGCGAATCTAGTGCTTAGGACGGAAATTGTAGAAAGAATGCTCATGAAGCAGGATTTTAAGATGGTCCAGGCCGAAATAGTAGATTTGAAAGGCCAGGTTCGTTCCAGTCTTGAAGAAATGAGAAAAGTTATATTCAATCTGCGTCCTATGGCACTGGATGATCTGGGATTGATTCCAACGCTTCGGAAGTATGTGCAGGATTTTGAAGTAAAAACAAAAATCCGGTCGCTTTTTGAAACAAGAGGCAAGGAACATCGTCTCTCATCTGCAATGGAGGCTGCGATCTATCGTCTCGTGCAGGAAGGTCTGTCTAATGCTGCCAAGCATGCTTATCCCACATATGTTGTCGTAGAAATTACATACCAGGCTCAGCTCGTCAAAATTGTCGTACAAGACAATGGGCTTGGGTTCAAACCGGAGCTTCTTGCGAAGAAAAGCAAGGATCACACCCACTTCGGTCTGATCGGGATGAGAGAACGGGTTGAACTGTTAGAAGGAAGAATAGAGATTGAATCCGCAGAGAATCAGGGAACCAAAATAGTCATTCATATCCCGACAAACGTGGATAAGGGAAAGGAGTAGCAGGATGGAAAACCGTGATACTGGAAAAGCATCAATTAAAGTTCTTTTGGCTGATGATCATCAGCTGTTCCGAGAGGGCTTGAAACGCATTTTAAATATGGAGGACGACATTGAGGTCATCGGCGAATGTGGCGATGGTATTCAGGTGCTCGAATTCTGTAATCAGGATAAACCGGACATCGTACTGATGGACATTAACATGCCTGTGGAAAACGGCGTTGAAGCCACCGAGAAACTGCGCGAGCTGTTCCCGGATGTAAAGGTTATTATTTTGTCCATCCATGACGATGAAAGTTATGTATTCGAAACACTCCGTAAGGGTGCAAACGGATATTTGCTGAAGGATATGGAAGCAGAATCTCTGATTAATGCAATTCGTTCGGTCCATGAAGGGCATGCATTCATTCATCCCAAAGTTACTGGCAAACTGATTATGCAGCTTCGTCGTATGACGTATCTTAACGAGACAGGYGCAATGAGCGAAGGAGCTTCGAAGGAAGCAGGCGTTAAATTTGTGGCTGGAGACAATAATCCGCTGACACGTCGTGAAGCTGAGGTATTGCGTTTGATGGCTGAGGGTAAGAGCAACAAGATGATTGGTGAATTTTTGTTCATCAGTGAGAAAACAGTCAAAAACCATGTCAGCAGCATTCTGCAGAAGATGGAAGTGGACGACCGTACACAGGCTGTTATTAACTCCATCAAATATGGTTGGGTTACGCTCTAATTTTATAATGGTTAGACAGCTATTCACTCGCGCCCTTTCCAGTACTGGATTGGTTTGCGGGTTGATGGACTTTATCACTGCACATGAACAAAGTGTGAGGGTGTGCTGAACATCTGTTCAAGCGAGTACTGACTTGTTGTTGGCTGTAACCCTTCGGAATACGCAGCATATACTGCGGTATACAGGGATGTTCGCCATGGGTGAACATGACCTTCCGAGGAGGTGCAGTTGCCATGGTTGCTCATTTGACTATGATTCTGCTCATATACTTCCTGGCGGCAATGGCCGTTCATGTAATGCACCAGCGCCATATCTCCCGCCCGGAGTCCGAAGGCTTCGAGCAGATTCTGCTCATTCCTTCCAATCAGGCAGGACGGATCGAAGGTATTATTCGAGCACTTTGCCTGGAATTATTATATCGTGGGAAGAGCTTTTCCCTAACGGTGGTCGCCGAGCCTAAAGAGGCGGAAACGATCACAATTATTGAGAAGATGATGCAAAGGCAAGGCATGGAGCTATCTTATCTGCCCGCTGTGCCAGCAGAACTTGAACATGTCGGACAGACGAAGGACAGCTATCGCCTCATCGATCTGCGTAATTCCAGTGATGTAGCTGGAAGCAGGTAATGCTCACATTTTACATGATGCAGACATTAATATGCCGATTCAAGTTGAGAAAGATTACAGCGTGATGCTGTAGTCTTTTTTTTGTAATTGTAGCCAAGTCTGCCTTTAAATTGAATATGGGTTTTATTGCAATCTATGGTTAAAGACTGGATTTATCACTTCAGATGACGCCTGAAGAAGCTCTTTGAAGTCAGAAATCTTAACTTAAAAGTATAGACTGAGAAAACTGGAAAAAGTTGCGCATATTCGTTGGGGAAATTCCAAATGTTTAATCGAGTGAATGCATGATGATAAGGTTGGATTGACGAGCAGGAAAATGAACCATATAATTACTTTATATGGTTTTTCAGATGGGTTGCGTTTGATTTCTTGAAGAAGTATTCATTTGAAGATGATTTAGGAAGGAAAAGAGCCTATGAATCAAGTACATATTCGAAGGTTACTACTGTTTGTGTTTTTGGCGTTTGCAGTGCCTTTAAGTATGGATAGAGCAGTAGCTGAAGGAATCGGGCGCGGTGAGATTGAGAGGCAGAATGCTTTAGAAGATGGTCATAGTACGAATGGAATTATTAAATGTGGTGTTAATGATCATAAGGGTCATGTTATAAATGTGGATGGTGTTGATTCTTATGATGAAGTAGGGGAGATTCCTGATGTATACGGTACTTCACTGGAAACAACGTTTACTTTTGAAGTAAATGGACAGGTATTACAGCCAGGAGAATCTATTTATATTCAATCCAGCACCAATGAGTTACCGAAAGTATGGGTTGGAAAATAAGAAAAATGTGATAGGAATAACGGACATGAAGCACATGCTCCGGCGAAAATGCCGGTTAGTATGTGCTTTTTTGCGTTTTCGGATACAAACAGGGGGGCAGAACAGATGCAGGTGGGGATTTATGTATGTCGGGTGAGTGAGAAATGGAGAATGGTGATGTCTTTGGACATTCAGGTGGATGTGGTGTGGTGGCTAGAGGGCATAAGTGGACAGCCCGTTCAGCAATGGCTGATGTTAAGCACGCAGCTGCCGTTAAGTCAGGCTTCATGGCTGGTAGATCAATTTGAGCCAGTCCGTAACATGAATGAGTGGCGGATGGAGGCGTGGCAAAGTTACTTGAACGCAAAGCTGGACTTGTATGAACAGCTTTCGGGTGAAGTGGAGGCGAAAAAGGCTTGGGCTGAGCAGGCGGGAGCAAAAAGTTGGAATGGAAATGGTTCGGGCAAATGGAGAGGGGATCAAATGGGAAAAGGAATTGATGGGGAAGGTGGAAGGGGGATAAGTATAGGAACAGGAAGTGGGACACGGGAAAGGGTTGGCGGGATGCCGAAGCCGTATCCTGCCGAGCATTGGGCTCAGCTGGAGCAGTGCGCAGCATTGCTGGCTGAGCGGATGAGCGGCCGCCAATTACTGGCGGCCGAGGCCGAGGCGCTGCTGGCGGCGGAGCCTGCCATGCCGCCCGGGGGCTGGCGCGCGGCTGCGCAGCTCGCGCGCTTGCAGGGGCGGCTGCAGCTCACAGCCGCCCTCGAAGGGCCCGCCACGCGCCGCCGGCTCGCGTGGCTCGGCCGCGCGCGAAGCGCGCCCCGCTGCCACCGCTGTGGCAGCGAAGCCAGGCAGCGCGTGCCCTGCGCTGCCTGCGGCCTGGCGGCGTGCGCCTACTGCGAGGCATGCCTCGCGCTAGGGCGCAGCCGTGCCTGTGCGCTGCTGCTACGCAGTGCAGCGCACGGGGCCGTGCCCGCACGCGGCGAAGCATCGCGTGGCACGGCCCTGGCCCCCACCGGCGGCGGGCTCGCCCGGTGGGGGCTAAGCGCAGCGCAGAGCGCGGCAGCAGCCGCGGCGCTTGCGTTTTTGGCCCGGTCGCCCGCAGGGGGTGGGCCGGGGCGGTTCTTGCTCTGGGCCGTGACCGGGGCCGGCAAGACAGAGATGATATTCCCTCTGATCCAGCACACCCTGGATCAAGGGGGGCGAGCGCTGGTCGCTACACCGCGCAGGGATGTCGTGCTGGAGCTGGCTCCGCGCCTTGCCAAAGCATTCCCGGACACCTCGCTCGCGACGCTCTATGGCGGAAGTTCGGAGCGGTGGAAAGACGCGCGGCTAACGCTGGCGACCACTCACCAGCTCATGCGCTTTTACCAAGGGTTTGATCTGGTGATTATTGACGAGCTGGATGCGTTTCCTTACCATAACGATCCCATGCTGGCTCACGCCGCCGCTTCGTGTTGCAAACCAGAGGGCAACTTCATTTATTTGTCCGCTACGCCGCCAGCCCGGTTACAACGTGAGGTTGCTCTAGGCAAGCTTGCTCATGCGAAAGTACCTGTCCGTTTTCACCGGCATCCGTTGCCAGTACCGAAACTGATCAACATGCCTACCGTGGCGCAGTGCATCAAGCGTAAACAGCTTCCAGCCGTCATCGTGAAGCACATTCGCACTTCCTTACAACGTGATGCCCAGGTGTTTGTTTTTGTGACACGTATCGCCCAGATTGAGGCTTTTGTGCACCTGATGCGCCGGAATTTTGCGAATATCTCAATTGAAGGGACCTCATCGCAGGATGCGGAGCGGGCTGCCAAAGTCATTGCATTTCGGGAACGCTCCATACGTCTGCTCGTGACCACCACCATTCTGGAGCGAGGAGTGACCATCCCGCGTAGCGATGTGTTTATTCTGGATGCGGACAACGGACTTTTCGACGAAGCTTCGCTCGTACAGATGGCAGGCCGGGCAGGGCGCTCCTTGGATGATCCGGCAGGTCGTGTCGTATTTGCCGCATCCCGCCGTACACTCTCTCAGGTCAGAGCCGTAGCCCAGATTCGCAAAATGAATGCCATTGCCCGCCGGAAAGGTTATCTGCACTCACCAGTCCCCAAATAGTCACATTACATCAACGTACTTACCTGAACTTGAACACGCTAACGGTAGACTAATCTTCCATATGAAAAATGATTTGCACCAGAATGATCTATCTTTTAACAAAACCATTAGAGCTTTTCACTAAAGCTAGCGCTCGTCCCACATCCTGACTGAAAACTTTCTACATACTTAAGCTCGCCACTTCTTCTCGTTATTTCGTTAAGAAAGGAGAACCAATTCATGTTTAGTTATATCTTTCATATGCTCGAACGTATTCAACATTTAACCGGACATCTCTACCAACTGCTCGGCCCGCCAGGTTCACAATGTCTGACTTGCGAAACCCGTGCGGTTCTTTCCTCACATTATCCGGGGATATGTCCACGTTGTGTGCAGCAGATTCCATGGATTCGTTCGATCCGTTGTCACCGCTGTGGCCGCGGTGTTGGATGTCCAGACTGTGTGCGTGTACACATGCAGAACCGTTCCTTTGTCTGCAATCGCAGCGCCGTCCAGTATAACGATCTGATGAAAGATTGGATAAGCTTATACAAATTCCGAGGTCATGAGCGCTATGCCTCGCTGCTAACTGCACTACTGATTCAGGCCTTTCAGGCGATGAGTGATGAACTGACTTCCATTTGTGAAAAAGAAACCAGGAAGCCGCTATGGCGTCCTGACGCTGTCACGTATGTACCCGTGAGCGTGGAGCGCTTGGCCGAACGCGGCTTTAATCAGGCGGAGCGCCTGGCAACAGGGCTTGCCACCGCCGCTCGTTTGCCCTGTGTTGATCTGTTGCAGCGCCAGATCAACACAGGGAAACAAAGCTTCAAGTCTCGCGCCGAGCGGTTCGAGACGATGAAGCATGCCTTTTCTATCAAGCCGGATGGATTTGACTTCAGTCTGCTCCAAAATTACAACAAGCCATTTAAATTACTTCTAATTGATGACATCTACACGACCGGCAGTACGTTAGATGCTTGTGGACATGTTATTCTACATGCCGCAAGTAATGTCAGTGTCTCCGTGGAGATATACACACTTACATTAGCCAGATCATAGTTGGTTATTTTCATTGCTCGGATAGTCAAAACGTAAAAATACTTCTATTAGATTTATTTAAGGCAAGATAACCGTGTGAAATAAGAGATTTCGACTTTAAAATAGATTTCATATTTACGCAATATTCCTCATTTTATATTTGTAAATAATATATGGACTTCATATGAGAAAATAAGGTAATCTATAGGTATTAGCTATTCGGAAAAGGAAGTTGGAGAGGGGAGTTTTAGCGATGAACTTAGGAAATTGTCCTCGTTGCGGCAAATTGTATGCATTGAATTTCCGAGATGTATGCTCGAACTGTATCAAGGAGATGGAACAGGAATACCAGATCTGTGTAGACTATTTGCGTGAGAATAAAGGCACTAACATACAGGAACTGTCGGATGCGACAGAAGTCTCGATTAAAACAATCACGAAGTTTATTCGAGAGGGACGGATTTCCATCGAAAACGCCCCGAATATGATGTATCCTTGTGAAGTATGCGGAACGTTGATCCGTGAAGGTCACATGTGTGATTCCTGCCGTACTCGATTAACGAAAGACTTGGCTGGTGCTGCTCGTGAAGTAGGTCAGAAGGATAACAACCAAGTAGGCGGACGAGCCTACAATGCTGTCGACAAACTGCGCAATTCATAGGAACGTGGTCTTAAATACGAATAATGCTATAACAAATGTTTTGAAACGTACCGATAAACTTATTAAAGATTATCGGTTTTTTTTATTATCCTAACTCATTTCAAACACATAAAGATAAAGAAAGAAAAACGTAAATCATTACATTTTATCTGAAAGGAAGTGCACTTCGTATGAAAATCAATGAATCGAGTCGAATTGGAGCCATCAATTCATATCAGAGGAATGTTGAATCCAACCAGCAGGCTGAGGCCAAGAAAAGCCGCCGCAAGGATGAGTTATCCATTTCTCCGGAGGCGATGAAGATGCTTGAAGAACAAGGACGTACGCAAGATGCAGGACGGTTGCAACGGATTCAGGAGTTGAAAGAGCAGGTAAGCTCGGGAACATATCAGGTAGACAGTAGCAAGCTTGCCGACAAGCTGCTACCGTATTTTAAGTCTTTTGATAAGGAATAGGTGATTATGTAATGGCAGCACTGGACAGATTAATTGCAGTTTTAGAGCAGATGGAGCAAAGTCACCGTGATATGCTGGAACTCAGTCAGGTTAAACGAGAGATTATCGTTAAAAATGATGTAGACCAGCTTATTGCTATCATGAATAAGGAATCCAAGTTCATGAAACAGCAGGAGCCGCTTGATACAGAACGATTACATGCTGTTCATGAACTTCTTCAGGAGCGTGGCATCAAGTCAATGTTGAACCTGAATATTACCGAGATTTCCAAGCTGATCTTTGATCCGGCTGACAAACAGCGATTGTTTGAAGTTCAGAAGAAGCTGGCGGGAACATTACAAGAATTGAAAGATATTAATCAACTGAATCAAAAGCTGATCGAGCAATCGCTAATGTTTATTGATCTGTCGATGGACATGTTTGCTTCGAGGCCGGAACAGGATGCAACTTATCAGCATCCTGCTGATAAGCATGGCAATCCAGGTCGAATGGGTCTATTCGACACTCGGGCTTGATTAAATAGGGGGAAACCAGGTGACATCTACATTTCATTCAATCGAAACAGCTAGACGCAGTTTGTTGACACAGACAGCCGCTCTTAGCACAACAGGTCATAACATAGCTAATGCTAACACAGAAGGGTTCTCGCGCCAGAAAGTCAATATGCAAGCATCCATTCCTATGGAGCCGTTTGCATTTTTGCACAGTACTGCACCGGGTCAACTTGGAACCGGGGTAGAGTTTGATTCCATCACCCGTGTTCGGGAGAAATTTCTGGATGACCAATACCGTAACGAAAATACCAACTTCGGAAGTTGGTCCATTCAGCGGGATACGTTGGAAAAGCTCGAAGCCATTGTCAATGAGCCGTCCGACACGGGTTTCCGGACAGTCATGGATAACTTCTATAAATCCTGGTCTGATCTGAGCAAAAACCCGGAGGACGTAACAGCACGTCGGATCGTCAAAGAAACGACACTTGCACTTACGGATGCAATGAACCAGATTAGCCGCCAACTGGACAATCTAAACCGAGATTTGAATAATAACATTGAGGTGAAGTCGAGTGAGATTCAAGGTTACCTTGGTAACATAGCGAATCTGAACAGTGCTATTGTGAAAGTGGAATCACTCGGCGATAATGCTAATGACCTGCGTGACCAACGTGACTTGATGGCAGATAAATTATCGAAAATTGTTAATATTAGCGTATTGGACTCGCCACAAGGCTATGAGATCCAGATGGGTGGAGAAACGCTTGTTGCGGGTGCGGGGCCAGCAGTTGCTGTGGATGCCGCTTTCCTTAATGATGCATTTGCTGCAGGTACACTTACTAGTGGTGAAGTTCATGGAATGATTAAATCCAGAGACACCTTAGTGACAGATTACCAAACTCAAATGAATTCTCTTGCCGATACCCTTGCAAACGGGAATATAACGATCACCATTCCGGCAAATTCGGTTTTGCCAGACAATACAGTTATAGACGGGAAAAATTACACAGGCAGTGAACGGTTCTTGGAGAAAGATCTGAAAGTCACCATTAAAGGTCTGAATGCTCTCCATCAGCTTGGATACAGTTTAAGTGGCGGTACTTCGCCAGGTCTTCCATTTTTTACCGCAGCGGGCGGGGGAGCCATCACGGCGGGCAACATTTCATTGAATGCCGAGATCGTGGCGGATCCAAACAAAATTGCAACCTCATTACGTACGACGACAGATAGTACCTCAGGAACGGAAAGTATAGTAAAGGGTAACAACACATTAGCGCTCCTTATGGCCAATCTCAAGGATACCCCGATGATGACAGCTGATGGCTTGCGTAATGCAACAATAGGTGCGCAATTCAGTGCTATTGTGGGACAACTGGGTGTACAGTCACAGGAAGCTGCTCGTCAGACATCCAATACGGAATTTCTTACTCAACAGGTAGAAACGCGGCGTCAATCGGTGAGCGGGGTGTCCCTGGATGAGGAGATGGCCAATATGATCAAGTTTCAGCATGCATACAGTGCTTCAGCGCGTTTTATGACGACATACGATCAACTGCTGGAGAAATTAATTAACTCTACAGGTACAGTGGGTAGATAATGAACGAAAGGAGTGACTTCAAGCGATGAGGATAACGAATAACATGCTTAGTTCACAGCTGTTGCTTAACTTGAACCGTAATGCGCAACAGATGAATAATACACAGTTACAGTCGGCAACCGGACGCAAAATTAACAAGCCTTCAGATGACCCTGTAGGCATCACCTATTCTCTACGGTACCGTGCCGAGTTATCTTCTAATGAACAGTATCAGAAGAATGTGGACAGTGCTACATCCTGGCTGGATTTCAATGATACCGTAATGGATCAGGCCGGAAGCATCATACAGCGGCTGCGTGAGTTGACGGTTCAAGCCTCTACCGGAACGAACCCTCAGTCTGCCATGGATAGCGTTAAGGAAGAAGTTATGCAGTTAAAGGAGCAGCTTATTGATGTAGCAAACAGTAAGCTTAACGGTAAATACATCTTCAATGGCGAGACATATGATATCAAACCATATCAGTTTACCAAAGATGCAGATGGTGTTTCAGATACAACAGATGTTGCCTCTGTGATCACAGATACAGGGAAAATTAATTTTATTGTTGGTGAAAGTGTGCAGCTTCCCATCAATGTAACGGGTAACGAAGTGTTTGGCAACGAAACTGAGGATGATAATTTGTTTGTGGTTCTTAATAACATTATCGACGCCTTAAAGAACGGTGATCAAAAAGAACTTTCGGGCCAACTTGGTACAATTGATAGTAGAATGGATAAAATGTTGGCAATTCGCTCCGAGATTGGAGCGAAAACGAATCGGATTGATCTGATGATGGGGCGTTTGGATGATCTGGGTGTTAATTTGACAGACCTTCAAGCTAAGGTCGAGGATGCAGATTATGCAGAACTTATCATGAAATCGAAAATACAGGAGAATATATATAATGCTTCCCTGTCAGCCGGTGCCAAGATCATTTCACCTTCACTTGTGGATTTCTTGAGATAAAAGGAGGAGCAGTATGAATACTCTTCCCGTTCTCCAGATTAGAACAACGCCTTCTTTGCTTCAGATTGATGCTGACCCTGGGCAGCTTTCATTGCGTCAGCCTAAGGCTGATGTGCAGCTTCATACAAGGCCTGCCAAGTTGACGGTACAAAGCCATGCTCCGGAGTTGAATGTGGATCAGTCGAAAGCCTTTGCAGCCTATAACGGTGGAAATATGATTGATATGAATGCGCGAATATATTCGGGCATCCAGCAGATTTTTTTACAGAACATTGCCAATCGAGTGCAGCAGGGCGATCGATTGGCTGAGATTCATAAGCCTGGCAATACAATCGCTAATATTATTGGGGAAGACTGGCAAGGGACTTCTTTTCCGGAAATACGCGGACCGGCATCGATGGACAATGTAGACATACGTTTCAATGTCCGTGCGCCGGAACTGGAGTATACACCAGCAGTTTCAGAAATGAACGTTACCATTAATCGGCCGGAAATCGAATACCAGAGGGGTAAACTGGACATCTATGTGAAGCAATATGCATCGATACAGTATACGCCGCCAGCTATTGATATAGGAATGTAGACCGAATATATAAGTAGAGCTGTAGACAGTCTTGAAGCAGACATCTACAGCTTTTTTTTATGTAAATTCTTCGCATGGGAGGCTTCGTTATTATGATAATACAGACAAGCATTTGGGGAGACATTGAAGTTCAGGAGCAGGAGATATTCCACTTTCCTAAGGGGTTGCCAGGGTTCGAGAATGAGCATCAATTCGCATTGATCCCTTGGGARGAAACTCCTTTTATATACTTGCAATCTCTTCAAGAACCGGAGCTTTCATTTTTGCTGGTTAACCCCTTCTTGTTTGCACCGGATTACAGTTTTGAATTGCCGGAAGCAGATCGGGAGGAGCTTGAGATTCAAGAACAAGTCCAGGTATATGCTATGGTCACGATTCAGAAGCAAGTCAGTCAATCTACGATGAACCTGCTGGCCCCCGTGGTTTTGAACCCGGAGATTAAGACGGGTAAACAAGTGGTGCTTCATCAGTCTGGGTATAAAACACGTTGTCTGATCTGGCCGGAAGAACAATTGGAATCCGCAAAGGGTGGTGTATGAGATGTTAGTGTTATCACGAAAAAAAGGCGAATCCATCATCATCCAGGATCAGATTGAGATTACGGTATTAGCGGTAGAGGGAGATACCGTGCGAATTGGTATTTCTGCACCTAAACATATCGATATCTACCGTCAGGAAATATATGCTTCGATTCAGGAAGCTAACCGGGAGTCTGCTGCACCGCTTGCCGCCAATGTGGAGGCATTTATGGAACGGCTTCGTAATTCTGGAGCAAAAAAAGATTAAAAATATTCCAGTTTGCTATAAACAGTTGCAAACCTCCTGTCGATATATAATTTAGACGCTGCTTCGGCAGGGCGGCCGACCTTAATGTCGCGGCGTTTACCACAAGGATGTGGAACTAACTTATTTCAGGGAGGAAACACTCAATGATTATCAACCACAATATTGCGGCGTTGAACACTCACCGCCAACTGAGCACTAACACTGCTAACACGAACAAAAACATCGAAAAATTGTCTTCCGGTCTTCGCATCAACCGTGCTGGTGACGATGCTGCAGGTTTGGCAATTTCCGAAAAAATGCGCGGACAAATCCGTGGTTTGGACCAAGCGACTCGTAATGCTCAAGATGGTATCTCTTTGATCCAAACAGCTGAGGGTGCATTGAACGAAACTCACTCCATCCTGCAACGTATGCGTGAACTTTCCGTTCAATCTTCCAACGATACAAACACAACTCCAKACCGTCAAGAACTGCAAAAAGAAATGAACCAACTGACTTCCGAAATCAACCGGATCGGTAACACTACTGAGTTCAATACAAAGAAATTGTTGAACGGTGATTTGTCTGAACAAAAAGTTGTTAACGCAGGAACTCCAACAACAACGACAGTAACTTTGGCTGCGGCACAAACGGCTAAGGTTGGTGACAATCCAGTGACATGGAGCGGTACTAGTCCGCAAGCAAATTTCAATGTTTCATTCACTGGAAAAGCAGATAACGGTTTGGATTGGGCAACTCTAGATAAAGACACCACTGATCAAAAAGTAGTAATTACTAAGGGAACAGACGGTACTTTTACTGTCGATATCAAAGCCCAAGACAGTACTGACAAAACGATCAAAGTAGATGCTGATACAGTAGCATATGATATGGACACCAAAACATACAGCTACAATAACAACGGTATTTCCTTCTCCTTCACAAAAGAACAGGCAGATAGTTGGAAAGGTGGCGACTCTGTTACTGTTGATTTGTACAAAGCTTCTGGAGCAGTTGCAGCTACAGATGGAGATAAACTAGTTACCAACGGTGCAATCAGCACTAATTCAGGTATAACAGCTGTTACTACACAAACAGGTACTGCTGACTCAACTTTGACTGATATCACAGTTGATGGCGCAAGTAAAGAATTGTTAGATGGCGCTGCACAAGTCAAAGTGACTTGGACTGGAGATAAGGCTACAGTTGCACTCCTAAATGCTGCTGGTGACAAAACTTTGTCGACGACTGACTTCTCCCTTAAAGCTACTGACACATTGAAATATGATGCTAACGGAATCAAATTCGACTTTACTGTTGGTGCCGGCGCAACTGGTTCTTTCGCAGCAACAGTTAAACTTAAAATGGCAGACGCTAAAACGGTGACAGAAACTGTTGGACGTCAAACAGAGGACAAATCTGCTTCTTTCCAAATCGGTGCCAATGAGCATCAGTCCCTGTCGCTGGGTGTGAATGATATGCGTGCATCAGCTCTGGGTATCGTTGGATCAGGAGCAGGCTTCTCATCAGCGAACAACGTTACAGATGGAACGAACAACACAAATGCAGAAAAAGCACTTGACTTGACAAGTTCAGCTAACGCTGCTAACGCGATCACTATTGTAGACAAAGCGATTGCTACTGTTTCCAGCGAACGTTCCAAACTGGGTGCTGTTCAAAACCGTCTGGAGCACACAATCAACAACTTGGGAACTTCTTCCGAGAACCTGACTGCTGCGGAATCCCGTATCCGTGACGTAGACATGGCGAAAGAAATGATGTCCCAAACGAAAAACAACATCTTGGCTCAAGCGGCTCAAGCGATGTTGGCACAAGCAAACCAACAACCACAAGGCGTTCTGCAATTGCTTCGTTAATTTTAATCTCTTTCTGGAGGAATTGGTTATCCAATTCCTTCGGAAGTTTAATGATTTGCAAGTTAAAATAGATATCTTCCATGTGAGGGTATCTATTTTTATTTACAAAAGGTGTATAAGGAGAGTTTATATGACCGTTAAAAATAGAACGATTCTAGTTCCGGAATATATGCAGGATTTCGCTTGTATCGGATCTGCTTGTGAAGATTCATGTTGCATTGGCTGGAGAGTGGACATTGATCAGCAAACTTATAAAAAGTATGCTAAATCTCGTAATATCGAGTTGAAGCCTTTATTTGATAAAAATGTCTCCAGGCATCGTTCAGAGCCTACTGTTCGTAAATATGCGAAAATTAATATGGATGAACAGGGAAGATGTGGTTTTCTTTCTGAAGAAAACTTATGCAAAATACAGCTTGGTTTAGGAGAAGACTATCTGTCTAACGTATGCAGCAGTTATCCAAGGAGCATCAATAGCATTGACGGGGTGCTTGAGAAATCAACAACGCTATCCTGCCCTGAGGCAGCAAGGATTACATTGCTGAAGCCAGAGGGAATTCAATTTAATGAAATTGAAGAGCCACTGAATAATAAAGTGTGGATTAACAAGCAAATTATTACAGATAATCCCAACGGAAAAAACAAATTAATGCCATACTTCTGGAATTTACGAATTTTTACGATCCAAGTTTTACAAAATCGTGCTTATACATTAGCTGAGAGACTGATCTTTCTAGGTTTGTTCTATCAGAAAATTCAGTCTCAAGTTAATGAAGATAATTATGATGCAATAGAGGATACGATTACCTTATATTCAAGTATGCTGGAAGACCCTAATACCAAAAATTCGTTAATGGACATCCCGGTTAACAACATTCTGCAGCTCAAGCTATCTAAAGAGCTCATGGATTATCGCTTTGGTCACGGCGTAAGAGGCGGCAGATACATGGAATGTGTTATAGAAACGTTGAATGGGATTATGTATACTGAGGATTCTACTGAGGAAGAAATTGCTGAACGGTATAGAACTGCGAGTGAAAAATACTATGCACCGTTCATGGTGGAACATGAATATATACTCGAAAATTATCTTGTGAATTATGTATTCAAGAATCTGTTCCCATTTGGCAGAAATCAAGTATTCGACGATTATGTTATGATGGTTGTTCATTTCTCTATGATCAAACTGCATTTAATCGGTATGTCTGGTTTCCATAAAGGTTTAACTACAGAGCTTGTAGTGAAGCTGGTACAATCTTTTGCTAAGACCGTTGAGCATAACTCAAATTATTTGAATAACGTACTTGACCTACTCGAAAGCAACAATTTTAAATCGATGGCTTATATGTCGATCATGATCAAAAATTAAACTAAAATGTTGAGACCTTGGACAATCCGAGGTCTTTTTATACATATTTTTCATATTGCTCTAATCAGAACGTTCACGGGAGCCGATATAAAAAGTAAATATGCAGCCGGAGGTAGTGGTAAAGATGAATGTACAGTTCTCATTATCCGCTAAAACGTCATCATCAGTCAGTCAACAGGGAGACTCTTCTTCAGCATCTGAAGTACAACGACAAGAATTGAACGCAGTTGTGAATCAAGGTTTGAGTTTAAGCCAATTGGAGAAGCAGGGGGCCTCTCTGTCCATTGGTCAAGAGCATTTGATCAAGACCATTGAGAATGCCGTAAAATCACTTCAGGGCCCGCAAACAACACTCGACATCAGCATTCACGAAAAAACACATGAAATTATGGTCAAAGTCCTTAATAAAGATACAGGAGAACTCATTCGTGAAATACCTCCTGAAAAAACACTGGATCTGGTTGCGAAAATGATGGAGTTAGCCGGAATTCTAGTGGATGAGAAGATATAATGTAGATCCGGAGGTGCAGAATGGTTACACGTGTTAACGGCTTTTCAGGCATGGATATTGATAGTATGGTCAAAAGTATGATGGCTACCAAAAATCTCAGGCTGGACCGATTAAATCAGGACAAGCAGGTTCTGCAATGGCAGCGAGAGAGTTACCGTGATTTAAGCAGTAAATTGTACGATTTTCGAGTCAATAAACTAACAACGAAGTATGGTAATCCTGCTGCGTTGAATGCGAATAAATCTGTCGTTTCTGGCAATACGACCGCTGTAAAAGCGGATGCTACAGCTAGTGCAACTACAGTGGAGATGAAAGTCACTGTTGAAAAACTGGCAAGTGCCAAAACGCTTGAAACGTCTGGTCTGGGTCAGGGTGTGAATAGAAATACAACTCTCGCTTCTCTTGATGGAGTGGAGCTGTCGGCAATGAGCGATGAGGACCGTACGGCTTACTTGAAGAAAGGCTTCGATATCACGATCAATGGAATGACCTTCAAGGATAAAGATGGGAATTCACTCTTTAACGGAAGTACAACCATTTCTTCCTTTATATCGACCATTAATTCATCCTTATCAGCAGATGTATTTGCAAGTTACGATGAAGCAACCGGGAAGTTATCACTCGCTTCACGCTCAGGTGGAGCCGCTGGAGATATCAAAATAGAGACACCTGCAGGCAAAAACTCATTAATCGCTCTCTTTTCCAAAAAGACAGTAATAGAAACAAACGGTGCCGGGTTGGATGTAACGGGTACTCAGACACTGGGCGACCTTCAGAAATTAAAAGATGGAAAGGACCCTGAACCAGGGGCACAAATGAAAGGTTACAGCTTCGTGATTAATAATGCGACCTTTGTTTTTAATGAAACAGATACCATATCTAGTGTGGTTAGTAAAATAAATAGTAAAACCCAACCTGGAGTTACAGCTTCATTTGATGATAAAGGTAAGTTAACATTCACTGCAGATCCAGGGAAAGAGATCAAGATGGGCGGCAATTCTTATGAATTTCTTTCACTTTTCAAAGGCGCAGTTCCTTTCAAAGAGGATACAAATCCCCTGACTAAAGTACAAGATGGTGTGGACGCGATTGTTAAGGTGAATAATCAAAGTCTGGAGAACATTAGAAAGAACACATTTACAATTAATGGTGTGACATTGACGCTGCAGGAAGAAACAGTGAAAAATGGCGTCGATAATCCTGTTATCATCAAGAATCAAACGGACCCGGATAAAGCATTAGAATCTATTAAAGGGTTTATCGATGACTACAATAATTTAATTAAATCTTTGAATAGCACGATCCGTGAAACCAAATACAAAGATTTCAAACCACTTACGGATGAGCAGAAAAAAGAAATGAAAGAGTCTGAAATTATAACATGGACTGAAAAATCCAAAAGTGGATTGTTAAAGAACAACGACATCATTAAATCGGTTCTCTCGGATATGAGGTCCATCATTTCAGAAAAGTTAGGTCCTCTAAATGCCATGGGTATAACTACTGGATTATACTCAGAAAATGGAAAACTTGTTATTCAGGATGAGTCCAAGTTAAGAACTGCACTCAGTTCAAATCCTCAGGCAGTCATAGATCTTCTCCAGGGTCCTGATAGCGCACCGAATGACGGGATTTTCGATAAATTATCAGATAAAGTTACTGCTGCGATCCAGCGGATATCCGACCGTTCAGGTACAAACCGGTTTACAACGGATGTCACAAGTACTTTCAGTGAAGAAAATACGATGGGAAGACAAATGAAACAATACAACAGTCGTATTGCTCTAATGCAGCGCAATCTGGCAAGTACTGAGGATCGTTACTATAAACAGTTTGCTGCTATGGAAAAAGCAATGTCAAACATGCAGGCACAGTCGTCCAGTTTATTAGCTAAATTAGGTTAATCCATTTTAAAATAAAGGGTGAGACTTTTGATCACTTCTCCGTATGATAAATATCGTCAATCCTCTGTCCAAACTTCCAATCCTGGACAGTTAGTCATCATGTTGTATGACGGGGCTATTCGTTTTATTAAAACAGCCATTGTTAGTATGCAGCAACAGGATATTGAAAAAACGAATCTGAATCTGGGTAAAGCTCAAACGATTATAAGTGAGCTAATGAGCACTTTGGACCAGTCGTACGACGTTTCTAAAAATTTATTTTCCTTGTATGAATATACCAATTATTTGCTCGTTGAAGCGAATATTCAGCGCGATGAATCCAAGGCTGAAGAAGCAGTAGGTTACTTGTCTGAACTGCGTGAGACTTGGGTGCAAGCTTCCAAAATGGTAGCTGGTCAAGGAGAACAATCCGCTGGTGCTCATGGATAGATCAGAATGTATAAGTCAATTGGAAATCATGACTAAAGACATCCTGGCTAGTTTATATGATCTAAACTTTGAACAACTTGAATCCTTTATTGAAGAGCGGCAAGTAATTATAGATCAACTCATTGAACACTTTTCTTATACACCGGCTAGTGAATATGAGAAGTTAACTTTGCATAGCTTGTTAGAACGGGACTCGGAGATTCTTGCTCGGATGAACACGCTCCGGCTGGAGGCTCAGGATTGGCTGCATAAGCGTGGACAGGCTAAAGTACAGAGAAGTGCGTATGAGTCAGGATACACGCCAGACAGTTTCTTAATGGACAAAAGAAAATAGGTATTACAAAAAAAACTTCATTACACTATTTTGATTTTAGGATTAATTCCTTTGTCAGAAGATGTAAGAGTTTTTTTTTGCATATTTTTAAAGACAATCCATGATTAATCATTGAGTTATACGAAGGAAGGGATAGACTCGATAAGGGTTTCGTATAGGAACAAGTACTAAATGAATTCGGTGCCTTAAATCCTGAAGCTTTCAACATTTCTCCCTATAAATCTACAAAAAATACCAATAAAACATTTTCTTTACCAATTGACAATGGATAAGATTAGGTGATATCATCTGAATTGTGGGCTGGGGTCTTGGCCAGAGCTTACTTCATTTGATGACGAAGGGAATGTTAGTGCATGCAAGGTAAAGTAAAATGGTTCAACGCAGAAAAAGGTTACGGTTTCATTGAGACTGAAGATGGCGGCGACGTATTCGTACATTTCTCCGCAATTCAATCCGAAGGCTTCAAAACTTTGGAAGAAGGTCAATCCGTAGAATTCGACATCGTCGAAGGCGCACGTGGACCGCAAGCAGCTAACGTAATCAAATTATAATCATCCGGACAATCCGACCTACATATATGGTTAGATGGTTACCAAATTGAATTATCGCTAGCATCAGACTCCGGTGATCCGGGGTCTTTTTTTGTATTCATAGATTTTTGAAATATGGGAGATTTGCCCGTCAATCCTTGAACTTAAACAGGGGAACTTAAAGGGTCATAATAAAGATAGTTTTACATCATAGATTAAGTAACCGCCAAAACGGTTAAATACATGATCAAGCGCCTGACATGATTTTATCTAATACTCCAATATGCCCGAAAATGGCGAATTATCGCGAAATATGGCGTTAAAGCTACATTGGTTGATGTGACGGGAGCAGATGTCATTATTCGGTCACCGGGAGTTTTTACATGGCGCTTACATTCGTGTTATAATGAAGTGGCAAAGATAAAGGAGGAGTGCCCTATGAATTTAAGTATTCGAGGTCAACAAATCGAGGTTACCGAAGCTTTGAAAGATTATGTCGACAAAAAGTTGAGTAGACTCGAGAAGTATTTCGATGCACCCCTTACCTCTGACGGTGCCGTTACGCTGAGCACGACAAGAGGATTGCATACAGTCGAGGTGACGATTCCTTTGAAAGGCTTTGTGCTCCGTGCAGAAGATGAGAGCGATGATATGTACGCATCCATTGACGCCGTTGTAGACAAGCTGGAACGTCAAATTCGCAAACACAAAACGAAAATTAACCGTAAATTCCGTCAGGAAGGCAGCCTGAAGACACTCTTCGTGGAAGATCCGTCAGGCACAGTGGCTACAGCCGAACTGGACACAGATACGGATGACGATGATTTGGAAGTCGTACGGACAAAACGCTTTATGTTGAAACCAATGGACGTGGAAGAGGCAATCCTCCAAATGAACATGGTTGGTCATAACTTCTTCGTATTTTCCAATATTGAGAATGAAGAAGTGAGCGTGGTTTACAAACGGAACGATGGCAAGTATGGCCTGATTGAGCAAGGTTAAGTATACTTACAGCATCGCTTCAATTGAATAGTACAACCTACGATTGAATATAAGCAGGAGCTGATTGCTTCCTGAACTGAACCTAACGAGAGCCTCCATCCTTTAAGGGATGGGGCTCTTTTGTGCGTAGCGACTGCTTGTCTATGTAGTGGGGGAAGAGAGAAATACCTGTGATAGCGAAGTATTCGCCTGAAGCTGGAAATAAAATAATGAAACTATTCGCTATATTGTTGCGTCTAATAGATTGAGAGTCAGCAGGAATATATATAACGAAGTAGAATTATTAAAATGAAAAAACATTCTGAAATAAACTTCCATATTTCCCACAAATAAAGACGTACACCTTGCAACATCTAGGGAAATACAACAGTCATGTTGTCGCTTCCGCTAACGACTATGATTTTTTGCACTAAAACTCGGTTTATACAGGGGTTGAAGTTCAAAGAAGTCTGCTGCGGCGTGTTGCGGCGACCCTTACAAACTGTTACAATTTATGCAAAGAGAATCATTGTCCTGATGGAGAATTGTCAACGAATGATCGCTAATCATAATCAATGACAGGCACAGCACCATGAACATGATTCAACAGCTCGAATTCTGGCAAGTTTCGATACACCAGATTCGAGTGAACACCGGATCAGCTTCATGAGTAACCGTGGCAAACCTGGAGTTGATTCATCTTATATTGTTTTTTTGTTTGTCACCCCCAGGGGGGAATGGATGATCAATCCATCCGATGGTGTCGCATGGCGGCAGCAGGGGGTCTATTCTGTTTTGCACGAAAGGGGTATACCATGTTAGGACTTGTCAAAAAGATCTTCGGAGACATGAACGAGCGTGATGTGAAACGTCTGATGAAGACGGTCGATGTGATCAATAAACTGGAACCACAATTTCAGGCGTTGTCTGATGAGCAGTTGAAAGGCAAAACGGAGGAATTCCGTGCCCGCATCGAGAAGGGCGAAACGACGGATGAACTTCTTCCTGAAGCATTTGCAACCGTACGTGAGGCATCACGCCGTGTACTGGGCAAACGTCATTATGATGTACAAATGCTGGGCGGGATTGCGCTGCACGAAGGCCGTATTTCTGAAATGAAAACGGGTGAAGGTAAAACGCTGGTAGGGACACTGCCGGTATATTTGAATGCATTGATGTCCAAAGGTGTACACGTAGTCACAGTCAATGACTATTTGGCTGGGCGGGATAGCCAGGAGATGGGACAAATCTATGAATTCCTGGGCATGACAGTTGGGGTTAACCTCAGCGGTATGGACCATGCATTGAAACAGCATGCGTATGCATGTGATATTACGTACGGCACGAACAATGAATTCGGATTTGACTACTTGCGTGACAACATGGTGCTGTACAAAGAGCAAATGGTACAACGTCCATTGTTCTTCTGTATCATTGACGAAGTAGACTCGATCCTCGTCGATGAGGCACGTACACCATTGATCATTTCGGGACAAGCTCAAAAATCGACGGATATGTATTATGCAGCGGATCGTTTTGTGAAGCGTCTTGTGCCAGAAGAAGATTTTACGGTGGATATCAAAGTGAAATCCGTAGCGCTGACTGAGGGTGGCGTAGCCAAAGCGGAGAAAGCATTTGGCATTGAGAACTTGTATGACCATGCTAACGTGACGCTCAACCACCATATCGTACAGGCTCTGAAAGCAAACGTAATTATGCGCCGTGATGTGGATTATGTAGTTACGGATGAAGAAGTCATGATCGTTGATGAATTCACAGGTCGTCTGATGGCTGGACGTCGCTATAGCGATGGATTGCACCAAGCGATTGAAGCCAAAGAAGGCATTGAGGTTCAGAACGAGAGCATGACGCTGGCAACAATCACATTCCAGAACTACTTCCGGATGTACCGGAAACTTGCGGGTATGACAGGTACAGCGAAAACGGAAGAAGAAGAGTTCAAGAAAATCTATGGACTTGAAGTACTACAGATTCCAACGAACCGTCCGAATAAACGGGATGATATGGCGGATGTGGTATACAAGAGCATTGACGGCAAGTTCAAAGCGGTGGTAGAAGAGATCGTGGAACGTCATAGCAAAAACCAACCGGTTCTTGTGGGTACGGTATCCATTGAGAACTCGGAGCGTCTGTCAGACATGCTGAAACGTCGCGGCATCAGACACCAGGTCTTGAATGCGAAGTTCCATGCGGAAGAAGCTGAAATTATCTCCGGTGCTGGTCAGGCGGGTGCAGTAACGATTGCAACGAACATGGCCGGACGGGGTACAGATATTATTTTGGGTGAAGGTGTAGCTGAAGTTGGTGGCCTTCATATCATCGGTACAGAGCGTCACGAATCACGCCGGATTGATAACCAGTTGCGTGGTCGTGCCGGACGTCAGGGTGACCCGGGTTCTACGCAGTTCTACCTGTCGCTGGGCGATGAATTGATGAAACGTTTCGGTGCAGACAACGTGCTGAACATGATGGAACGTCTCGGCTTTGAAGAAGATCAGCCGATCGAGAGCCGCATGATCACTCGTGCCGTAGAATCTGCGCAGAAGCGCGTTGAAGGCAATAACTTTGACGTACGTAAAGTGGTTCTTCAGTATGATGATGTGATGAACCAACAGCGTGAGATTATCTATAAGCAGCGCCGCGAGGTACTGGAGTCTGAAAACATTAAACAGATCGTTATGGATATGATCAAACCTTCCATTGAACGTATCGTTGAAGCACACTGCAGCGATGATATTCCAGAGAACTGGGAGCTTCAGGAAGTGGCAGACTTTATGAACAGCAAATTGCTGGATGAAGGCTCCATCACTAAAGATGACCTATGGGGCAAAGAAGCTGAGGAGATCATCGAGTACCTGTTCGAGAAAGTACAGAACAAGTACAACGCTCGTGAAGAACGTATCGGTGAAGAGATGGTTCGTGAGTTCGAGAAGGTTGTTGTGCTTCGTGCGGTAGACAGCAAGTGGATGGATCACATTGATGCGATGGATCAATTGCGTCAAGGTATTCACCTTCGTGCATACGGTGGTACAGATCCACTGCGTGAGTACCAGTTCGAAGGCTTCGAGATGTTCCATCAGATGATCGCTTCGATTCAGGAAGAAGTTGCGACGTATGTGATGAAAGCACAGATCGAAAGCAACCAAGAGCGTCAGGCTGTTGTGGACGAGAGTCAGATCTCGACAAGCGGTGAACCTACGGAGAAACGTCCGGTGAAGGTTTCTGACCAAATCGGCCGTAATGACCCTTGTCCATGTGGCAGCGGTAAAAAGTTCAAACACTGCCACGGTCAAGAGTAGTTCTTGTCTCATTTCTTTTATCGAAGTGCCCAATGTAAGATAGATTAGTTTAATCTATATCGTTTGACTAATGCGGCTCCTTGCAGCCGGGTGTTCAATAGGATAAAGTGAAGGATGCATAGCCGATGACTGGTGCATATGAATAATCATATGACGCTGAGTGAAGGCAGGCGTGCCAACTGGTAACAGTATGCGCAGCCTTATGAAGATGCATCCGAGACTTGATCTGATCGAACTTCCCGAATGCGGGGAGCTTATCTTAATGAAAAGAGGAATTGCACATGATTGATCCAAGCGTGAAGCAGGACCTGCGTGAAATAGGCAAGAAATTAACAAATCTTAGGGGGTCTCTTTGACTTAGATCTCAAACAAGAGATGATTGAGAACTTCGAAGAGAAAATGTCAGCTCCGGACTTCTGGGATGACAATGAGAAAGCACAGGCTGTCATTGCTGAGATGAATGCCGTAAAAGGTTCAGTAGATCAGTACGCGAAGCTGCAACAGGATTATGACGATGCATTGATGATGGCTGAACTGGCTGACGAAGAAGGCGACGAAGAGCTGGCAACCGAGATTGGCAACAGTGTTGCTGCGATTGTTGGCAAGCTCGATGAGTTCGAACTGCAGCTTCTCCTGAATCAGCCATATGACAAAATGAACGCCATTCTGGAGCTTCATCCAGGTGCTGGTGGTACGGAGTCACAGGATTGGGGTCAAATGCTGTTGCGGATGTATACACGCTGGGCAGAGAAGCGGGGCTTCAAGGTTGAAGTGCTGGATTATCTTCCGGGCGATGAAGCAGGCATCAAGAGTGTGACATTGTCCATCAAAGGACATAACGCATATGGCTATCTGAAAGCGGAGAAGGGGGTTCACCGTCTGGTACGGATTTCTCCTTTTGACTCATCAGGTCGTAGACATACGTCTTTCGTATCCTGTGATGTGGTGCCAGAGATCGACGATACGATTGAGATCGACATTCGTACCGAAGACCTCAAGATTGACACCTACCGTGCGAGCGGCGCGGGTGGACAGCACATTAACACCACCGATTCTGCTGTACGGATTACACATATTCCGACCGGAGTGGTTGTGACCTGTCAGAATGAGCGTTCACAGATCAAAAACCGTGAGCGTGCGATGACGATGCTTCGTTCGAAATTATATGAGCGTAAAATTGAAGAGCAAAAACAACAGCTGGATGAAATCCGAGGGGATCAATCGGAAATTTCGTGGGGTAGCCAGATTCGCTCCTATGTATTCCATCCCTATAGTATGGTAAAGGATCACCGTACGAGCGTGGAAACAGGAAATACAGGAGCAGTGATGGACGGCGACCTCGATGCATTCATCGACGGTTATTTGCGTAGCCAAATTAAAGTAGAAACCGATTAATTCAAGTTCCTGTATGGACCCGTGCGCAGAGGCGCATGCTGGTGTATACAGGGGCTTTTTTTTGAACATTTTTATGAAATGTGAAGAAGATTATGGATACGTTATATAAAGGAGAGCACGACACATGCAAGATCAACAGCATTCATTCCCTCAACGCAAAAAGAGGTTAACCACCTTCATCCCCCTGAATGGGCCTTGGCGGAACGTCATCGATACCCTGTTCATTATCGTGGGTTCGTTTTTGATCGCGGTAGCCTTTAATTTATTTTTATTGCCCAATCAAATCGCTTCTGGCGGTGTATCGGGCTTATCCATCCTCGGAGACGAATGGCTCGGTTGGGAACCGGCGTATACCCAATGGGCTATTAACATTCCGCTATTAATCGCAGGATTTCTGCTGATCGGCAAACAGTACGGTGTGCGTTCGATCCTTGGCAGTATTGTGCTACCGCTCTTTGTCTATTTAACGAGTCATTGGGAGATCCCGACAGCCAATCCGTTGCTTGGTTCCTTGTACGGGGGCATTGGTGTGGGTCTCGGGATTGGGATCGTGTATCGCGGCAGAGGCTCAACGGGAGGTATGAGCATTTTGGCTCGCATTGTACAGAAATACAGTGGGCTTAGTTACTCGCTGTGTGTTGTGATCATGGATGCGACCGTCATTATTTTGGCAGCCTTTGTGTTGTCGCTGGAACAGTCTCTGTATGCGTTAATTGGTTTGTACGTGACGGGTAAAGTGATTGATGCCGTCGAGATGGGACTGGGATACTCCAAGGTGGCATATATCATCTCCAACCAGACGGAGGCGATAACCAAAGTCATTCTGGCTGATCTGGATCGTGGTCTGACCAAGCTGGAGGCAAAAGGTGGATATACCGATGACCAGCGGACCGTGCTGATGGTGGTCGTTGGGCAAAATGAAGTGCCGAGACTAAAAACGCTGATCCGGTCGGTAGACCCGGGTGCTTTTGTCATCATTAGTAATGCGCATGAAGTGCTTGGAGAAGGATTTAAGCGCGGAGAGCATATTTAAGTATTAGAAGCATGAGGTAGAATAATAAAAGCAGATCCTCTCTTTACCCAGATTACTGGGAAGGAAGGTTCTGCTTTTATTTTTTAGGATATAACAGCGATTGGAAGAGTATTCTGTCTCGTAGTGTCTGTGTAAATCATGTTCTGTTATTTATATAGGTTCCTGCCGAGTTTACAAGATTGGAGACAGCAGACGAGAGATAGCTTCTTTGACACGTATCGTAAAACTGCGATTTTGGTATTCCTCCAGCGACAACTCCCGCGATACATGCAGGTCGTGCTCAAAGGTCTGTACAAGTGTCGTTGCAATCGTCTCATCATACATAAAGGCATTAACCTCAAAGTTCAACCGGAAACTGCGGTAGTCGATATTGGCAGTCCCGACCGAAGCGACCAAACTATCAATAATCAGTGTTTTGGCGTGAATAAACCCATTATCGTAGATAAACGCTTTAGCCCCTACTTTTAGCAGCTCCCCGATATAAGACAACGTGGCCCAATATACAAACGCATGATCCGGTTTATTCGGAATCATAATACGTACATCGATACCCGACAGGCAGGCAAGCCGTATCGCTTCGAATACACTTGCATCCGGTATAAAATACGGGGTTTGAATGAGAATTGAATGTTTGGCACCATTAATCATCTTCAGGTAACTGTTCTTGATATGCTCGATCTCGGCGTCAGGGCCACTGGATACAATCTGCATGGCGGTTTGACCTGAACCCTCAATTTGAGGGAAATGAGAGGGAACATACGGCGTGTCATGTTGTTTGGAAGCTTCGTTCCAGTCGAGCAGGAAACGTGTTTGCAGCGCATGAACCGCATTACCTCGAATACGAAGGTGGGTATCGCGCCAGTAGCCGAATTTCGAATTGAGTCCGAGATATTCATCACCTACGTTAAATCCGCCAGTATAACCAAGATTACCATCGATGATCACGATTTTGCGGTGGTTACGGTAATTCATCCGCAGATTGATCAGACTGAATTTGGAAGGGAAAAAGACTTCAACAAGTCCACCCGCTTCACGCAATTCTTTGAAAAATCGATTTCTTACCCGTCGCGAGCCAAGCGCGTCGTACAGCAGACGAACCTTCACACCTTCGCGTGCTTTACGGATCAGCGCATCCCGAATTCTTTTGCCGAGATCATCCCCGCGATAGATGTAATATTGCACATGCACATGATCTTGTGCCGCCTCGATGTCATCCAGAAGCCGCTGGAACTTTTCGGTTCCATCGGTGATGATCTCAACCGCGTTATGCTCTGTCAGGAGTGCGCCATTTTGTTTGAGATTCATATAGATCATATCCTGGCTGCTTTCGGTTGCCTTATTGGAGAAAGGCGTTCGATTGTCCTGCAGCTGTGCAAGCTGCGCTTCAATTCGTTCCTCCAAGCCAAGCTTCTTGCGCTCTTTCCATTGAAAGAGACGATACCGAGTCAGATTCTGACCCGTCAAAAGATAAAGTATGAACCCGAAGACCGGAATAAAGTTCAATACCAGCAGCCAAGCCCAGGAAGCACTGGCATCTTTGCGTTCAAAGAAGACGACTGCGGCAGCGAAGATAATATTCAGTCCCAGGAGCACAACAAGTAAGATGGATTCGATATGCACTTTAGTCCCCCATGTCTCATAATGACCTTCGGAGTTTGGTTCAATTTCACCTTAATAAATAGGGTGTATGTATGAACAAGACTCTGTATGTAATGTTTCCTTCTACTATGTATTTTAACAGAAGAAACCTTGTTCGTCCCTAAGGTAAAAAGTTATCGTTCGGATTTGTTGGAAATCCGTGTTAAATTGATGATAGATGGTTGTATTTATATAACTAGAGTCGTATAATAATACACAAATATGCATAGAAGCGACGGAATTGTCTGCTCAAGCTTTGACAAAAACCTTGAGCAAGGCACAAGTAGCGCATACAACAGGATTGGGGGAGCGAGAGTGAATAACAAATTAAGAGTGGCAATCGTCGGTTCCACCGGCTACGGCGGGGTGGAACTGATTCGTTTTTTTCAGAATCATCCGCAGGTTGAAATTACATCGGTAATCTCTTCATCGAGCAGCGGGGAGTCCATCGCAGATGGGTTTCCGCATTTGACGGACGTGATTCACAGGCCACTCGACGGCGTCGATCCGGCAGAGATTGCAAGCCGTGCAGATCTCGTATTCACCGCGACCCCGTCTGGCGTAAGTGCCAAGCTCGTACCGAGTTTATTGGAAGCAGGGCTGAAGGTGATCGACCTGTCTGGTGATTTCCGTTTGAAAGACGGATCGGTATATGAGCAGTGGTACAAACACCCTGCACCGTCAGCAGATTTGTTGGAGAGAGCTGTATACGGTATGGCTGAGGTGTACGGGGATGAAGTGAAGGGTAAAGATTTTATATCCAATCCTGGCTGTTATCCGACAGCGACATTGCTGGGCTTGATTCCTGCGGTGGAGGCGGGTTGGATTGATCCTTCGACCATTATCATTGATGCAAAATCGGGCGTATCCGGTGCAGGGCGCGGAACAAGCCTGACTAACCATTACGCAGAAATGAACGAAAATTTTAAAGCCTACAAATTGAATAAACATCAGCATATCCCTGAAATCGAGCAAGTTCTCGGCAACATTACCGGAAGCCCGGTGACAGTTACTTTTACAACACAACTTGTACCGATGACACGGGGCATTATGAGTACGATGTATGCGAAGTTGACGGGAGAACATAGTGATCGGGAGATTGTAGATTTATATCGTAAATATTATGAGAACAGACCTTTTGTACGTGTGCGTGAACCTGGCATCTGGCCTTCAACGAAAGAAGTATCTGGATCAAACTATTGTGATATTGGATTTGCCGCAGACCCGCGCACAGGGCGTTTAACGATCATTTCGGTTATTGACAACCTGGTAAAGGGTGCATCCGGGCAAGCGATTCAAAATATGAACCTGATGATGGGATGGGAGGAAAACCTCGGGCTGAACATGACACCGGTATATCCATAATATGTGGCTGGTGAACATCGCAGGGGGAAGCGCAAAGAAGCGGTGTTCCATTTCAGCGTCATACGCATGGGTAGCAGTTGGGCAGTTTCAGTTAAAGCAGGCGGTTCATCAGCATATGGCTGAACGCATACGGGGGATACGATATGGGAACAAAAGTGGAGCAACAGGCATTTACCGTAGTTGAAAATGGGACAATTGTTACGCCGGGCGGGTTCACCGCAGGTGGGCTGCACTGTGGTTTGAAAAAAACTACACGCAATGATATCGGAGCGATTCGTTGCGATATTCCCGCGACAGCTGCAGCCGTATACACGACCAACGTGTTTCAGGCTGCGCCGCTCAAAGTCACTCGGGAAAGCCTGAGCAACGGACGTTTGCAGGCTGTGATTGTAAATAGCGGTAATGCCAATGCATGTACAGGACAGCAGGGTGAAGAGGATGCATATGCAATGCGTGCGGCAGCGGCTCGTGAACTGGGTGTGGCTGAAGAGGACGTGGCTGTGGCTTCCACAGGTGTCATCGGAGAATTGCTGAAGATGGATGCGGTACATTCGGGCATCAAGGCGCTTCCAGAACAGCTGGGCAAAGAAACGAACGAAGCAGAACAATTCTCACAAGCGATTCTGACTACCGATTTGGTGAAAAAGGAAGCTTGCGTCTCCGTCGTTGTCGGCGGCAAGACGGTAACGATTGCAGGAGCGGCCAAAGGCTCGGGGATGATCCATCCGAATATGGCCACAATGCTGGCATTTATGACCTCGGACGCGGTCATCGGAGCAGAAGCGTTGCAACGCCTGCTGCGCCAAGCGACCAACCATACATTCAACATGATTACCGTGGACGGTGATACGAGCACGAACGATATGCTCGTAGCGATGTCCAGCGGTTATGCAGGTAATGAAGAACTGACGATGGATCACCCGGACTGGGAGGCATTTGCTGCCGGATTCACATATGTATGCCAGGTACTCGCCAAAGCAATTGCACGGGATGGTGAAGGAGCAACCAAGCTGGTGGAAGTTGAAGTTACGGGTGCGGTCAGCGATGAATCTGCACAAGCGATTGCCAAGACGGTAATCGGCTCAAGTCTAGTGAAATCCGCGATGTTTGGAGCTGATGCTAACTGGGGACGGATTATCGCTGCTGTAGGCCGTGCAGGCCAGCCAGTGAACCCGGATACAGTAGATATCCGTCTCGGAGACATCTCGGTACTCGCGCAGTCTCGTCCTGTTGTATTTGATGAAGAAGCGGCATTGGCATATTTGCAGACGGATACGGTGCGCATTGTGGTAGATCTGCACCACGGTGAAGGTAACGCTGTGGCTTGGGGCTGTGACCTGACGTATGACTATGTACGAATTAACGCCGCGTACCGAACATAAGTAGACGATATACCATGAATATACATTGTCTTATTCCTGATCGGACTAATTTGAAGTTTTATTGATAATTGATGTGAATGTACCAATACACAGCTTGGATTCATCACAATCAGTATGTTAATTCATTTCAAATGGATAAGATATCGAGATTGACTTGAAAATTAGGTTTACCTGAAAGTTTATTAAAGTACCTGAACGTTATTAAAGGTTTTGAACTTTGCAGCTTGATCCCTAGAAAGCTGCCTACCATCATAGATGTAAAAATCAGTTATAAGGATTAAACTTTTAAATGAAAAATAAACGAATGTAGTGGAAGAGGCGGAATCGATTCTGTAGAAGCGGAGCGTTCGCATTTGTCTCCGGGTTTTCCCTTTGGAAAAGGGGAATCAGAAAAACCTGGAGACAACGGCGATCGAAAGAACGATCCGAATCTGGAACGCTAGCGTTTATCTGTATCTTTTGTCTTTTATATAGGTGTTAATCCTTTTAAATTTGATTAGGAAGGAGCTTTGCCTCGTGAATTCAACCATGCCAAACGGCAGTACTGCAACGGAAACAGGTACGGAAAAACAGATGTTTGTAATGAAATGTGGAGGCAGCACGCTGGCTGCATTGCCAGAGTCCTTTTTTGCAGACTTGCGTGACTTGCAGTCATCGGGAAACGGCCCGGTTATCGTTCATGGCGGCGGCCCGGCAATTTCCGATAACCTGGCAAAGCTTGGGATCGAAACGGAGTTCGTAAACGGTTTGCGTAAAACCACCGAGCCTGTGCTGGACGTTGTTGAAATGGTGCTGGCAGGCAGCATTAACAAACAGATCGTCCGTTTAATCCAGCGTGTAGGCGGTCAGGCTTTGGGCGTATCTGGTGTCGATGGCGGTCTAATTCAAGCAAAACCGGTAGCAAACCACGCCGAAATCGGCTGGGTTGGTGATGTAACAAGCGTCAAAGCTGAGATTATTCAAGGCATCGTGAATATGGGTTATATGCCTGTTATTGCACCTGTGGGTGTAGATGCGAGTGGACAGCGTTACAACATTAATGCAGATACTGCTGCTGGAGCGGTGGCTTCACATCTAGGCGTTAGTCGAATGATCGTTGTGACAGATGTACCGGGCATTATGAAGACGATTGGTGGCGAGAAAAAAGTGCTGCCATCCGTATCTGTTCAGGAGATCGAGGATATGATTCAAACCGGCGAAATCTATGGCGGCATGATCCCGAAGGTACGCGCAGCAATTGCGTGTATCCACGGCGAGGTACGCGAAGTTATTATTGTGGACGGCAGCGAACCGCAGATTCTGAGCCGTGTACTTGGCGGCGAGACAATCGGTACACGAATTATCCGAATGCAGTAGAATGCAACTCGAAATTCAGACTTTAGGTGTTTTATTTATATAAAAAAGAATTTGTACACGACTTTTGTGAATCTGTTCATCATAACACAAATAAACGAAGAGGATAGAAAAAGCCTTAAGAAGCGAAGCGGTCGCATGTATTATGGATTTTCACTCTTATCATCTTTGAACTATTTGTTTACACAAAAAACGGAGAGGACAGAAAAAACCTGAAAAAGCGTAGCGCTCGCCTTTATCACCGGATTTTCCCTTTGAGAAAAGGGAATCCAAAAAATCTGGGGATAACAGCGATTGGAAGGTTATTCTGTCATCGGAGTGGTCTGTGTAAACTATCTTTAGTTCAATTAATATGATCGAAAAATCCATGGGTATATGCGATCAAAAGGTTATTTTTTTCATCCAAGTGGCCAGTGTTATGTTTTTGATTCACCTTACACGTGTACGAATCGACAAGGAGTGATATGGTCATGGCAAAAGGAAACGAACAGCCAGGTTCTGGCACAGCCGTAGCAGGGGCAGTAGCAACAGGTGCAACGGCACCGACGGAAAGCTCACTTTTTCAAACGTATGCACGGTACCCCATTAGCTTGGTCAAAGGTAAAGGCAGCTGGTTATGGGACGATCAGGGGAACCGCTATCTCGATTTCATGTGTGGACTTGCTGTAACGAGCCTGGGCCATGCACCAGAGAAAGTGGGAGCGAAGTTGAAAGCTCAGATCGATGAGCTGTGGCACGTATCTAACTTGTTCCAGATTCCGGGACAGGAAAAGGCAGCAGCCTTGCTGACAGCCAACACCTGCGCGGATGCGGTCTTTTTCTGTAACAGTGGTGCTGAAGCGAACGAAGCGGCAATCAAAGTAGCACGTCGTTATCAGCAGAAGGTGAAGGGCGAAGATCGGTATGAAGTGATTACCTTTGCTCAATCGTTCCATGGACGGACATTGGCAACGCTGACGGCAACCGGACAAGATAAGGTGAAAGAAGGATTTTTGCCACTGCCAGCGGGATTTGTAACGGTGCCATTGCACGATATCTCCGCACTGGAAGCAGCAATTGGACCGAAGACCGCAGCGATTATGCTGGAAATGGTTCAGGCAGAGGGCGGAGTGTATCCGGTGGAGCCGGAATTTGTAAAGCATGTGCGTAAACTGTGCGATGAGCACGGCTTGCTCATGATCGTGGACGAAGTACAGACAGGCATGGGACGTACAGGCAAGCTGTTCGCTCACGAGCATTATGGTGTTGAACCAGACGTGTTCACCGTTGCGAAGGGCATTGGCAGTGGATTCCCTGTTGGCGCAATGTTGGGTAAAGGGTTCCTGCGTGATGCATTTACACCGGGCAGCCATGCAACGACATTTGGCGGTACACCACTTGCTTCCTCTGTCGTTATTGCAACGATTGAGACGATGCTGGAGGATCGCTTGCCAGAGCGTGCAGCCGAGATGGGTGACTATCTGATGACGTCTTTGCGCAATCGTCTGGCGGGCAACTCGTTCGTGAAAGAAGTGCGCGGTATGGGTTTGCTGGTTGGTATTGAGTGTGCAGAGCCAATCGGTGACATTGTACTGGCAGGACAGAAACGTGGAATTTTGTTCGTCTCGGCTGGGCCTAATGTGATTCGTTTGCTTCCTAACTTGTATGTAAGTAAAGAAGAGATCGACGAGGCCGTGTCCCTGGTGGCGACATTGATTGAAGAACACGTTGCGGCGAAGGCATAATCTCTCATGACGAAAAAATAAAATACTGAACCGGGGCCGTTACGGCCCCCGGCACAGATTAAAGTGAAAGAATCCCTGTAGCCGCATGGTAACAGGCAGCGGAAAGTAGTGTGAAAATTCTGCCCATGCGGGTGCAGGGAACCGGAAATGAGGAGGAACGAAGATATGGCAGTACAACACACAGACAAGGTTCAGAAGATTGACCTGAGAGGCCGGGATTTTATCGAATTCACGGACTATACGGCAGAAGAAATTCGTTATTTGCTGGATCTCGCGATTGAGATCAAAGGCAAGCAAAAAAACGGTGTACCGTTCCAGCCCCTGAAGGGCAAGACGATCGGACTTATTTTTGAAAAATCATCTACACGTACGCGTGTATCCTTTGAAGTCGGTATGTTCCAGTTAGGCGGACACGCATTATTCCTGAGCAAAAATGACATTCAGTTGGGACGCGGCGAAACGACGCATGATACAGCCAAAGTACTGTCCCGTTACCTCGACGGCATTATGATCCGTACGTTTGGACACCATAATGTGATTGAACTGGCAGAGCATGCCGATGTCCCGGTGATTAACGGCCTGAGTGATGCAGCGCATCCATGCCAAGTGCTGGCAGATTTCCAAACGGTACTGGAACATAAAGGAAAACTGGCAGGTCTGAAAATGGTTTACGTGGGCGATGGCAACAATATGGCACACTCCCTGATGCTGGGTGCAGCAAAAATGGGGATGCATGTTGCAGTAGCAACACCGGAAGGATATGAGCCAGACAGCACTGTGGTGGAGCAGGCTCGTGCCATTGCACAGGAGAGCGGTTCGGAAGTGCTTGTGACGTACAATGCACAGGAAGCGGTGAAGGATGCCGATATCGTGTACACCGATGTATGGGCGAGCATGGGCTTTGAAGAAGAGCAGAAGGTTCGCGAGCAGGCGTTTGCTGCGTATCAGGTCGATGAGGAATTGATGAAAGGTGCGAAGCCGGACTACATGTTCCTGCACTGCTTGCCAGCACACCGCGGTGAAGAAGTGAGCGCAGGTGTCATTGACGGCCCGAACTCGCTGATCTTTGATCAGGCAGAGAACCGTCTGCATGCACAAAAGGCTCTGATGGCTGCATTGATGAGCGAATAGTCGCGATTTGCGGCAATGGGTTGATTTTAAACGCCAATTTGGCGATGATAGATGCAATACAGTAATTGATCTTGGGGAGGACCATATCACATGGCTAAGGAAAAAATCGTACTCGCCTATTCCGGCGGGTTGGACACATCTGTAATTTTGAAATGGCTGAAAGAAACCTATGATGCAGAGATTATCGCGTTTACAGCGGATATCGGTCAGAAGGACGAACTCGATGGACTCGAAGAAAAAGCACTCGCTACGGGCGCTTCCAAAGTATACATCGATGATCTGCGCGACGAATTCGCCAAAGATTTCATCTATCCGATGTTCCAGGCAGGTGCCCTCTATGAAGGCCAATATCTGCTCGGTACGAGTATCGCACGTCCGCTTATTGCTAAACGTATGGTGGACATCGCTCGTGCAGAAGGTGCTACAGCGATTGCTCACGGTGCTACGGGTAAAGGGAATGACCAGGTTCGTTTTGAGTTGAACGCAGCGGCACTGACACCGGACATTCAAGTGATCGCGCCTTGGCGTCTGGAAGAATTCCGCAATCAGTTCCCGGGACGTGCTGAAATGATCGCTTACGCTGAAAAACATGGCATTCCGGTTACCGCTTCTGCGGCGAAACCTTACTCCACGGACCGTAACCTGCTGCATATCAGCTATGAGAGCGGTGTGCTTGAAGATCCTTGGTTCGACCCAAGCGCGGACGAAAACAAAGATATGTTCCTGCTGAGCAGCGCGCCTGAGGATGCACCGGATCAACCGGAGTACCTCGAACTGGAGTTTGAACAAGGTGACTGTGTTGCCCTGAACGGAGAGCGTCTGAGCCCGCTGCAAGTGATGGAGCAACTGAATGAATTGGGCGGCAAACACGGTATCGGCCGTGTAGACATGGTAGAAAACCGTTTTGTCGGCATGAAGAGCCGCGGCGTATACGAAACACCAGGTGGAACCATCTTGTTCACGGCACATCGCAAAATGGAATCCATTACGATGGATCGTGAAGTGATGAACCTGCGTGACAGTTTGATTACACGTTACAGCACACTCGTGTATAACGGGTTCTGGTTTGCACCGGAACGTCTGGCGTTGCAAGCTCTGGTAACGGAAAGCCAGAAGAACGTAACCGGTACGGTTCGTGTGAAACTGTACAAAGGAAATGTTATTGGCGCAGGCGTGAAAAGCCCTGTCAGCCTGTACAATCCGGACATTGCTACCATGGAAGCTGATCCATCGGAGGCGTATGATCAAGGTGATGCAACAGGCTTTATCCGCCTGAATGCACTGCGTTTGAAAGTACATTCCGGTGTGGAGCAAAACAAAAAATAATTCACGGCGTGTGTTCACGCTACATCATAATTACTGACAAGGCGGGCCGTTCTTGCACATTCTGGCAGGGGCGGCTTTGTCCATGAGCGAAAGGGGATACTCACTGTGAGCAAGCTGTGGGGAGGACGTTTTACGAAGCAAACCAACCATCTGGTTGAAGAATATACCGCATCCATCAATTTTGACAAAGCATTGGCGGAAGAAGATATTCAAGGCAGTTTGGCCCATGTAACGATGCTGGGCAAATGCGGAATTTTGCCGGCAGAAGATGTGGAAACGATCAAAGAAGGCCTGATTACCGTTTTGCATAAAATCCGTGCAGGTGAAGTGGAATTCTCCGTATCCGACGAAGACATCCACATGAATATTGAGAAGAACCTGATTGAAACGATTGGCCCTGTCGGCGGTAAACTGCATACAGGCCGTAGCCGGAATGACCAGGTGGCAACCGATATGCACTTGTATCTACGTGAGCGTGTTGTTGGTTTTGTTGGCATGCTGCATGCTTTGCAGGAAGCGCTGATCGGACAGGCTAAAGATAATCTGGATACGATTGTGCCGGGTTATACCCATTTACAACGTGCTCAGCCGATTTTGTTTGCACACCACTTGATGGCCTACGTATCCATGTTCCAACGTGATGCGGAGCGTCTGATGGACAGCTACAAACGGATTAATGTACTGCCACTTGGTGCAGGAGCGCTTGCAGGAACAACATTCCCGATTGATCGTCATTTTGTAGCAGAGCAGCTTGGTTTTGATGGYGTATATGAGAACAGTCTGGACGCGGTAAGTGATCGTGACTTCATCGTGGAATTCCTGGCCGCCGCTTCCCTGATCATGACTCACTTGTCCCGTCTGAGTGAAGAACTGGTACTGTGGAGCAGTACGGAGTTTGGTTTTGTAGAGCTGGATGATGCGTTCTGCACAGGCAGCAGCATTATGCCGCAGAAGAAGAACCCGGATGTACCTGAGCTTGTTCGTGGTAAAACAGGACGTGTATACGGCAATCTGATCGGATTGCTGACGGTGCTGAAATCTCTTCCGCTGGCTTATAATAAGGACATGCAAGAAGACAAAGAAGGCATGTTTGACACGGTAGCAACGTTAGAGGGTGCACTTCAATTGTTTGCACCGATGGTCGCAACAATGACGGTGAACAAGGATCGCATGCGTCAGGCCGTGAATCAGGACTTCTCCAACGCAACGGATATTGCCGATTTCCTCGTAGGTGAGGGTCTGCCTTTCCGTCAAGCGCATGAGGTGATTGGCAAAACGGTATTATACTGCATCCAGAACGGCAAATATTTGCTTGATCTGACGATTGATGAATTCAAGCAATTCTCACCGCTGTTCGATGATCGGATCTATGCTGTGTTACAGCCTGAAGCAGTAGTTAACGCTCGTAATGTTTACGGTGGAACAGCGTCTAACCAAGTGGCGGAAGCTATTTCTCGTAGTGAAAAGGTGCTGGGACAGACTGAGCAGTGGATAGAGAATCGGGGTTAAGAACCCATACGAAAAAAAGAAGCATGTTCGAGAGAGTACTCTCTGACATGCTTCTTCTTTTCGTTCCCTACCGCCTTATGGCTTCTGCCAGCTGCCTTCTGTTACAGAGGGGAGCACCTTGCCATCCTGCACAACAACATGTCCGCGGACAATCGTACCTGCCACACTAGAGGGGAAAGTATGCCCGATATAGAGGCTCTGTTTATGCTTGGCATAATAGTTTTCTTCCGTCACGGTGAATGCTTCATTCAGATTTACAATAGCAAGGTCTGCATCCATTCCGATGGCGATACTGCCCTTGCGATCTGCAAGTTCAAAACGTGTTGCCGGATTCAAAGCTGTCCAAGCAGCGACGTGTTCAAGTGGAATATGATTTGCGAGTGCAAGTTCCAGTGCCGAGAGCAGGGTGAATTGTCCACCGCTGATTCCGCCCCATGCCTGAAAGAGATTATAATCTTTCGGGTCCTTCATATCGTAAGGGCATGGTGAATGATCGGAAGACAGCATATCGAATTTACCTTCTGCCAGGAGGGAGATCAGCCGCTGCTGTTCATCTGCTTCCCGGAGTGGAGGTGCGCATTTGGCGATCGTACCTTTTTCCCGCAAGCTATCGTGGTTAAAGAGCAGATAATGTGGGCAAGTTTCCACGGTGACGTTCATGCCTCGGGCTTTGGCCGCCTCGATTTTGGCCACGGCTGCTGCGGAACTGATATGAACAAAATGCAGGGCGCAGCCTGTAATTTCGGAGTAGTAGAGTGCGCGTTCAACCGCCTCAACTTCTGCGATGATCGGTCGTGTCTCCAGATAGTCATCGGCACTGACCAGTCCTGCCGCCTCTTTTTCAGCTTTCAGCCAGTTCGTTATTGCCGCGCTTTCCGAATGCAGAGCCAGAATTTTGCCGAGAGCCGCAATCTTTTTCATGCCAGTCAATAACGTCATATCATCTACGGCTTCGAATTCTTTATTACCTGTGGTAGATAAGAAGGCTTTGAAACCAATTACGCCAGATTCAGCTAACGGTTGCAGATCATCTTCGTTACCAGGAACGAGCCCGCCCCAGAGGCCGAAATCAACGAGAGATTTTTCATTGCCGATCCGTGCCTTCTCCAGTAGTGCTTCTTCCGTGACTGTGGAGGGGATTCCGTTGAGTGGCATATCGAAAAAGGTGGTACAGCCGCCTGCAGCCATCATGGCAGATCCGGTTGTGAATCCTTCCCAGTGCTCCCGGCCAGGTTCGCTGAAGTGCACATGTACATCAATCATACCTGGAAGCACGTGCTGTCCGGTGGCATTCCACTCGTGTGTAGTTTCCCCTTCAAGTGTGGTGGTAATCGCCGCGATCTTGCCATTCTTCACACCGATATCAACCTGTGCGACTCCGTCTGGCAGCACCACATTTCCGCCACGTATGATCAGATCATAATGTTCCATATCCATCCCTCTCCTCTTTGGTGATATTTGCATTGTATGGCTCGGATCGTTGAGTCAGGCCTGTGTTTTATTTGTATTTACTCGTAGATCGTACCTTTTTTGAATGAAGAGCCTTTAAAAGCAAATTTACTGAGTAGCAGATATGCAAGGCCAGCCGTGATGAATCCGATGATCCAGCCGATGTCAACGAGCAAGAAAGCAGCTCCGGCTCCGATCAGCATGGCTAACAAGGCGCTAGGGTTGTAACCTTTAAAATCGCCGTTATCCAGATATAATTCTGCTGTATCGACCTTTTGTTTTCGCAAGATGTAATATTCGACCAGCATGATCGCTACAATGGGGCCTAGGAATGCAGAGTAGATCAGAATGAACGTGTTCAATCCTTGTGCTGAGGAATCTTGTACGAGTACCCACGGAAAGGAGCAGAGGGCAAGTAAGCCAGTGATGACGACAGATGCTTTGTATTTGAGCTTGGTAACAAGCGAGATGACATAAGCTGGCGGTACGATGTTAGCAACCATGTTAACGGCAACTGCGCCAATCACGATGAAGGCTGAAACGAATACGGTGATATATGGGTTGTCCACAATAACAGCAAATGCTTTGACTGGATTGGAAATGCCTGTTGCTGCCGCCATCATTGCCCCGATGGTGAGGACGAACCCGTAAGCGATAACGATAGGGAAGAAGTACAGCATGCTGCGCTTTTTATCACTGATGCCACTTTTAAGTTCGCGGGAATAATCACCTGCGCTGAGGAAGATAGCTGCATAATTACCTAGGAACACCATAATGAAAGCGAAGAATGGGAGTCCCCATGTTCCTTTTGCATTTACCCAGTTTTCGCTAATGGCTGTGCTGTGGGAGTTGAGCAATAAGCTGAATACGTAGACAAGTGCCAGCATAATGACTACGGAAGCGAGGGTCTCCACCCACTTGATCGCATGAAATCCATAAAGGGACAGGACGATCTGAACCGCCTGTAACAAGACGAAACAGATTGGAATACTGTCAAAGCCGCCGCCGCTTAACACTTTAACAATTTCATTCAAGGCCGTTGCCCCGACCCAGCTCTGAAAACCGTACCAGACAATGGCGGGTACACCACGTAAAAATGAGGAGATGATCGATCCTTTGATGCCAAAGGACATGCGTAGTTGAACGACATAGGGGATGCCTGTTCGATAACCGAAACGATCATTGATCGCAAAGATCACGGAAATGATACCAATGGCAATCATCGCGGCTACAAATGTCTGAAACACATTGAGCGTAGCAACACCAGCAACAATGAGGCTCGCTCCGAGGGTCATGTTACCGAGGTTCACGCCATCCCCGATCCACATGAACATGTAGGGTACTGATCCGATTGTTCTCTCGCTCTCCTGTTTCGGTTTTAAAGAGTCGTCGATGCTGATTTCTTCGTGTAGCTGCCTCTGTTCCAGTACTTGTCCTGCCAAATTCGTTGACATATCTGCCCCACTCCTCTTTGATATGGGGTGCCGCAAGGCTGGTCGATCTCTGAATTAACGAGTCATTCCATCCATTCCTGTCTGCACACCACAGATGATATAAAACATGTAAGATAAAATAACTTAATAGTGTTATGTATCCTTACCTGTTCTTTGTATCTCTTATTTTATCATCTTGTTTGTACAATTCATTGACAAAAACGTAGATTGTTATCGTAATTTCTGTTGAATTTGCATGAAAAAATATGACATCGTGTGTGATGTTGAGGAAGAGTGGCATGAAAAGCACATTTTTATGTTCGGAAAACCTTACAATGTTCGGGTTTTAGTTCTCTACCCTATTGTCTAGTTTCCTAAGTCCAGCAATCTGACAGCCAACGAAATCGCCTGATTGAATGGTGACTGATCCCGGCGTGCCTGTTAAGATGACATCTCCCGGATGAAGTGTCATCACATTCGACAGAAAAGAAATCAGGTACGCAGGAGAAAAGATCATATGATTAACGGTATTGCTGTGGGCAACATGGCCATTGTGCACCGTTTGAATCTCCAGCTCGTTCAGATTTTCGTATTCATCAGGCGTTGAAAGAGAAGAGCCAAGGCTTAGGAACGTGTCAAAACTTTTGGCACGCTGCATGAACCGGGGGTTGCGGGCGTGAATATCCTTGGCAGTCATATCGAGTGAGGTTGTGTAACCTGCTATAACGCCCATTGCTTGCTCTTCACCAATCTCTTTGCATGTTTGTCCGATGATAATCGCGAGTTCTGCCTCAGCAGTGATCTGCCCCGCTCCAACCGGTAGACGAATCGTTTCCCCGGAGCCAATCAGGGATGAGTCAGGTTTGAGAAAGATAACGGGTTCATCCTCGGGTGGGCGTCCAGATAATTCGATGGCTTTGTCCCAATAGTTCATGCCTACACCGATGATTTTTCCGGGTCGGCGATAGAGTGCACGGTAGGGCACTTCATTCACCGGTAGAGAAGGCAGTGAATGGAGTTTCTCTTGTCCGTTACTGTTGTACCAGTTATGCAGCGTGGCGAATTGGTTTTTTTGCAGTAAATGGAACAGATCTGTATCCCAGTTCATACCAAGCTGTTCATTCAGCGACGTCAGCGGAATGATACCTCGTTCCGTGTACAAGGCAACTTGCTCTCGCCCTTGATATTCAATCGTTACGAGTTTCATCATCACACCTCTTCCGCAAATTGTTTGGCTGTCCACTGCAATAGCTTAAGATCTGTATTCGTACCGCCGATAAAAGATAGCCCAATGGGCAGTCCATCAGGACGGAGAACAGGAACTGTAACCTGAGGCAGGCCAGAGAGCCCGGCGATACAGGAAAGTTGCATCGTTTTCGCACGGTAAGCCTCTGCTTCAGGACCCTTTAGTCCCAGAAGGGGAGCTGGGCCCGGGGCGGTTGGAATGGCCAGTAGTCCATGGTCTCCTAACAAATGAACGAGGTTACGCCGTACACGAGCGCGTAGTTCCGCTTCGGCCTTGCTGGCAGACTCCTCAAGGGAACTGGCCCACTCAAAACGTTCTGCGATACCAGGGCCAAATGTAGGGTGTTCCTTTGTTAGCCAGTTACCGTGTTCACGCGCAATTTCCAGCCCTTGGAGAACGCGGAACGCTGCGGACCAGTCCGCCAAACTCTCGGCAGGTTCCGTCAGGTCGATTGTTTCATAGCCATCTGGCTTCCAGCCCTCCATTTGGTGTAATGTCCCAAAAAGAATCGAACGATCCTCAGCTTCTGGCAGGTTCCATGCTTCTGTCGCTATGAAGAAGCGAGAGAATGGCTTCATCTCTGTTTCGGATGTCATTCCTAACGTGATTTCTGATGTTTTTTCCTTCAATAGATGCTTTTCTTTCAGTAGGACGTTGCCTACATTGCGTAAAATCGTTGGATTCTGGCTCATCCAGCCGACTGTATCGAATGAATGTGCAAGAGGAATAACACCTTCTGCCGAGACGGCTCCATGGGTTGGGCGGAAGCCGTAGAGACCGCAATACGCAGAGGGAATGCGTACGGATCCACCCGTATCCGTTCCAATGGCGAAATCAACTAGCCCCGCAGCAGCAGCAACGGCAGATCCGCTTGATGAACCGCCTGGAATCCGATCCGGAGCGAGGGGGTTGGTTGGTGTGCCATAATGGGCATTTTCTCCGTTCAAGCTGTACATGAGTTCGTCCGTCTGTGTTGTGCCTTCGAGGTTTGCGCCATTTTCCAATAGAATAAGCAGGGCAGGTGCAGTAGATTCTGCAGGCTCATGTGTGCGAAGCCAATCGGGATTGCCTGCTCCGCTTGTTTTTCCCTGAATATCGAAGACGTCTTTGACTGCAAAAGTCAATCCACTAAGTGGGCCAGCGTGGGTAGCTGGCAATTTGATTTCGGCATTAACATAGGCTCCCCATGAATTAGACCGGAGCAGATCCGCCTTTTGATTGGGAGCTGGTGTTGCGGCTTCTTTCTGTTTCTGGTTTGGAAGTTCCATAGTTATTCCCCTTTCATTTTTATATTAGGGTTCAGTGTACTTAGGGAAGAGCGAGAGCGAACTTGATTTAGCAACAAGGCCAGTAAAATGCCTACCAATAGCCCATTTCCGAGGAGTGGACGCAGTAATGGAGGTAAGGTAGTAAAAATCTCCGCTGGTAATCCCATAACGATAATACCTATGAATAGAGGTGCAGCCGTCCGGTAGAGGTTCGCCGAATCCATATGAATCTGTCCGAAATACTGGAGAGATGAACCTAACAGGCGAAGGTACGTCACGAACAGTACAGCGCTCCCGATACTGAGCGGAAGTTGTGTGAGTAAACTACTCACAGCAGGAATTAGGCCGATAGCGGCAAACAACAGGCCACCAATGACAAATGGAACCCGGTCTCGGATACGGGTCTGCTGGAGAAAGCCAACAGATGAAACGTAAGGTGCATATGGGACAAGCCCAATCATCCCGGATATCACTGCAAGGATACCGCTGATAGTGAAAGAGCGTTTATACTGGCGGCTCGATGCTTCTTGCTCATAAATAGAGTCTGTACCTTTCAGGGCACCAAACGTATTCGACGTGTTGATTAGGCCGGCTATGACGGCAATCGCGATTACACCAGCGTTTAGCCCGCCTGTTGGTTCTCCGAGCGGAAACCAGCTTGCATCCAGTGTTCCCGAGTGGGCTGTTCCACTTAGGTTATTGAAGATCATCGTGTGTAATGCCCACCCACCCAAAATGCCAATAAGCAAAGCATACTGAGCAATTGCTGGTCGTGCCTTTGCTGATAAGACAGCAACGAAAACAGCCACTGCTGCAGCCAAAAGGAAAACGTCTGGCTGGATCGCAGATGCTTTATCGGAAGAGCCGGATGAAATGCCCATCATACCTTCGAGGAAAATAATATTCAGCCGACAACCGAGTAAGAACATAAAGACGGCCATGACTCCTGGCGTGAATAATCTGGATAATGGGGTGGCCAGACCACACAAACCGATCAGGATTGTGATCACACCAGAGATTAATATACCGATGGCTAAACTGCCGCCCAGTTCTGTCAGCGATATGCCCAGAGAGGGTGCTGCCGCGCTGAGACTTAGAATGACGCCCCACCATAATCCGGATTGTCCTTCCATGACGGACCTTTGATGTCCAAGCCATGCTTGTACAGCACATGCGATTCCAGTGAGGATAAACGAACACTGGATCAGAAATTGAATTCGTTCCTGGGGCAGTGCAAATGCCGCCCCAACTGTAATAGGTATGACTACTGTGTTAGTAAATAAGAAAAATAGCCATTGTAGCCCGCCCAGTCCGGAGCGTAGCCAGTTGATTTTAAGCATGTGTCACCTTCCGTGTGGATCTTCGTTGAAAATGTTTCCCATGCATTCAGGCAATCCGTGATGCAGTTGATATATCTTGAACGAAGTCTGAATTGTACAAAAGGATTCCGGCAGTTCCCGGAATCCTTTCAATATTGAAAAATAGCCTTGATCCTAATTGGAAAACAGCCCTGTTTCTATGCGGTATTATAATGCCTCAGAGCTTTACCCGGTAGCTTTATTCTGCGTGCTCGTAAACGTCGAGGGCCTCTTGAACCCCGCGTCCAATCACAATCGGAGCTTTATGGCGGATTAACACAGCTTCCAGTGCGGATAGGACGAATAGTACGTTTTCTTTCCGACAACTGTAACCCATGGTACCGATTCTCCAGATCTGCCCATGTAGCGGTCCGAATGAGCTGGCGATCTCAATACCGAACTGGGTCAGAAGTGTAGTGCGTACAGACTCACCATCAATGCCTGCAGGGATTTTTACACAGGTGACGACCGGGAGTTTCCAGGTTTTATCATTAAACAGCTCTAGCCCCATGCCTCGGATACCTGCCATCAGTGCTTTTTCATGCAATCGATGACGCTCGAAACGTGCTTCAAGCCCTTCCTCCAGCAGAATGCGCAATCCTTCGCGCAGAGCGTACAACATGGACGTGGCCTCCGTATGATGGTTCAAGCGGCGTGGACCCCAGTAGTCTTGCAACTGGCTCAGATCAAAGTAATTACTGCGGATCGGGTGTGCGACATCCCGGCGATCACTCTCGAGTGCAACGCCACGTTCCACTTTTTTGCGGCTTGTCAGAATGCGTTCTACTCGTTCGTTATAGGTGACTGGTGCCATACCTGAAGGTACTGAAATGCACTTTTGAGTACCTCCAATGACGGCATCAAGCTGCCATTCATCCACTTTGACGGGTGCGCCCCCGATGGAAGCGACAGCATCAACCACCGTCAATACTCCGAGTTCACGGCAAGCCGGGCCGATTTGATCCAGTGGCTGCATGCAACCGGTGGAGGTTTCGCCATGTACAATGGCCACAATTTTGGGTTGAACCCGTTTTACCTCATCAATCACCGCTTGTTGGTCAAATACTTCTCCCCACGGGCATTCCATCAGATGAAGCTCGGCACCGTGGCGTTCTGCAATTTCAGTCAGTAGATGTCCGAAGCGTCCAAAGATAGGGACCAGCACTTTGTCGCCCGGTTCGATCAGGCTACACAATACAGCTTCCAGGCCAGAACGTGAAGTCCCATCAACCGGGAAGGCCCACTGGTTCGTCGTTTGGAATGTCTGCCGTAACATGTCCATGGTTTCGTTCATCATTCGGGTAAATTCCGGATCAAATTGTCCCAGGATGGGCGTTGCCATGGCTCGTAAAACTCTAGGGTCAACTTCGACTGGCCCTGGTGTCATAATCGTTCTCAAAGGTGCGTGAATTTCCCGGTACTGTGTCATCTCATATCGCCTCCTGGTTTCTGGTTGTTCGTTCAGTATGCCAGCTTATATAACAGGTCGATTAACAGGATTACTCCGCGCTGTAAATCTTCCGTATGGGTAAATTCCGCAGGGGAATGGCTAATGCCGCCCTGGCTTGGTACGAATAACAGTCCAGTTGGACAATACGTACCGAAAATCTGTGAGTCGTGCCCGGCTCCGCTGGTCATTTTTTTGTACGAGATTCCTCTGGTTTTTAAAATATTCTCAGTAGTTTGGTTCAACGTGTTATCCATCGCAATTGGAGGTTCATCCATCCATTTATGGTATACGACCTGTGTTCCGTGTTCAGCTGCAATGATCTCAAATTCGCCAAAGCATGACTCGCAAAATTGCTTAATCGTCTCCGCATCACTGTGGCGTATATCCAAACTGAAAGTGACCTCGCGTGCAATGACATTACCTACATTCGGTTTGACTTCCATTCGACCGACCGTGGCGACGAGTCCAGATTCATGTGCTTTGGCCCGATGCATCAACGACCGGATCAACTCGGCTGAGGTAAACATCGCATCGTGACGCCATTGCATGGGTGTTGTCCCGGCGTGATTGCTCTCACCGTATACCGTTATGTTATAGCGGCGTTGTCCCACGATGTGACTGACGATACCAATGGATTTCTCTTCCCGTTCGAGTACCTGGCCTTGTTCGATATGCAGTTCTACAAAACATTCCAGGTCTTTGCGTGTTGGCTGTGGATGAAGTCCTAGTCCGAAGCCAGCCCCGTGCATTGCCTGTTCAAACGGTATTCCGTTTATGTCTTTGATGTGGTGAACGGCCTCTCGGTCTTTTATTCCCGTTATGTTACCTGAGCCCCAATAGGTCATGGGAAAACGACTGCCCTCTTCCTCACACAACGACACCACTTCAATGGGTTTGAGTGGTAGGCCGTGATGTGTCAACAAATATTCCACCGCAATGAGTGCAGCAATGATTCCGTAGGCTCCGTCATACTTGCCACCGCCGATTACAGTATCAACATGAGATCCGGTTAATACCACGTTAGCCTCAGGATCACGTCCAGAGAGTCTGCCGAATAAATTGCCGACATCGTCATAACGTGCGGATAATCCGAGTTGTTCTATTCTAGCCTGGATCGCCTTCTGAGCCGCGCTCCAAGCCGGGTCATAGAGCAAACGGGTCACACCGCCGCTGTTGTCTTTTCCATACGAAGCCAGCCATTCGACCATCTCTTCGATCTGCTTAGACAAGGCAGATGGTTTCGATTGTTCAATCATCAAATGCAGTATCCCCCATTCCGGCAGCGCTAGCTTTCCAACCGATGTTAGATTAATTAACTTGGCATTGCGTTTAATTCATCGTAAAATAAAAAAAGTTAAAAATCATTCACGAAAATGTAGAAGAATATCTGAATTCATTGTGCATGTTAACCATAGGGGTGGAGAATGATGAAAATGAGTGACCTGTTGAAGCTGCCTGTATTCAACGGAACAATCGTAGTAGGGGGAAACGATGGTTTGAAGAGGGAAGTCCATACCGTCAATATGATGGATGCTCCTGATATCATTCCGTACTTAAAAAGAAATGAATTGTTAATTACGACCGCTTTTCACTTCAAGGACGATCTGCCGGCGTTGCTTGAACTGATTCGTGAGATGGGGCACCAGGAATGCGCGGGGCTTGGTATCAAAAGCAAAAGATTCCTCGGCAGCATCCCTGAATCAGCGGTTCAGCTCGCAAATGAGTTAGATCTGCCTCTGATGGAACTTCCCGTTGATCCTTCACTTGGTGATATTGTCAATAAATCGCTGAGCCATATTCTCGATGTGCGAACAACGGAGCTGCATAATGCGATACAGACCCATCGGCAGTTCACTCAGCAGATCATGAGTGGTCAAGGAATACCGAAGCTGCTAGATCAACTATCTTCCTTGCTGCGTTTGCCTGTGTTTCTACTGGGGCCATATCTCCAGCCGATCTTCGGCCGAGTTCCTGCTAGAACGGCAGCGCATCTGGAGGTGCTGTTATCCGGTGGAGGTCAATTTCATGTTGCACCTTCCCTGTTCTCCGCGTTTTCTCTGCTCGGGGAGGAACGTGAGACGTTAACCTTGTTTCCTGTATACACCCATCGGCAGCTGCACTTCCTCTGTATTGCGGGGTATGTATCACCGTCTGAACGTTCAAGCATTCTGACCATTGAGCAGGCAACGAACGTGATTGCGTTTGAATTAATGAAGGACAATGCTTTGAAGCAGAACCGGCGCCGGATCCAGAACGAGTTTTTTACTAACTTCATTGGAGGGGTCTTCTCAAGCAACGAGGAGATTGCAAGCCGGGCGCGGGAGTTCGGACTGTCCAGCGAGCAACGATACCTTTGTGCGGTTGGCAAGTTGAGCGGCAAAGATCGAACGACGACTTTCATGCAGTACAAGGCAGAACAGGATCAGATTGCCGAGCATCTTCAAGGGGAGCTCGGGAACTTCCGTCATCCGATATATCTATTCACCCATGACCGATCCTATGTGCTACTTATGCCGCTGGTAGAAGAGTGGGATCTGATCAAACCTTTCTTTATCGAGTTGCTGGAACGTCTACAACGTAAAATAGCCATGTATTACGAATCGGAGTTGTCATTTGGTCTCAGTAGTTATGCCCAGCTGCTTACTCAAGTTCCTTTATCTTTTAAAGAGGCCAATGAGGCGCTCTATTTCGGAAGTATATCGGGGAAAACAAGCTTTATTGAATTGTATCAGCCGAAGGAAGTATCTGAAATTCTGCGTCTGATCCCTCATGACCCTCTAAGGAAGTTTTATGCGGATACGATGCAAGGCTTCGAGGACGAGACACTTAAGGATCATCATATGCTGCTTCATACGTTGTCCGTATATCTGGAAACACACTGTCATCTTGCCGAGACAGCCAAGCGACTTTACATTCACCGGAATACCGTAATTTATCGGTTGGAGAAATGCGAGGAGATTATTGGTCGCAGCTTGAAAGACCCGGAAGAGACGTTGCGACTGCGAATGGCCTTTCGGATCAAAGCTTTGCTGCCGGAAGATGGGAAAGCAGAGTGGTAAAAAAGTAGCTGAATGGATTGTTGGTCGAAAGCGTAATGTGAATTTAAATTCGAACCAACATGAAGTGTAGATGTAGATGTAGAGATAGATTAAGCAAATGGCAATGCAAAAGCAGGCTGATATGAACTGCAACTCCGGGGTATTTGTTAGTAACCGAGAGTGGTTCATTTCAAGCCTGCTTTTATGATGAGCACATTTGTTTATGGTTTGCTCAGTCTCTTTTAGACAGCGGTAGCCACTTCAGCACATCCTGGATTTTCATGTCCCAGTAACCCCATTCATGTTCTCCTGGCTCTTCCTCATAAGTTAACTTGAAGTCTGTATCGGCACAGGCTTTGCGGAACGTCTGATTATCTTCATACAGAAAATCCTCTGTTCCACAGCATTGATAGAGGAGTGGTCGTGGGGCCGTGTTATGTTTACTCTCCTGGAGCAAATGGATCAAATCGTTCTCTGAGCCTGCAAATTGTGGGCCGAAGATGCGTAACAGTTCAGCCTGCCGTAAAGCGGACGGGACGTCATTATTTAGATGAGCAGCCATGTCAAGAGCGCCCGAAAGACTTGCTGCCGCAGCGTACTGATCCGGTTTGCGTAAAGCTAGCTTAAAGGCACCATATCCACCCATGGATAGGCCAGCTACGAAATTATCTTCGCGTTTAGCTGAAAGCGGGAAGAACGAGCGGGCCAGTGTTGGCAGTTCTTCGCTTATAAATGTCCAGTAACGCCCTCCCTCTGCCATATCCGTGTAGAAGCTGCGATGGACCTGCGGCATAACGACCGCAATGCCAAGTGAAGCGACATAACGTTCAATCGAAGTACGGCGTAGCCAAATGGAGTCATCGTCTGACATTCCGTGAAGCAAATACAGGGTGGGGTGCAGACCGGAACCTTTCACATTTTCCATACCGATCTGAGTGTGGGTCTGCTGTGGCAGAATGACATGCATGCTTGTGCTTAATCCGAGGGCGTCCGAGTAGAAATCGCATTTAATGAGTGCCATACCAAAAAGTAACCCCTTTCATGAATGGATGTTTAAAAGATGTTTCTATGCAATGGAAAAGGTAAGAAAGCGGGACAATACCAGCTACTATTCAAGGTTATACCCAAAATAAAGTAAACGCAACGAAAGGTTATAAAACGTATTCGATAATTGCAAAAATAACTTGTTTACAATCAAGTTTAGGAACAAACAACAAACAAAGAAAAGTTTATTTTTATCACATATGATTCTCGGATCTTTACAACGTAACAATGTTTTGTTACACTGTATTTAATGGAAAGGGGGTCCTAAAATGACAGATGATTTGATCTCCAAAAAAGAACTGCTTGACCTGACAGGTATTTCATACGGTCAACTATATCGATGGAAACGGAAAAACCTCATTCCCGAGGAATGGTTTATTCGAAAGTCTTCTTTTACGGGACAGGAAACATTTTTTCCAAAACAGCAGATTTTACAGCGGATCGACAAGATCATTCATATGAAAGACGGACTGTCGCTGGATGAACTGGCGGATGTGTTTTCGCCAACACTTGGTGAGGTGGAGATGTCCGATCAGCAATTGCTAGACCGAAACATTGTTTCGTTGGCTTCGCTTGATCTGTTAAATGAGGCTGGACGCCAGCAGGCATTATACGGTTTGGAACAGATTATGATGCTATATGTGCTTGAGAAGTTGCTTCTCAGCGGGGATATCACGCAGCAGGAGGGATTGCTCTTGATTGATGTGATGTCTGAGCACTACTATCGGTTCCGAGATCGGGCAAGTGAACTGCTGCTTATTCGCAAGATGGGCGTACCTACCTTTATGGTGGTGAACTCGGGAGCAGAGCTTTATTTTGATCATGGGGTAAAAGTGGTACTCCGCATTCCGCTGGCAACGTTCATGGAAGAATTGAAAATTAAATTAGGCTGAGGGGGATTTTATAATGGAAGAACGTCACTTGAGAAATGATCTGAATGTTACAGGGTCTCGTAAAACAACAGGCGGTTCCTATCATCGGGTAAATATCGACGGTATGGCTAAACTGGATGGTGATCTGGATTGTTCCTCCCTGAGTGTTAACGGCACGCTGAAAATCTATGGTTCCCTCGTCTCTGAAAGCACAACGGTTAATGGTATGGCCAAAGTGGAGGGAGAACTTCGCACCCAGTCTCTTGATGTCAACGGAACACTGGGAGTCCACGGTGCAGCTCAAGCCGAGAGCACAATGGTTAATGGAATGTGTACGATTAATGGTCCGCTGGTTAGCTCCCGGGTACGTGTGGATGGCATGACCACGATTAATGGAGACCTGTCTACACCTGAGTTTACCGTGAACGGAAAGTGTAATGTGCGCGGTGGAGTGAACGGTGAACGTATTGATATCGGGGGTATGGCGACTATTGATGGAGATGTGCAGGGAGAGAAAATCGACGTTCAGGGTAATATTAAGGTGGGCGGACTTCTTAATGCGGACAGTGTGGAGATTCGATTATACACGTCCTCTTCAGCAAGGGAAGTAGGCGGCGAGCGGATCGACATCCGGCGCAAGGAACGCAGCGGATTCTGGAAAGCACTCGGATTAGGCGGGGCACCATCCTTCAGGGCTCAGCTGATTGAGGGCGATGAAATTGTACTGGAAGATACCGAAGCAGATACGGTTCGAGGGAATCGGGTCCATATCGGTCGAGGCTGTAATATCCGGTTTGTGGAGTATTCTGGTGAACTATCCGTTGATCCGGAAGCAAAGGTGGGCAACAGTACGCGAATCTAGCCAATAGGCATGATATAAGAGCGAGAGACGACCCTTATGACTTTTAAAGGATAGAGCTGATGGTTATCCCTCGAGATAGAAGGTTTTGCCATAAAGCAATCGGTCCTTGGACTGATTGCTTGTTATTTCTTTTCGGATATACTAATGCAGTCATATGAATAGAACGGGAATGGAGAGATTAACAATAATGGCTGCACGCAACAATAAAATTGGATTTGTGCTGGCAGGTTTGCTGCTCAGCATCTTAATGGCCTCTATGGATAATACCATTGTGGCTACGGCCATGGGGGATATCGTGGGTAAGCTCGGCGGACTCGACAAGTTCGTCTGGGTAACCTCTGCCTATATGGTGGCCGAGATGGCAGGTATGCCGATCTTCGGTAAACTGTCGGATATGTATGGACGTAAAAAGTTTTTCGTCTTCGGGATTATCGTATTTATGATTGGCTCCGCATTGTGTGGAACTGCGACATCCATCGTGGAACTGACGATGTACAGAGCGATTCAAGGGATTGGTGCAGGAGCACTGGTGCCGATTGCATTTACGATTATGTTCGATGTGGTTGCACCTGAATCCCGGGGTAAGCTGGGTGGGTTGTTTGGAGCAGTATTCGGTCTTTCGAGTGTATTTGGGCCGTTGCTTGGGGCTTATATTACAGAGTATGCAACATGGGAATGGGTGTTTTACATCAATCTGCCTCTCGGGTTGATTGCATTTCTGTTTATCGCATTTTTCTATAAAGAATCTCATCAGCATCAGTCACAGCAGATTGACTGGCTGGGTGCTGTTACACTCATTGGTGCGGTGGTCTGCCTGATTTTTGCTCTGGAGCTGGGTGGCAAAACATTTGCCTGGGATTCTGCACAGATTCTAGGTCTTTTTGCCGGATTCGTCATGCTGGCGCTGCTCTTCCTGTATGCAGAGACGAAGGCCAAAGAGCCGATTATTTCATTCAGCATGTTCCGCAAGCGGGTGTACTGGTCAAGTAACGTTATTGCCATGTTCAGTGGTGCTGCGTTTATTACAGCATCGGTGTATATCCCGATCTTTATCCAGGGTGTACTCGGGGGTAAAGCGACCAACTCGGGTCTTGTTCTGTTGCCGATGATGCTAGGTTCCGTCGTGACGGCTTCCATGGGCGGTGTACTCATGACCAAAACGAAATATCGTAATATCATGATTCCAACGCTGGCCTTGCTTGTCGTAGGTCTGGGCTTACTGACGACATTGGATGAAGGTTCATCCTTATGGACGATTCGGGTATACATGGTCATGATTGGCCTTGGTGTCGGTGCATCCTTCTCTGTGCTTAGTAACGCGGCTATGAATGCCTTCGAACCGCAAAGACGCGGCGCAGCGAGCTCTACATTGAACTTTTTGCGTTCTCTGGGCATGACGATGGGCATCACGATCTTTGGCATTGTACAGAGTCAGGTCTTTACACGCAAAATGACGGATGGCATGTCTGGTGCTGCTGGAGAAGCTGGTGCATCGGCTGGAGCGCCTGCTGGTGGTCTGCCTGCGGGGATGGATCTAACTGATCCGCATGCACTGCTATCACCAGAACTGCGTCAAGGGATTCCTCCGCAGGTGTTGGATTCCATCACACATGCATTGTCATCTTCCATTGTACAGCTGTTTGCTTGGGCGGTTATTCCGGCAGTCCTCGCTTTGATCGCGTCCTTCTTCATGGGGAACGAGAAGATGGTTGTAGGAGAAGAGCAGCACGAGTATACGGCTGGGCACTGACGTAGATGGATAGCAGAGTCATATTCGACCGTGTGTTTGAAGAATCAATACAGTGTGATCTTGGCTTATATCGTTTTCAAACTTAAGCTAAGGAAACAAAAGGTATGCAATTAAACGGGTTTCACAAATTAGTAAATCCAATACACCTGTCTCATATCCCGTACAAGGGTATAAGGCAGGTGTATTATACTTTTGAAGGATCATTCGTTTGGTGTTTTTAAGGCTTATATTTACTTTGAACAAAAATAAGTTGAACTTTTATTTACACAATAACGGAGAGGACAGAAAAAACCTGGAAAAGCGGAGCGTTCGCCTTTATCACCGGATTTCCCCTTTGGAAAAGGGAATCAAAAAAATCCGGGGATAACAGCGATTGGAAGGTTATTCTGTCCTTGGAGTGTTACGTGTAAACAAAATGTATTTTAACTTATCTATTTGCACCTAAGTTTAAGGCTGATTCCCCTCACGAATGCCATCCTCCACCACTGAAGGTTGCTGTGGATCAGGTATGCTAATATGGCCTGATCGGGCAATGAGGCGGTTTTGTGCTTTGTAAGTGTCGCGTGAGATCGTCTTGGATTCTACTACCTTGCCATCGACTCTTTTCGTACGTACCGTCTCAACAATGTACCCGGGCTGTCCATTCTGAAGCACTTGCTGGGCGCCGTCTGGTAGCATGTTGCTGGATACATACTTTACGGGTACACTCAGCGTTTCAATCGTACGAGACTCCACCGCATAACTGACGTTCTCCGGGAATGTGCCGAAAAATTTCACGACCATGCGCCCGCCTTGCACCTTCGCGTGGATCAACAGGGATTTCTCGGTGCTGTTTCGAAAACGAAAGTTAATGGCGCCTGAGGCATATGTGGCATCCAGCCCTTTCGGTAAATATTTAACGGGCAATGAGTGATTACGCCGTTCCACAATATCCAGGCCCGTTAGCAGAGCAGCGTTATATACAGTACTGGATACCTGACAGATTCCTCCGCCGATTCCGGGTGTCAGCCGGCCATTCACGATGACCGGTGCTTCCCGAAAACCGTATTCCTTCTCCGCTTTGCGAATTACCTTTTCATAGTCGAACACACCTCCAGGTGGCAAAACCATCCCGTTGATGGCCTGAGCAGCCGCGCTGACGTTATGTATCCGACCTTGGCTGCTGTTTCCCAGTCCTGTGGAAAATTGAATGATTTTTCGCTCGATGCCTTCCTGCTTCAGCGAATTGATCGTTACCTCTGGTTTCAAGGTGTATAGAGGTAAAAGAATACGGATGGGTTCTGGTTTTACTCCCTCAATCACATCGTTCAGATCTCTATGTAGCTTAGTCTGCATGAGGGTGCTGAGTGTTTTCCAATCAATCCGGCGCACACTTTTCTCCGGAATGTACTGCACTTGATCATTTACGGTGATCCGGCGGATCGCTTCCGCCGGGATACCGAAGGTTTCTTTTTCCCAAGCAGGGCTAAGCAATTGTTGTAGGGTTTGTTCGTTGTAGGTCATATCGAGTGGGAAGGTCTTGGGGAATTGATACCGTGCATACGCCCGTTCCCACAGGTTCCCCTCATCCAGCTGTTTTACTGCAGCCTTGAAACTGTTTGCACTGTAACTCACTCCTAGTTCGGCGGCGGTATGTGACATCGTTATTGGGTTTGGTTCAGCCACTTCGATGGTGACGGGCCAGTCCTGCAGTTGTTGAACGCGGGTATTCAGTTCTGCCAGTACATCCTTTCGAAGTTTACCATCGAGTGCCCAGCCACCGACCTGTATTCCTTTGGGGAAGTTGGGCTGATTCACGTACATATAGAGCAATCCATAGGACGCGGAGCCGATCAAGAGCAGGGAGAACAGGGCAATGACCGTTACATGTATTTTTTTCATAACCGAACGCTCCTTTTGGCTTCTGTTGTTCCGGAATTCGTAACACTCTCTATCTATATGATCCAAGAGTGGAAAACTTTCGGGTACTCAATAGGTAACAAATTTGTTACAATAAACTTCATATGAATCCATGCTTCACCATCAAAAGAGGGACAGGATGGATTTTTCCTGATGAATTTCAGGTCTTTTTAAAGGAAATGCCGGGATTGTGTCGAAATGATAATGGCTAACTATGCGAGCAGGAAGTGATGATGTGATAGAAATGCAGGACGTGTGGAAGACCTACGCCAACGGTACCCACGCATTACAAGGGGTGTCGGTGAAGATCGACCGCAATGAATTTGTCTATATCGTTGGTCCATCCGGTGCAGGCAAATCGACATTTATGAAGCTGATGTACAGAGAAGAAGTGCCGACCAAAGGGCAAATATCCATTAATGGATTTAATATTGGCAAGTTAAAACCACGAAAAATTCCTTATGTGCGCCGTAACATTGGCGTTGTGTTTCAGGATTTCCGTCTGCTGCCGAAGATGACGGCATTTGAGAATGTCGCGTTTGCGATGGAAGTTATTGAAGCGCCTAAGCGGCATATCAAGAAACGGGTGATGGAAGTGCTCGATCTGGTAGGGCTGCGCAGCAAGGCCAACCGGGAACCTTCACAACTCTCAGGCGGGGAACAGCAACGGATTGCAATCGCACGGGCAATTGTGAACAATCCTTCCGTCATTATTGCGGACGAGCCTACAGGGAACTTGGACCCGGAGACGTCATGGGGCATTATGCAGTTGCTGGACGAGATCAATTTCCGGGGCACAACGATTGTTATGGCCACGCACAACAGAGACATTGTAAATACGATGCGTAAACGGGTTATCGCCATTGAACGCGGACAGATTGTACGGGATCAGATGAGAGGGGAATACGGTTATGAATTTTAGTACTCTCTTGCGACATCTGCGGGAGGGCTTCAAGAACGTATTCCGCAATGGCTGGATGTCCGTGGCATCCGTCATGTCGATTATCGTCTCTCTGTTTATTCTTGGCGTGTTTATGCTGCTTGTACTTAACGTGAACTCTATGGCCAATCAGGTAGACAGCCAGGTAGAGATTAGTACGTTTCTGGAACTGAATGTGGACGAGAACCTGCGCAATGTCATTGGTGAGGAGATCAGTGCCATGCCTGAAGTCAGTGAGATTCGAATTGTTCCGAAGGATGTAGGATTAAAAGAATTCCGTGATCGTCTAGGCGAAAATGCCGACAATGTTCTCGGTGGTTTCGATGTAGATAACAACCCATTGCCTGATACGATTGAAGTCAAAGTGATTGAGCCGGAAACGGTCAATTTTGTCGCGCAGAAGATTGAAGAATTAAACGAGAAACATGCCGAGAAGCCGATCATGAAAGTGAACTACGGCAAGGAAACGGTAGATGTGTTGTTCAAATTTACGAAGCTTGTTCGTAATATCGGATTTATTTTTGTCGGGGGACTGGGCCTGATGTCGATGTTCCTGATCTCGAATACGATTCGCGTAACGATTCTGGCTCGCCGCCGGGAGATTGGTATTATGAAACTGGTTGGGGCGACCAACACCTTTATTCGCTGGCCTTTCTTTATTGAAGGGGCGTTAATTGGACTAATCGGTTCCATCATTACAGTCGCCGTTCTGTTCTTCGGATACAGTCAATTGATGTCGACGATTGGTCAGGATGTCTTCATGCAGATGCTGAATCTGATTCCGTTAAGTGAAATTTGGCCACTGATGGGAACGTTGCTGATCGGTCTGGGCGTGCTCGTAGGCATTTTGGGCAGTACACTGTCCATTCGCAAGTCGCTCAAAGTGTAGAAAATGTCGAAAAGAATGGCAAAACAGGTTCATTATTGAACGCTGTTTGACGATATGTAGGAAAGACGCAACTGTTGTTTTGATAAAAGAAAGCAAAGAACATGCTGTTCACCACCTGTGCAGGTTGCTTTCTTGTGAATTCATAGGATGGGAGATCATCATTTTGAAAAAAACCGCTTCGCTGCTGGCCTTCATGTTACTGGCCGGTATGACGTTTCAACCTTCTGACGGATATGCCAAGAATAGCATCAGCGATATTGACCAGCAGATTAAACAATTGGAGAGCAAGGCGGCTTCCGCCAAGCAGGAGCAAAAGAAAGCTGCGGCCAACAAAAAGGAAGCCCAGCATTACAAAAATAAAACCAATGATTATCTGAAGGTTGTTCTGGAACAGATTAATGTCGTAAGTGATGAGCTGGCGAGTGTATCATTGCAGATTGAGAATACGGAGGAAGATCTCCGTACAACGAAAAAAGATCTGCAAGCGGCAGAAGACCGGATCGTTGCAAGAGAAAAGCTGCTGGAATCTCGTGTGCGCCTGATGTACACAGATGGGGCAGTCTCTTACCTTGATGTCCTGTTGTCCTCCACCAGCTTTACCGATTTTCTGACCCGCGCGGACTCGCTTAAAACGATTGTGGATCAGGATCAACATCTGCTGGATGAACATAAAAAGGACAAGCAGCTTGTAGTGGAGAAAAAGGCAGATTTGGATCGGCAATATGCAGAAGCTAAAAGCCTGTATTCACAGAAGAAACAACGCAAGTCGCAGTTGAACGAGAAAGAAAAGGAAAAGCAAGTGCTTCTGGCTTCATATGATGCTAAAATTGAACAATCTGAAGAGTTGACGGCAGAGCAGGATGCTGTGTTGATGCAGATTGCCGGCAAGCGTTCAGCTTTGTTACAGGAAAAAAATAAATTGCGTGAGCAACAGGCAGCAGCAGCAGCCAAAGCTCGGGCTGAAGCAGCGGCACGTGCCAAAGCTGCAGCTAAAGCGCCAACGCGTGTAAGCTCGAACGGCAACAGTGAAGTGACCTATTCATCAGGCAACGGTATTTTTGGTAGACCGGTCTCTGGTGGACGTATTTCTTCATCTTTTGGTCCGCGGGTTCACCCGATTACGGGAGAAGTAGGCAAAATGCATAATGGTGTCGATTTTGCCGTTCCAGTAGGTACGTCAGTTCATGCAGCTTCTGGTGGAATTGTGATCATGGCTGAATGGTACAGCGGTTATGGATATGCAGTTATTATTGACCATGGCGGCGGGCTGTGGACACTTTATGGTCACTTGCGTGAAGGTGGACTTAAGGTCAGCAAGGGAGATACGGTAAACAAAGGTGATACAATTGCCGAGTCTGGCAATACAGGTAACTCGACTGGACCTCACTTGCACTTTGAAGTGCGAGATAACGGATCAGCTGTGAATCCGATGAACTATTTGTAGATTGTCTGATTTAATGCGATGCAACTTATATAAGTTGAACTATTTATTTACACTCTAACGGAGAGGACAGAAAAAACCTGGAAAAGCGAAGCGTTCGCCTTTATCACCGGATTTTCCCCTTCAAAAAAGGGAATCCAAAAATCAGGGGATAACAGCGATTGTAAGGTTATTCTGTCATTGGAGTGGGCTGTGTAAAATTTTCAGTTCAAATTATATAGTTTAAACTTCGAATGGAAAAATCATAATCCGTACAAGCTAGACATATACTAAGCTGGCATGTTCAGGGAAATGATTCGGGGCAGTCCGAATCGGATGCGCTTCAAAACTAAAGGCGGTGACATACGGATGATGAAAAAAAGATCGGCGCTGCTGTTCGTTATTTTGGGACTGCTTGGCGGGAGTCTGTTAACCATCGTGTTAATGACTTACCCTGGCATTACAAGCCAGGTTAAACCCGGCGAAGGACTGCTGGCAAGTGTAACCGGCAGCTCACAGCAGAAAAACGATTTGAAGAAGATTGAAACCGCAATGGATTTGATCTCCGGCAACTATTATAAAGATGTGGACCGTACCAAACTGATTGATGGTGCGATCAATGGCATGATGGAATCTCTCGGTGATCCGTACTCCAACTATATGGGACAGGAAACAGCTGCCCAGTTTGAGGAGTCCATCGAAGGTTCATTTACCGGCATTGGTGCAGAGGTTTCCTCACAAGACGGTAATGTCGTTGTCGTTTCCCCAATCAAAGGTTCACCTGCTGAAAAAGCAGGTATCCGTGCGAAAGACATCATTATGTCGGTTAACGGCGAATCGCTTCAAGGGCTAGAACTCAACAAAGCGGTTAACAAGATTAGAGGTCCAAAGGGTAGCGAAGCCAAAGTACAGGTGAAACGCGCGGGATCGACAGAGCCGATTGAATTTACGATTGTTCGTGATGATATTGATCTGGAAACCGTCTATGCACATATGGAAGATGGCAATATTGGTGTCATTAACATTACGCAGTTCTCGCTGAATACAGGTGAACGCTTCAAGGAAGAACTTGCTAAGCTGGAGAAACAGAATATGAAAGGCCTGATCATCGATGTTCGGAACGACCCGGGCGGTGTACTGCAAGTCGTCATTGATATTGCAGAACAGTTCGTACCGAAAGGCAAAGTCATCGTTCAGGTTGAAGATAAAAACGGTAAGAAGGAACAAAGCAAATCGAATGGATCAGCCAAATCTTATCCAATTACCGTATTGATGAACAAGGGTAGTGCAAGTGCTTCCGAGATTTTGGCAGGAGCTTTGCAACAGTCCGCGGGTGCTACGCTTGTGGGTGAAAATTCTTTTGGTAAAGGAACTGTACAAACCAGCTACGATAAACAGATGGGCGACGGTAGCCTGCTGAAGATTACGATCGCCAAGTGGTTGACACCAAACGGTACCTGGATTCATGAAAAAGGCATCAAACCCGATATTGCAGTGAACCAGCCAGACTATTTCTCGGTTGCACCGATTAATAAGGAGAAGCTGCCACTGAAATATGACAGCAACAGCATGGATGTGAAAAGTGCTCAAACGATGCTGAGAGGACTTGACTTCAAGCCGGATCGTGTGGACGGATACTACGACCAGAAAACCGAAGAAGCCGTCAAGGCGTTCCAGAAGAAAAAAGGCATTCAGGTTACAGGCCAGATTGATGAAAAAACGGCAGAATCTCTGGAAGCTTCTCTGATTGAACGAATTGCCAATCCTCAATATGATGCACAGCTGAAACGCGCGATCGAAAATGTCTCAAAGGATATTTCGTCCGCGGTGTCGAAGCCATAAAGAAGGCTGATTTTCAGCCTTCTTTTTTTCTGAACCGGCTGAAGGAGAGGAGCGAAACGCTACAATGGAATGGGTATGGCCTTGGTTAGCTACATTAGGGGAAGCGTTGTTACAGTTGTTGATTCAGCCGTTTTATTATATGGCAGTTATTCTGATTGCTTTAATTTATCATCGTCAACTGCTCCAGGAACGTAAACTCTTCCATGTACGTATGCAAAGTTCGATCACGCAAACGATTCGAGCTGTCCTTGGGGGAATTGTCATTGGAGTGCTGGTGTCCATGATATCTCTTTTCCTTGGAACTTATCTTACGCTGGGCAGTATAATCAGCATATGGATTGCAGCATTGGTTTTATCTTTAATTCGTATCCGTTATCTGTGCTTTGCCTATGCAGCGGGGGCACTGGGGATTCTACAATTTGCTCTGAATGTAGCCTCCAACTGGCAGCCTGTCGGTATACTTGGACAGGCTGTGGACACGGTGCGTGCATTGGACATGCCTGCGCTGCTCGTTCTGGCTGCGCTGCTGCATTTTGGCGAAGCTGTATTAGCTCGAATGCAAGGTGTTTCTATGGCCTCACCGTTTCTGATGGAAGGCAAACGCGGGAAGTTGGTAGGCGGATATCAGATGCAACTCTTCTGGGCGATTCCGCTGCTGATTCTTGTACCGACAACCGGAGGCATTACAGAACTGGCGTGGACTCCGCTATTTCATACAGGCCAGAGCTATACGCTGATGGCACTGCCGATCTTGCTTGGTCTTAGCGAGAACACACAGAGTATGCTGCCTGGGCGCAAACTTCAGCTTTCAGCCAAACGTTCAATGCTGTATAGCTTGGCTTTGCTTGTATTCAGCCTGCTTGCCGTATGGTGGTCACCTTTGACGGTGATTGCAGCTTTGGTTGCTTTTGCCGGGCATGAGCTTCTGGTGTGGTATAGTGCACTCGAGGAGCAACAACTTAGTCCTGCATTTGTTCACCCACAACATGGGCTCAAGGTATTGAGTGTGATTCCGGATAGTCCTGCAGCAGAACTCGGGATTGAAGCCGGGGAAACACTATATAAAGTGAATGGGGTACTTGTGCACTCTCCAGAAGAACTGCACCGGGCACTGCGGATGAATCCGGCTTTTTGCAAGCTGGAGGTTCGTAATCATCAGGGAGAGAGCAAGTTTATGCAGCGGGCGATTTACGAAGGCGAGCATCACCAGCTTGGTGTGATTATGGCACCGGATAAACACGAGGGTTGGGCGGTTCAGCCGCGTGCGGTTACGCTGTTTCATGTGATGACACTCAAATTATTCACACGCCGGAAAGAGCAGCGTACCGATGAGGCTCCACTTGCTTTGCCACCAGCCCCTGTAGCGAGTGACAAAGGGTCGGTCGAAATGTAATAAAAGGTACTTCCAAACGCTTTTGCTGGCGTGAGGAAGTACCTTTTTGCATTATTTTTTGAGCATAAAGATGGCGATTTGGGTGCGATCCCGCAAATGCAGTTTGCCCAAAATTTCAGTTACATAGTTTTTGACCGTACCTTCACTGAGAAACAGCTTCGCCGCAATTTCTTTGTTGGATAGTCCTTCAGATATAGCTTCGGCAACAGAAAGCTCCATGCGGGTAAGCCCGTGCGTTTCAAGTGGCTCGTTTACCGAAGGAGGGACTGGCGTGCGAAGCAAACCCGCAAGTTTGCGTGCAATATCCGGATGGATCAGCATATCCCCGTTATGGACGGTTTTGATGCCCTGTACGATACGGGCAGGAGGGACATTTTTGAGCAGATAACCACTCGATCCGTTCTGTAATGCTTGAATGATATATTCATCGTCGTCAAAGGTCGTCAGCATCAGCACCTGGATAGCGGGAAAACGGGTTTTGATCAGAAGAGTTCCTTCGACCCCATCACATTCGGGCATACGAATATCCATCAGTACAACATCTGCTGGAGTTCCTGATTCAAGGCAGGCAAGTGCCTCCGTCCCATTGGAAGCTGTACCTGTAATGTGGATATCCGTATCCAGGCCGAGCACCACGTTCAGGCTTTCCCGGATGAAGGGATCGTCATCGACAAGAAGGACCTGGATCATTGAAGGTTGCCCAGACAAGGCTTCTTTCTGGCTACTATTGTTTGGTTCCGTCATGAGCATATTCCTTTCCTTCTTACAGTAAATTCATTTTGTTTGTAATGGGGATTCGAGTGATAACGGTATATGGGGCAGTGGATTGAACCTCAATGGTACCTCCAATGAACTGTGTACGCTGGCGCATACCCTCGTGCCCAAAGCCCGTTGTTGTACCGGCATCTAAAAGGGAATGTGTGCTGCCATCATTACTGATGCTCATACAAATCTCCTGATGTCCAAAAGCCAGCTGCAAACGAATGGAAGTGGCTTTACCGTGTTTAATGGCATTCGTCACAGCTTCTTTGGCATTTTTGAATAACACAATCTGCGTACTTGGATAGAGAGCGTGTGGTTGACCAACAATTTCGTAATGGGTCTGTATCCCTGTATCGCGGCCGACTTCCTCTAATAGACGATCCAATGCGTAGGTATCGGATGCATGAAAATCAGGACGAAGTTTATGAAGCGTGTTACGCATATCATCCATACTTGCGGCAAGTTGATCTCGAATCTGCTTGACCATTTCGGTACCCTGTTCGTTATTCAAGGGTAGCGTGAGCAATGCAGCCTCTGACATCATTTTTGTGCGGATTAGACGATGTCCGATATCATCATGAAGCTGACGGGATATTCGAACACGTTCTTCTGCCTGAGCCGCATCTTCTAATTGTTTGGAAAATAAAAGCAGTTGTGCACGCGTTTCTTGCAGCTCATAATGCTTATGCCGTAGCTCGTCATACACATGCTCCAGTTGCTGACGACGGTGTGCCGCTTTGGCTCCTTGCCAGGAGAGGGCCGCCGTCATCCATAGGAGCAGGTTCACACCAATGCTTATCTTCACAGAGTCCGAGAAYCAGCTAATGGTATTCATTTGAACTTCTATGGCTCCAGGACTGAGCGTAGTTGGAGTTGCAACATGCCAGTACAATGCGAGATTCGTTGTAATCAGCTGAATCCCTAAAATGAACCATCTTATAGATCCACCGAGTCGATACATATAAACATAGAGAACGGATAGAGAGATGAAAATCATAAAGGGACCATATAGTGCCATCAACCAGCTTGCCCACAAAATTTCTGCCAGAAATAACAGCGTTTGCCCTGCGCCTGAACTAGTAAAGCGGTTTGCTACAGCGAGTCCGATCGAGATCAGGATGTAAAAGGTATACTGTGCTTCGCCATGTAAAGGAAGGGTCAAACTGAACAACACAGCAGGTACAACTAATAAACCATATTGCAGGAATCCCAAGGGCATATGTAAATTACATCCTTTTTATATGGATTGAAGAATAAAGTGTTTGCAGATGGAAGAAAGCCAGGATAGAACTCCCGATAACGCATCCTTGATTATAACATAGGCCACCGCAACATCAGGAGATGACTTAAGTCACCTTTGGATGATGACTTTATGTACCTTCGCCAAGAGGACACATTCGTTACAATAGACTTAGGAATATCGCGGTAAGAGCTCATATGGGAGGGGCATACGTAGATGAACATATTGGAAATGGATCACGTTGTAAAACGATACGGCAGCAAGTTATCGGTGGATCACCTCAACTTAAGTGTACAGAAGGGAGAGATTTTTGGTCTGCTTGGCCCGAATGGAGCGGGGAAAAGCACCACCATTAGCATGATTGCAGGTCTGCTCAGCATGGATCAGGGAGAGATCAGACTGGATGGCATATCGGTGAAGGAGAGACCACTCGATGTGAAGCGTAAGATTGGACTGGTTCCGCAAGATTTGGCTTTGTATGAAACGATGAGTGCTGCGGATAATGTTACATTTTTTGCCCGGCTGTATGGATTACGAGGCAAGATGCTCAAAGAGAGAGTACAGGAATCTCTTGAATTTGTCGGTTTGCAAGATAAGGCCAAGGATGCCCCATCTACCTTCTCGGGAGGCATGAAACGCAGACTCAACATCGCATGTGCGCTCAGTCATCGACCCGATCTGATTATTATGGATGAACCCACCGTCGGCATTGATCCGCAATCCCGCAATCACATTCTTGAATCGGTGCGAACGCTCAACAAGATGGGCTCGACTATCATCTATACAAGTCATTATATGGAGGAGGTTGCAGCGATCAGTAATCGGGTAGCCATCATGGATCAAGGCCGGATTATTGCTTGTGGAACTGAGGCCGAACTAAGGGAACGAGTTGCATCGGAGGAAAAAATTGTACTTGCAACTTCGGGCATTGATGCCGGTGTTGTAGAAGAACTTAAGCTTCACCCACGTGTACGGGCAGTAGAAGTTACGGAAGACACATTAACGATTATGCTGCCTTCGGCACAGCAGGCACTGCAAGATATGCTGTTTATTTGCAGCAAGCATGACATATCCATCCAATCCCTCCGGGTCGAAGAGCCGGATCTCGAAACGCTTTTCCTCAATCTGACCGGGCGTACGCTTCGAGACTAGGAGGAGATGGCATGAGCATATGGCATATTTGTATCTTTGAACTCAGACGTATTCTGAAAATTCGTTCTGTGGTCATTAATTTGTTTATTCTGCCTTTATTATTAATTTTCATCTTAGGAACGGCATTATCGAGCGCGATGGGGACTGGAAAAGATACGACGCCTGATACGTTGCGCGTGGGGATTGTGCAATCGAACGAAGCGGCATCCTCTCCGGTAGGCGAAGCTCTGAATGCCTTTGTGGCTACGCCTGAGGTGGCCCAAATGATACAGGTTAAAAATATGTCTTCGCAGGACGAAACGGTTGATGCGTTAAAACAAGGGGATCTTGATTTTGCGGTCATCATAACTTCCGATATGGTGCAGCAATGGATGGCAGGAGAAACCGTTAAGTTGCAATGGATACTTGGAAAAGACAACACACTTAATGTAGTGGCACAGACTTTATTCACCAGCTTTGCGGATGAGCTAAATCGACAGGCTGCCATTGCAAAAGTCCTCGGGGCAGAAACGATGATGGCGATTGCCACGCCAGATGGCAAGGGATCAACCTCTGCACAGCCCAATATTAGGGTCAGTAGCCCGGGACATTCCGGTCAAACCTACAGCGCTTCACAATATTACGCAGCAGCCATGCTGGCGATGTTTATGTTGTACTCTGGTATGACCACCGTTAACAGCCTGTTTACGGAGCGCGACAAACAAACGCTTGCGCGTCTTCAGGCAACTCCAGTAGGCAATGGAGTGATCTTTGCAGGCAAAGTTGCAGGCAACAGTCTGCTTGCCTTTTTACAAGCAATCATTATTATCGTGATGACGAACCTGTTATTTGGCGTGAATTGGGGGAGTCATCCTTGGTTGATCGTACTGATCTGTATACTTATTACGCTGGCATCCATGACCCTGGGCATTATTGTGGCCTTGGTTAGTAAAAGTGCTGCCTCAGCTACTGCTTTAATGCAGGGTATTATCATCGTGATGACTTTTATTAGCGGAGGATTTACTCCGATCGCCATTGATTTTGTACAGCGCATCAGCGAATTCACAGTGAACCATTGGGCGCTTCAAAGTTTTCTTAGTATGATGCTGAATGCAACCATGCAAGAGATCATACACAATATTTTAATGCTCGGGGCTGTGTGTGCAGTGCTCGCAGCCGCTGCAGCAGTGGTATACAGAAAGGTTGGATACCGTTATGAATAGTCTGCATATCGCTTGGCTAATGATCCGGAGAACACTGGGGCGTAAACGTGGGTTTGTTGCATTTTTACTGCTGCCATGTCTTGTAGTGACTGGTGCAGTTGCTCTTTTTGGAAGTGAGCAGGCAAGTCGTGCGGTCGTTTCTTATGTCAATATGGATGAGGGGATTGCAGGATCATGGATGATCAACGAGCTTGCTCGCACAAAGGACTTCAGCTTCAAAGCTGTGAGTAACGAGGCGGAAGTGAAGTCTGATATCGTTCGGCAAAAAGGAAGCATGGGAATTGTGATTCCCGCGAATTACACCCAATCATTGCTACAGGGCAAGCCCGCAGAGATCCAGTGGATTGAAATGCGTGTCAGCGAAAGCTCATACATCCTTCGGGCAGCCGCCGAAGGGGTTGCCGATGGGTTGAAACAATCTGTTACTGCGGTACAAACATCTGCAGCCATGTCGCCTTCTAACGCTGACGCTAAGGATCAGGAGGGGAAACTCGAACAGCTCCTGCAAGAGATCGGGAAGCATCATCTATCTGGGGAAGCATTACATCTGCAGCTGTATCCCAAGCCGGGCTTAAATAACGTCACCGGATTTACAATCATGTTCATGATGGGGTTATTAACGAGTGCGGTTGCTATTATTATGGAAGACCGAAAGCAGCGAACCATGGCTCGAATGTATACCGCTCCGGTCAGATCATATGAGATCGCGCTTGGTAATTTTCTAGGCAGTCTTGCGATTGGAGTCATCCAGATTACGCTCGTGCTCGGCATAAGCCGATGGGTGCTGCATTATGATGCAGGGATTCCGTTTGGTATTCACTTCCTGATTCTTGGAGCATTTATGCTGGTATCAATGGGACTTGCAAGTGCTGTCAGCGGACTCATTCGTGAAACCAAAAATGCCAGTATGTTAAACTCCCTCATTATTGTACCTACCTGTATGATTGGGGGTTGCTTCTGGCCATTATCCATCATGCCGGAGTATATGCAGAAGCTGGCGAACTTTGTACCCCAGAAGTGGACGATTCAGGCTGTAGAAACGATCTCTGCCGGAGGCACGTTGGCGGACATCGCCCTGCCGCTGTTAATCCTGTTTGTCATGGCTGTGATACTGCTAGCTGTCGGTTCGGTCATCCTTCGTCCGGATCAGCCAGGGATGGATGCGTAGAATAAGAGAACAGAACGAGAGCAGGGTTACGATTACTGGTTATTGAGTATAATGCAAGTATAAAATGATCAGAAAAAGCACGTCTGCCGGGATGAATATCGCAGTACGTGCTTTTTGATGTTCTACTTTTCGAATGAACTTTATTACCTAATTTCACATTAATGGTTGTCCGAGACTTGCAGTACGGTTACAACTCGCGGCCATCAACTAAGGTTGCAACTGGCGAAGTACCGTAATTTCAACCCGGCGATTCTTCTGTCTTCCAGCGGCGGTTTTATTATCTCCGTTTGGGCGAGTGTCCGCATAACCCGCGTATTGGAAGTGGTCGGGGTCAAGTTTACCTTGATCCAGAAAGAAGCGGAGTACCGATAACGCCCGTTCTCCGGATAGCTCCCAGTTATCTTTGAAGGTGGAATTTGCCCCAATTGGAATATTGTCTGTGTGTCCCTCAATACTAACTACCATCTGAAGACTGCGAAACAAACTGGCGAGTTTGCTCAGTGTGGGCGCAGCATCTTTTTTCAGTGCGGCTTGCCCTTGGTCAAATAAAAAACGATCACTTAGCGTAATGGAGATGCCCTGCGGCTTGTCCGCGACAAAAATTTGATTATCCAGTTGATTATCCTCAATATATTGGGTAATCACATTGAATAGATTTTGCAGTTCCTGCTCCTGTGTCCTGAACTGTTCTTCTCGTTCTGTGAGTGGACGGTTGTTTTCATCTGGGCTATCTTTACCCGAATCTGATGCCGGGTCTGGGTTATCCTCTGATCCTCCCTGAACCTGGGATGGGGGTGTCTTGGTAATTGTTTGACCAGGTGTCTCGCCGAGTCCATCCCCAAGCTCAAGAATGGAGTCCGATTTATTAAAAGTGCTTTGAAGGGATTGAGTCACGACATCATATTTACCGGAATCGAGATTGCTCATGGCATACATGATGACAAAAAAGATCAGCAGCAGCGTAATGAGATCGGCATAGGTAATCATCCACCGCTCCCGATGATCAGCAGTTTCACGTTTGGCACGCCGTTTACTGCGACGACTCATCCAATCCCTCCTTTGCAAGCGGAGGCTGTACGAATCGGCGGTGTGAGAGTGTAAAAGACTCTAACCGTTTGCGTACAAGCTGCGGATTCTCACCATTCTGAATGGCAAGCACACCTTCGAGCATCATCTCCATGGATTGAACTTCGTCAGCCCCTCTGGATTTGATTTTGGAAGCGATGGGTAAAAAGATCAGGTTAGCACTGGCAACTCCATACAGGGTGGCGGTAAAAGCAACAGCGATGGCTGGTCCGAGTCCTGTTGGATCGGTTAAGCTTCCTAGCACTTGAATCAGTCCCATTACGGTTCCGATGATACCCATCGTTGGGGCATAACCGCCGGCAGATTCAAATATTTTGGCATAACCTTCATGCTTCTGTTCTACAGAATCAATCTCCATCTCCAGAATCTGCCGAACAACATCCGGATCTGTACCGTCAACAACCATCTGGATACCATCTTGTAAGAATGGATGTGGATGATCAACTACTCTGCGTTCCAGGGCAAGCACACCGGATCTGCGGGCAATGGATGACATCTCGATCAGTTCTTCAACCCATTGTTTGGAATCATGAGCATGACGTCCAAACGCCATGCGTAAAGCAGCAGGAATCGTGCGCAGACGGTATGAAGGAAAGCTGGCTACTACGGCAGCAATTGTACCTCCGAACACGATTAAAGCAGCCGTTTTCTGCAACAGGCCAGATAACTGACCGCCTTCCCACAGAAAACCACTGATAACTGCGGCAATTCCGGCTATGATACCGATAAGTGTCGCAATATCCATAAATTAACCCACTCCTATCTTGATTTCACGTTGCATCACTAAAACGAACAAGGTATAATTGAACGGGAACAAATATTCCTATTACTATAAGTTTTCCCAACTGGAAATTCGGGGAACTTCGACAATATATAGTGACTATTATTTTAGACGATAGGGTGAGATACGGCAATGAGCGATATTATTATGAGCGACAAAACGTTCGAAATCGAGTCAGAGTTTTCTCCCCAGGGTGATCAGCCTGCAGCCATTAAGGAATTGGTGAAGGGTGTTCAGGAAGGGAAGAGATACCAGACGCTTTTGGGTGCAACAGGTACAGGGAAAACATTTACCATTGCACAGACCATTGCTAAGCTGCAACGTCCCACGTTGATTATTGCGCACAATAAGACACTGGCAGCACAGCTGGCGAGTGAGTTCAAGGAATTTTTTCCGAATAACATGGTTGAGTATTTTGTCAGTTATTATGACTACTATCAACCAGAGGCCTATATTCCTTCCTCAGATACGTACATCGAGAAGGATTCGAGCATCAATGAAGAGATTGATAAGCTGCGACACGCAGCGACCAGTTCGTTGTTTGAACGGCGCGATGTCATTATTGTAGCGAGTGTGTCGTGTATATACGGTTTGGGTTCGCCTCATGACTATTCCAGCATGTTGTTGTCACTGCGAGTAGGGATGGAGAAACCACGTAATCAGATTTTGTCCCGTCTTGTAGAAATACAGTATCAGCGAAATGATATTAACTTTGTACGTGGCACGTTCCGTGTCCGTGGCGATGTTATTGAGATTTTCCCGGCTTCCAAGGGTGAACATGCCATTCGAGTTGAGCTGTTCGGAGACGAGATTGAGAAAATCACCGAGATTGACGTCTTGACCGGAGAATTGATCGGTGAACGTGAGCACATTGCCATTTTCCCGGCATCTCACTTCGTAACCCAAGAAGAAACGATGCGCGTGGCGCTGGTGAATATCGAGCGTGAGTTGGAAGAACGGCTTGAAGTGTTGCGTGAGCAAGGCAAGTTGCTGGAAGCGCAGCGGCTAGAACAGCGTACACGTTATGATATTGAGATGATGAAGGAAGTTGGTTTCTGCTCAGGGATCGAGAACTATTCCGGACCGTTGACCTTCCGTGAACGTGGAGATACACCATACACACTGATGGATTACTTCCCGGATGACATGCTGATCGTGGTGGATGAGTCTCACGTCACTTTGCCGCAGATTCGCGCGATGTACAATGGTGACCAAGCGAGGAAGACTGTGCTGGTGGATCATGGTTTCCGTCTACCTTCGGCACTCGATAATCGCCCGCTTAAGTTCGAAGAGTTTGAAGGGAAAATGAACCAAATCATCTATGTATCTGCCACACCGGGACCGTACGAAATCGAACATACCGATACGATGGTTCAGCAGATTATTCGTCCAACTGGTTTGCTTGATCCTGTCATTGAGCTACGTCCAACGAAAGGACAGATTGATGATCTGATTGCAGAGATTAACGACCGGATTGCCAAAGACGAGCGGGTGCTGATCACTACGCTGACCAAGAAAATGTCGGAAGACCTGACGGATTACCTGAAGGAGGTTGGCATTAAGGTTAGATATCTGCACTCGGAGATCAAAACGCTGGAACGGATGTCGATTCTGCGTGATCTGAGGCTGGGTACCTTCCATGTATTGATTGGAATTAACTTGCTTCGGGAAGGTCTGGATTTACCGGAGGTTTCACTGGTGGCTATTCTGGATGCGGATAAGGAAGGCTTCCTGCGTTCCGAGCGTTCCCTGATTCAGACGATCGGGCGTGCCGCGAGGAACAGTGAGGGTAAAGTTATTTTGTATGGTGACAAAGTGACGGATTCCATGGATAAAGCGATGAAAGAGACGGAACGACGTCGTACCATTCAGATGGAGTACAATGAGAAACACGGCATTACACCACAGACGATTCGCAAAAAAGTACGTGATGTGATTGAGGCAACGAAGGTTGCTGAATCCAAAAACGAGTACCTGACTGGCGCTGCCGAGAAGATGTCGAAGAAAGAGCGGCAGTCGCTTATTCAGCGTCTAGAAGCAGAGATGAAAGACGCAGCCAAAAACTTGCAGTTTGAGCGTGCCGCCGAGCTTCGTGATGCACTGCTGGAATTGCGAGCAGAATAGATATAAATCGATAGAGGAAGAGTTTCCTTGATTGAAACTTTGTGTTAAGAGAACGGCCAGTTGGCCGTTCTCTTGCTGAGTGAAGAAATGTATCCGTTGACCCGATAATAAGAGATAATGAAATCCCGAAATCGAGTCAATACTGATAAAAATGACGAATTTGGTTAAGAGGTTTATAGAAAAGCAATGAGAGGATGAATACCATTGGCGAGCGAGAACATTGTCATCAAAGGCGCACGAGCGCACAACTTGAAAAACATCGATATCACCATTCCGCGTGACCGCTTTGTCGTATTGACTGGTTTGAGCGGATCAGGCAAGTCCTCGCTAGCGTTTGATACGATCTATGCCGAAGGACAGCGGCGTTATGTAGAATCATTATCGGCCTATGCACGTCAGTTTTTAGGTCAGATGGAGAAACCGGATGTCGATTCCATTGAGGGTTTGTCGCCCGCGATTTCAATAGATCAGAAAACAACAAGCCGTAACCCACGTTCCACGGTAGGAACTGTTACCGAAATCTATGATTACCTGCGTCTCCTGTTTGCACGTGTCGGTCACCCGCATTGTCCGGATCACGGGATTGAGATTACATCACAAACCGTGGAACAGATGGTGGATCGTATCATGCAATACCCTGAACGTACCCGGTTACAGATTCTGGCTCCAATTGTTGCGGGGCGCAAAGGGGAACACAAAAGTGTATTTGCTGATGTGTCCAAACAAGGTTTTGTGCGTGTGCGTGTTAATGGGGAACTACGCGACCTATCGGAAGACATCCAACTGGAGAAAAACAAAAAACATACAATAGATGTTGTCGTTGACCGGATCGTTGTAAAAGATGACGTTCAGGCACGCCTGGCAGACTCTATTGAGACGGCTCTCAATCTGTCCGGTGGGCAGTTGCTCGTTGATATCATTGGTGAAGAAGAGCTGCGCTTCAGTTCGAATTTTGCCTGCCCAGTTTGCGGATTCAGCATTGATGAGCTGGCGCCTCGGATGTTCTCTTTTAACAGCCCATTTGGTGCTTGCCCGGATTGTGACGGTTTGGGTGTCAAAATGATTGTAGACCCGGATCTGCTTGTGCCAGATCGCAGCAAAACGATTGAAGAAGGGGCGTTTGATGCCTGGACCGGAGGAACGTCCACGTATTATCCGCAGTTTCTCCGCTCGGTATGTGAACACTTTAATATTCCGCAGGATGTACCTGTCGAGGATCTGCCTGCTGATCAGATGAACAAGTTACTACAAGGGACAGGCTCTGAGAAAATAAAGTTCCGCTACGAAAATGATTTTGGACAACGTAAGGAAGCGCTGGTTACGTTTGAAGGGATCGTTAACAATCTGGAGCGTCGTTATCGCGAAACTGCTTCTGAAGGCATCCGTGAGTTCATTGAAGGATATATGAGTGCGAAGCCTTGCGGGACATGTAAAGGACAGCGTTTGAAACGCGAAAGCCTTGCAGTAACGATTAATGATCACAACATGGCTTATGTAACAAGTCTGTCTATCGGTGAAGCGGGACGATTCTTTGATTCGTTGCAGTTGACCGAAAAAGAGCAAACCATTGCCAAACTGATCCTGAAAGAGATTAACAGCCGTTTGGGCTTCCTTGTTAATGTAGGCCTGGACTACCTGACGCTAAGCCGTGCCGCTGGAACGTTGTCCGGCGGTGAAGCACAGCGGATCAGACTAGCCACTCAAATAGGTTCCAGCCTAATGGGCGTGCTCTACATTCTGGATGAGCCAAGTATTGGTCTGCACCAACGGGATAATGATCGCTTGATCTCCACGCTAGCGCATATGCGGGATATCGGAAACACATTGATCGTGGTTGAGCATGATGAAGATACCATGATGGCTGCGGACTACATTATCGATATTGGCCCAGGCGCAGGGATTCACGGCGGTATGATTATGTCACAGGGTACACCGGAAGAGATTATGAATGATGAAAACTCATTAACGGGTCAGTACCTTAGTGGACGGAAGTTTATACCGATTCGTAACGAACGCCGAAGTGTTGGGGATCGCTGGCTGGAAGTACGCGGCGCCAAAGAGAATAATCTGAAGAATCTGAATGTAAAAATTCCTGTAGGGGTATTTACCGCTGTAACGGGAGTGTCCGGTTCGGGTAAATCTACGCTGATCAACGAAATTTTGTACAAAACGCTGGCAAGGGATCTGAACCGTGCGCGAGTACGCCCGGGGCAACACAAGGAGATTCGTGGACTGGAGCATATCGATAAAGTAATTGATATTGACCAGTCGCCGATTGGACGCACACCACGTTCTAATCCGGCGACATATACGGGTGTCTTTGATGATATTCGTGATCTGTTTGCTCAGACGAACGAAGCCAAGGTGCGTGGATACAAAAAGGGTCGTTTCAGCTTTAACATCAAAGGTGGACGTTGTGAAGCTTGCCGGGGAGACGGCATTATCAAGATCGAGATGCATTTCTTACCGGATGTATACGTACCATGCGAGGTCTGCAAAGGCAAACGGTACAACCGTGAAACACTTGAAGTGAAATATAAAAACAAAAATATTTCGGATGTGCTCGAGATGACAGTGGAGGACGCTACTCAATTTTTCGAGAACATTCCGAAGATTCATCGCAAAATGCAGACATTGCTTGATGTCGGCCTCGGTTACATTAATCTGGGTCAACCTGCGACAACACTGTCCGGTGGTGAAGCACAGCGTGTGAAGCTTGCTTCCGAACTGTATCGCCGGAGTACTGGCAAAACGATTTATATTCTGGATGAGCCGACCACTGGTCTACATGTCGATGATATTGACCGTCTGCTGAACGTGCTTCATCGCCTCGTCGATTCGGGAGAATCGGTACTTGTCATTGAGCACAATCTGGATGTCATCAAAACAGCCGATTATATCGTTGACCTGGGTCCAGAAGGCGGAAGCGGGGGCGGTACAATTGTAGCGACAGGAACACCAGAGGATATTATTAAAGTGCAGGAATCCTATACAGGTAAGTATCTGAAACCAGTATTGGAACGCGATACGGAGCGGAGCAGAGCCCTGCAACTGGCGGACTAGTAAGGGTAAGAGTAAGAGTAAGAGTAAGAGTGTGGGGAATCTGTAATTCGGACTATGTAAGTGCGCCATGATCGGTTCGGCTTACCTGTAACTTGTACTGTGAAATTCGATTAGGCACTGAGTTATCATAAAGATATGAACCTTCTTTGCTGAGAAATAGGCTTTGGATGACAATCCACAACCTTTTCTGCGGTGAGGAGGGTTTTTTTGTGTTGTTTAAGAGTAGGGGGAAATTTGGGGGATAGAAATCAGCGATAAAAAGGTGGAGCGGATTCTTAAAGATTATAAGTACATTAAGTAGAAATCAAAGTAGAAGTAGAAGTAGAAGTAGAGGTCGGTAACAGGAACATACTGATCAAAGGAATAAAGGAGGTCAGCAGTGTCAACCAGAAGAATAAACAGTTAGCATTACTAAGCAAGTAGCAAGTAGCAAGTAGCAAGTAGCAAGTAGCAAGTAGCAAGTAGCAAGTAGCAAGTAGTAAGTAACAAGTAGTAAGTAACAATAAGTAAGCAATAAGCCGTAATCAGTACGGGGTTAGGAGTAATCACTAAAAAATTAAAAAGAAGTATTAAAAAGGGCCGAGAATCTTTAAGAGGGTTTTAGATTTTACAATATTTGATAATAGTTATGGAGTCTTTAATGAGAGGGGGCCTACGCTGGAGGTGTTATGTTAAGTGTAAGAATTGCGCTAAAGTGTATTTATTAAATGAGTTGATCGCGGGTAAACCGACAGAGTAGTTTCCGTCATCTACCGATCCAACTCGAAATATTCTAACGATCACAGAAGAGCTTATTTGAGCAAAATCAGACAACTCAGAATTGTAACGATCACCAGCGACGTTATTTCATCGAAAAATCGAGGAATAGACTGTTTTTCGACGATTTTGAGTGAAATAAGGTTCCTCATGATCGTTAGATTTTGAAACAGGTGATAATCGGCCTAATAAGCTCCGTGGTGATCGTTAGAACTGCCGCTAATCATCGATGACTTCTTCTCCACCCTGCTCCGATCTCCCTGCTACATTTTATCTGCTACCCGTGTACGTCATCATCTATTGGCTGTTAATATGCCTGATTAATGAAAGTGTTTACATATCAGACTAGGTAAGCTTTCATGAGCGAGGCGGTCAAGCTGGATTTTTTTCATTTTTCTGGATGATAGGGCTTGCATTACTAACAGGGTACAGATAACATAGAGGAAGAGTTTAGGGTATGCGTTAGTTGTTCAATTATGGTGAGGAGGTCTGTCTATCCATGCTGCTTGCAGAGGCTGCCACGGCGAGTACATCGAATTTTAATGCATTTGATATTTTTGTCATCTTGTTTACAATCCTGATTTTTATCGGACTGGTTCGTCTGCTTCGTGCACCGAAGAAAAATTTGTTTGCCATCGGGTTTACAGTTGTCAGTCTGCTGGTATTTTTGATGACAGACTACGCGATGATTACAGGCTGGTTTGGTTAACAGAGACACACCTATGCAATAGAGATGCGAATACGTGTTAGCCGTATTAAACACTTTCCATAATAGAGATGGAAGGTGTTTTTTTCATGCCTGCATATCCCGATGAGAAGAGTCATTTTTTGTCGAAAAAGAACGAAAATTAAAACGATTGTACAGGCATAATTTGTATGATACATTGAGGGATACCAGTATTGCAGATGAGAGAGAAGATAGATTCAGCCATGAATCGGCTGTCCAGTCGCGCAAGAAGGATGTATAGAGAGGGTCAGGTGAAATCATGAAAAGGTTTTTAAAGAGAGCGACGGCTATGACGATGATTGTAGTGCTCTCCATGGGTATGGCGGCTACGGCTGGAGCTGCATCTTCTAAGACAGGCATGCAAGCCAAGGTGATCGACGGCCAGGTGTATGTGAATAGCAAAGATCTGGTGAAAATGTTTGGTGGCAGTGGACAATATGATGCCAAATCTGGAACGTATACATACAAAGGAAGTGCAAACATTCCGCAAGTGATCGAGAAGGTATCCCCGTCCGTGGTAGGCATTATCGGCAAAACGACTGAAAATCAGAACGGGTCGGAAAATGACCGCTATAATCTTGCACATGGCACAGGCGTTATCATTCGATCTAACGGATGGATCGTGACGAACGCCCATGTGGTAGATGAGTTGGTTGATCCAGTCGTGGTAACGACGGATGGTAATACATATAACATTACAGAATCATTCAGTGATCCATTAAGTGATCTTGCACTAATTAAAATTGATGCCAAATCCCTTAAACCTGTGGTGTTTGCTAAAGCTTCGCAAGCGGCTGTGGGTGAAACGGTAATTGCGATTGGTACACCGATTTCTTTTTCATTGCGTAATTCAGCCACGGTTGGTGTGATCAGTGGTTTGAATCGTGGTGTAGAAGCTTCCTACCGCTTAATTCAGACGGACACGGCTATTAATCCGGGGAATAGCGGAGGGCCTCTGGTTAACTTGAAAGGGGAAGTTGTCGGTATTAACTCGATGAAATTTTCTGCGGTTGGCATTGAGAACATGGGATTCTCCATTCCGGTGGATACCGTGAACTTTGTCATCAATCAGTTTTTCAAATATGGAACGATCAAACGTGCAAGTCTCGGATTACAGCTGGAAGAGAGCTGGTCGGCGATTGTAGGTCTGCCTGCAGAAGACCCGTTAACGGTTACGGATGTACTGAGTCCTGAAGCGAAGAAAGCCAAGATCCAAGAAGGAGATGCCATCTATAGTGTGGCGGGCAAACGTGTATCTTCTGTGGTAGATATCAATGAACTGCTCAAAGCTTATTTACCTGGACAGAAGATTAAGCTGTTGGTGCAAACGGATGGTGACATTGTAACCCGCACTGTAGTACTCGTGGATCGAGCTTCCCTAGAGGAGCAGTCCAATGAATCGATTTTAATGGATGAAGAACAATAAAGCCCGGCAAGCAACCCGAATCTAGAGAGGACGAATGAACGGAATGAAGAAGTCATGGTTACGCGTGCTGAGCACGGGGGTATTAGCGGGGATGTTATTGGCAGGCACAGCCCTGCCGGTATGGGCGGCTGATGATCTGATCACGAATGAGTTACGGGTCAAAGCAGGAAGTACAAGCGCTTTTATCAACGGCAAGAAACAAAACATCACGAAACCACTCACGGTTAAGGGCGTGACGCTGGTGCCTGTCGGTGTATTCAAAAAAGCGTTTGGCAGTGAAATTCGGCTGGAGAAAAACGACGTCATCAAAATCAAAGAAGGTCCACACGTGGTGGCCTTGAAGATCAACAGTTCCATTGCCTGGATTGACGGAGCGAAAATCGAGATGGGTGCTGCGCCGAAAATGGTGAATGGTGTGTTAATGGTCCCTCTCCGCCCGGTTGCTGCAGGAATTGGTGCAACGCTTGCGCCGAACAGTTCGGGTGAGATCGTCATTCGTATGCTGCAAACAGGTGAGGGTACCGATGATGACAGAATTGATCTGGACAAGGGGAAAACGAGAATTGGCAATAGCTATTATGGCTGGTCGATTCATTATCCGTCTGATCTGCTGGTGTTACAAACCGATGAACAGGAACGGATGATGACCTTTGGCGCTACGGATGAAAGTTATTTTCTCGAAGTGTATGTGAGCGACCAGAATGTTGTGCTGGATGCGGACGACTTACTGACACAGTTGGTGCAGGTGGCCAAACAGGCAGGAGATACGGTATTGGATCGTGAAGCGGTATCTAAAGGGAATACCCCTTATGCAAGAGTTGTCGTCAAAGATGCGGATGGTGTGTTATGGGAGTTGCGCCAGTATGTTCATGACGGTCGTCAATATGATGTCTACTTAGCGGATTATGAAGCGACCAATTATAAAGATTTGGGCAAGCATGCTTCATTCCTCAATTCCTTTGAGCCAAGCTATGCGCAGTCTGATCGCACGATTAAGGATCTTTCCACGGTGGAAGAAGGCATGCGAGAGGCATGGAATGATGACTACGGTATTGAATTAAAGGTTCCGGCTGGCTGGTCTATGGATAATAAAAATATGGTCTATCAAGATCAAGACGGAGCGTATTTGCAACTTCGTGTGACTTCAGCCAAGTCTGGAGCAACCGTGAAAGACTGGAGTGATCAGCTCGAAAAGTGGATGCGTGATACCTTCACGGCAGAGAGCTATCAGCAAGTAGGCGCGTTTACAACGGAAGTCTCTGGTGAGACGGCCGAGGTGAATGAATTCCGCTATAACTTCGGTGCAGGCTGGCAGACCGAGTTTGACGTTCTTTTGCAGAAAAACGGATATCGCTATTACGCAGAGTATACCTTCCCTGAAGGACAGGCTGCAGACCGGGCTTGGTTTGAACAGATTATGAAGAGTGTAGAAATTGATTTTGATACGGTAAAAGATAACTTTGGTCAGCTGGATGAAGATCCATATCTGACAGATAAAATGAAGACGATCACACGTACGTCTAAAACATATCATTACAGCGTGGATATTCCGCGCTACTGGACGCCGTACAATGACCGATTTGAAAGCTCACCTGTTGTTTATACGTTCACAGGCGGAGACTTCTCCATTGCGGCTACAGAGGACAAGTCGATTGAGATGACGGTTAGTCAGCTGAGGGAGGCGTATGCAGAGGCAGCCAAAACTCGGAAAAGTTTCAATCTGATTCGTAGCGAGGAATTGACCTTTGCAGGTGTGCCTGCGTTCTCCTTTACGTATCACGAAGTAGACAAGGGCGTGCCGTATACCGGGCGTCAGATTGTGTTTGAAAAGAATGGAATAACGTATACGATCACAAGTGGTCTAAATGATGCGAACCGTACGCAAGTGCAGGCTGCGATGATGGAAAAAGCAGTGAACTCATTTACTTTTATTAAATAAAATGAAAGCTGTGTAGAAATTGCCGGAGGGTCACAGTACCTTCCGGTTTTTTCGTTTTGCTATAAAGTGGGGAGGCATGGGGTATGAAGGCATTGCATTAAATTTGAGTGGAATGCCAATGAAAAAAGATGGAAATGATAAACGGTTTTTTCAGGAAAACGTAGAAGAGTGGGTGCAGAAGTGGTACACTATACTAGTTCAGGAGTTATTACTGCTGATAAGAGAGATAGAGAGAATGTAGGCTTGGATTTCAGGCAATACAGACTTAATGTATAGATATAGCGATACTTGACGTTGACAGCAATACAGGGCGTACCGAAACACAGGTACCAAGGGAAGAACACCGGCGTAGTCCGGTATGGGGAGGATTTACATGAAAACAGCAACAATACGAAGAGAAGACGTTGAGCTTCTGGCACCTGCAGGGGACTGGGATTGCATGCGTTCGGCGGTAGCCAACGGGGCGGATGCGATTTTCTTCGGGGTCGAAAAGTTTAATGCACGGGCGCGAGCGAACAATTTCCGTATGGACGAGCTGCCGGAGATTATGGCGTTTTTGCACAGTTATGGCGTGAAAGGGTTTCTGACCTTTAATATATTGATCTTTGAAAATGAATTGAAAGATGCCAAGGAACTCATCGATGCCTGCGTAGATGCGGGTGTAGATGCTGTGATCGTGCAAGATCTGGGTCTGGTCAAAATGATTCGTGAAATTTCACCGGACTTCCCGATTCACGGCTCCACGCAGATGACGATTACGTCGCCTGAAGCGGTGGAGTTTACGAAGCCGTTTGACATGGAACGTGTCGTACTCGGACGGGAGAACAATCTGAAACAAATTCAGAAAATTGGAGACCAAGCGAAACTTCCGATGGAAGTATTCGTTCATGGTGCACTCTGCGTGTCCTATTCGGGTCAGTGTCTGACTTCCGAAATGTGGGGCGGACGTTCCGCAAACCGTGGGGAATGTGCGCAGGCTTGCCGTCTGCCGTATGATCTGATGGTAGATGGCGTTCACCAGCCGATGGGTGATGTGGCATACCTGTTGTCTCCGAAAGATCTGGCAGCTATTGATATCATGCCGGAATTAATTGAAGCGGGCGTAACTTCTTTCAAAATTGAAGGCCGCCTCAAAACGCCAGAGTACGTAGCGAATGTAGTTAGCAAATATCGCAAAGCGATTGACCGTTATTTTGACGGTGACAATACACGGACAAGCAAAGAAGAAATTCGTGAGCTGCAACAGAGCTTCTCGCGTGGATTCACCCATGGTTTCCTGGACGGCACGAACAACAAACAGCTGGTAGACGGGACGTTCCCGAAAAGCCGCGGCGTTTATCTTGGTCGTGTGGATCAAGTATTGCGTGACGGTGTGGTTCTGAAACTGGATGCACCCGTGAAACGTGGAGACGGTATTGTGTTTGACGCTGGTGATCCAACGAAAAAAGAAGAAGGCGGACGTGTATATGATGTACGCCGTAAAGGTGTGAAGATCGAAGGCGAAGCCGGCGAAGGCTGGATCGTGGACATTATACCGGGCCGCAGTGATGTGGATCTGCGCCGTGTGAAAGTCGGCGACAAAGTATGGAAAACGAATGACCCTGCGCTCGACAAACGTCTGCGTCAAAGCTTTGAGATCGATAAGCCTTACCGTGTCTTCCCGGTCAAAGTAAAAGTCATCGGCAGCCCGGGCCAGCCGCTCAGCACGTGGTGGACCGACGTGCAGAAGGGAACGACCGTGCGCGTGGATTCAGAGATGGAACTGGACATTGCCCAGAAACGTCCGATGACCCATGAATTGCTCGAGGAGCAATTCGGACGTCTCGGCGGCACCGTGTTCCAGCTGGAGGAACTGGACGTGGGCTTGCACGGTGACGTCATCATCCCGATGCGCGAGTTGAATAATATTCGCCGTCAGGCGGTCGAACAACTCGCGGGCGAGCGCCCTAAACCGCCCGTCTACGTGAAACGGGCGGTGGACGTTTACGGCGATGCGGTACAACCGGCATCGCCAGTAGCTCGCGGTCAAGCAGAGCTGACCGCGCTGTGCCGCAGCCTGCCACAAGTGGAGGCAGCGCTGGAGGCGGGTGTCGGCATGATCTACGCCGACTTCGAGTTCATCAAGCAGTTCCCGGCAGCGGTGGAAGCTGTACATGCCGCAGGCCGCAAAATTGCGCTGGCAACGCCGCGTATTCATATGCCGGGCGAGAACGGCTATCATAATAACATCCTGCGTTTGGAGCCCGATGCGGTACTCGTACGCAACACAGGTGCGTTGTACTTCTACCTGCGTCACCGCAGAATGAACCCGGACGCGAAGCATCCGCAGCTGATTGGTGACTTCTCCTTGAACATCGCCAACCATAAGGCCGTGGAACTGTTCCTGGAAGCAGGTTGCGACTGGATTACACCATCGTACGACCTGAACATTCAGCAGATGGTTGATTTGCTCGGCAACTCTCGTACAAGTCAGACTGAAGTGGTCATCCATCAGCATCTACCGATGTTCCATACGGAGCACTGTGTATACTGTACGTTTATGAGTGAAGGAACGGACTATACGAACTGCGGACGTCCTTGCGAAGAAAAACGGGCTTCCCTGCAAGACCGAATTGGTATGTCTCACCCGGTACGTGTGGATGAGGGCTGCCGTAACACGGTATATAATGCAGTAGAGCAGTCCGGCGCTGAATATCTGACGAACTTTATGGATCTGGGTGTATCCCGTTATCGTGTAGAGTTCTTGGAAGAGACGCCAGAGCAAGTGAAGGAAGTTATCGACCTGTACAACCGTGCACTGCGCGGCGAGATCAGCGGTACGCAAGTATGGAAAACCCTGAAAGCAACAAATCAATTGGGCGTTACACGCGGTCAACTGGTGAAATGAAACGGAATAACAAGCTATATAAGTTGAACTATTTTTTACACAAAAACGGAGAGGACAGAAAAAACCTGAAAAAGCGAAGCGTTCGCCTTTATCACCGGATTTTCCCTTTTAGGAAAGGGAATCAAAAAAATCTGGGGATAACAGTGATTGGAAGGTTATTCTGTCATCGAAGTGCACGTGTAAACAACTGTGTTTCAACTTAATAAGCAACCCCAATCTCTGCTTTCCGGAGCTCTTGGGGTTTTTTCTATAAAAGCGGCAGTGGCAACCAAGGAGGTGTGAAGCGTGGCTCCATTTACGATCATGGATATCAAATTGCTGTGCGGGGTCACGGCATTTAAACGTGGCGAAGAGTATCAACAGTCAGGAAGGATTGGCAAGCTGACTGTGAGTGAGGACGGATGTCACTATGATGCCATCGTCCGGGGTACAAAGTCGTATAAGGTGCAGGTTGATCTGGATGACGCGGGAGAGATTGAAGCACATTGCAATTGCCCCGCATATGGCAACTACTATGATTACTGCAAGCATATTGCCGCTGTTCTGCTCGCGATTCATGAACGTACAGAAACGCCAGAACCGTCCAGCGGAAAAAATACGGCATCGAAAGTCGGCACACTGGTCGAAGAAGAGACTTGGGAGAGGCCTTATTCAACTTCAATGCCATCTTCATCCGCACCTTCTTCCTCTTTTTCATCAAATGATTCAATGGGTAGATCATCGGCATTATCGGACGATAACGGGGATGTCCCCTCTGAACCATCAGGAATGTCCCAACCGCAGCAGCATAAGCCGCAGACGTTGTCTCCTTCTCCTTTTGTTCAGGCGGGTCGTCCAAGTTCAGCTTCAGGCTGGGGCCGCTCTGCGGACAAACCGTCCTACCGCACGGCGGACCAGATTCTATCCATGTTTGCCAAGGATCGTAGATTGCCACATGAACGGGAGCAAACGTACACTGCGCCGGTTACCCGCTCCATGCTGCGAGAAGAGTTGCAGGTACAGTTCATCTGCAAGCTGGTACATGTGCATAAAGGTGGAGCCAAGCTGGCGCTTGAATTAAAGGTGGGTAACAAAAGGCTCTATGTTGTGCAGAAGGTGAAGCAGTTCTTGAGTTGTGTCGAGAAGGGCGAGCCTATGTCCTTCACCAAGTTATTCCATTATGATCCACTAATGCATGTGTTCTGTGCCCAAGATCAGGCTATTCTTTCCATGCTCATTCGCATGAGGCAGAGTGAAGAGGCGTATCGGGAGTCCATTTCCGGATATTTAGGTGCCTCGGACGGAAGGGATATTCTAATCGCTCCTATCGTCTGGAAACCGTTGCTCGAGCTACTTCTGCAAGCGGATAGCCGCATGGAGGGCACGGGTCTGTCGAACGGACCACTTTCTCTGAGTGAAGGAGCTTTACCTTTATTTTACCGAATCGCAGAAGGGGCTAATGAAGGGTATCAGCTTGAAGTGTCGGGACTGCGCGAGTTGATCCTGCTTCCGGCGTATGATGCGGCAGTCGTCGAGGGTCAGCTTTACATGCTTGAACCGATGCAGATGCGAAGTCTGGAGGACCTGAGCAGTGCGCTCACTTCATACGGTATTAAAGAAAGCATTGATATTTCGTCACAGCAGGTGGATGAGTTCGTACAGCATGTTGTACCTGAACTCCGGACTTTGGGACATTTGTCGATTGATTCCCGTGTGCGCGAACAGATTGCTGAACCCGAGTTGTCACCGAAGCTGTACATCGACTTTTACCGGGAACGCATTACGGCACGTCTGGAATTTGATTATGGTGTGATGGTCATTAACCCGCTGGCAGAGTATCTGATTGATGAGGAAGAAAAGAAAGTCATCTTGATCCGTGATCGCTTCAAAGAACGAAACCTGATCGAGAGACTGGATCGCTCTTTTCTGGAGCGTGAGGGCAGTGTCTGGGCAAGCGAACGTGAGGACGCGATCTATGATGTAATGTATCACCTGTTGCCTGAGTTTGAGAAACTGGCCGACATCTACATGCCGAATGCTGTGAAAGCGATGATGCCAACATATCCTATACCACCGAAGGTACGCGCAGATTTGGGAAGAGGACTGGACTGGCTGGAGATTTCCTTTGAGATGGAGGGAGTCGATGAACAGGAGTTGCAGGAACTGATGCGCAGCATTGTGGAAAAGAAAGCTTTCTTCCGCCTGCGAAGCGGTGTCTTCCTGTCACTTGAAAATGAAGGCGCGAGCAGCTTCGCTCGCATGGCTGACGCGCTTGGTCTGGAAGCCGGAGACATTCAGAGCAGCCATATTCGTCTGCCTGCTGTAAGGGCTTTGCAACTCCCGGGCAGAGATGAAGTTTCCGGTCAGGTGAAATGGGGCGGTTCGCTCAAACGTTTCCTTGATGATCTGCGTGATCCTGACCGGATGGACTTTCCGTTACCACAGACGCTGGCACCTGTCCTGCGGGATTACCAGGCAAGCGGGTATCAGTGGCTTCGTACCCTAGCATATTACCGGTTTGGAGGCATTCTGGCTGACGATATGGGACTGGGTAAAACGCTGCAAAGCATCGCCTACATTACCGCTTCGTTACAAGAGAAACCTGTGTATGAGCAGGGACAGGCGACAGGGGTATCAGTTGATGCAGACAACACCATGTCTAATGATTGGATCATGAATGAGTCTCAGCAGGCTTACTTGGCCGACCCTACTGGAACGATAGACGGTGCTTGGCACACCTCACAGCAAGACGGGCTGACGATTCGTACACGAATGACGCATCCGCCGATACTGGTTGTTGCGCCTGCTTCATTGACTTACAACTGGGCAAATGAGTTTGCACGGTTTGCTCCGCATCTGAACGTATTGATCGCCGCCGGGCAGAAGGATGAACGTGCCAGCATGCTGGCCGACATGGACAAAGCAGATGTAATCGTGACATCGTATCCGCTACTACGTCGTGATCTGGATACGTATCTCGGGAGAACCTTCCATACCTTGATTCTGGACGAGGCACAGGCAATCAAAAATGCATCGTCCCAGACGGCGCAGGCAGTCAAACAGATTCAAGCACCGCGCCGGTTTGCCCTGACAGGTACACCCGTCGAGAATTCACTGGATGAACTGTGGTCTATTTTTGAAGCGGTATTTCCGGGACTGTTCCCGAGTTACAGAAGATTTCGTGACTTGCCACCAGAACGCATCTCGCGTATGGTGCGTCCGTTCATTCTCCGTCGCCTGAAAAAAGATGTGCTGGAAGAACTGCCGGATCGCATTGAGACGGTGCATCGTTCTGAGCTGACGGTGGAACAGAAAAAGCTATATGCAGCTTATCTGTCTCAGCTTCAGGATGAGACCACAAAGGATATGGAAGAGAACGGCTTCCAGAAAAATCGGATTAAAATCTTGGCTGGCATCACCCGTCTGCGTCAGTTATGTTGTCACCCGGCGCTGTTTGTGGACGGATATCAAGGGGATTCCGGGAAAATGGAGCAACTGCTGGAGACTGTCCAGGACTGTCTGGCCGCCGGTAGACGTATTCTAATCTTCTCGCAGTTCGCAAGTATGCTGAGTATTATTCGCCAGACCCTTACAGCGCAGGGGAACAACCTGTTTTATCTGGATGGGCAAACCCCAGCACAGAGTCGTGTGGACATGTGCCGCAGATTTAACGAGGGAGAAGCCGAGTTGTTCCTCATTTCACTCAAAGCTGGCGGAACCGGACTTAACCTCACGGGAGCGGATACTGTGATTTTGTATGATCTGTGGTGGAACCCCGCGGTGGAGGAACAGGCGATAGGGCGGGCGCATCGTATGGGACAGAAACAGGTAGTCCAGGTGATTCGTCTCGTGACTGAGGGCACCATCGAAGAGAAGATTCTGGAGCTGCAACAGCGGAAGAAGGATTTGATTGCCGAGGTGATTGAACCGGGCGACGGGGGATCAACGACACTATCCGAGCAGGATATTCGCGAGTTGTTAATGGTATAGAGCAAACTCGTTTTTTATACAACTATTGTCAATCATTTGTGGTAATGTATAGAGAAATGCACCGCTTTTGCTAGATATGATTTATGGTTTGTTCATCCCGTTTTCCTAATTATCTATACCTTATTGATCCAGCCAAAGGAGTGTTTCCTATACGTATCCGCAAAGCGATTATTCCAGCCGCCGGACTGGGGACCCGGTTTCTGCCTGCAACCAAGGCGATGCCGAAAGAAATGCTGCCCATCGTGGACAAGCCAACCATTCAATACATTATTGAGGAAGCCGTTGCTTCGGGAATTGAAGATATTATTATCGTTACAGGAAAAGGCAAACGGGCGATCGAGGACCACTTTGATTATTCCTTTGAACTTGAACAGAATCTCGCGGATAAACAGAAGTGGGATCTGCTGAACGAAGTGCGTAAACCTTCCGAGATGGCTGACATCCATTATATCCGGCAAAAGGAACCCAAAGGACTTGGTCATGCCATCTGGTGTGCCCGCAAGTTTATTGGCAATGAACCGTTTGCCGTTCTGCTCGGGGACGACATTGTTGAAGCGGATCACCCATGCTTGCAGCAGATGATTGAAGTCTATGACGAGCTGCAGTCCCCGATTGTAGGCGTGCAACCTGTCGATTGGAGTGAGGTATCTAGGTACGGTATCGTTGATGGAGAATTGCTAACTCGTACGGATGAACGCGTCTTCCGGGCAAATCGTTTAATTGAAAAGCCGAAGACGGAGGATTCCCCTTCGAATCTGGCGATCATGGGCCGTTATATTCTTACTCCCGACATTTTTGAAATATTGGGCAGACAGTCTGCTGGTGTAGGCGGAGAGATTCAGTTGACGGATGCCTTGTCCCGTCTGAATGAGCAAAGACAGATTCTCGCCTATCATTTTGATGGCCTGCGTCATGATGTGGGTGAGAAACTGGGTTTTATTGAAACGTCCATTCACTATGCGCTCCAGCGTCCGGACCTGCGGGAAGATTTATTGAAGTACCTGGAAAGTATTGTCGGTAAACGATAAGCGAGCCAGTGATTTTTCCGTCTATCCAATGTATTCATATTGCAGTATTCGATTTGTAGTTTGTATTATCTTAAATGTCTGTCCATCCCCAGCCCAGCCGACGTACGATGTTTCGGCTGGGCTTTTGTGTCTGCATGACAGAGGCGAATGAACAAACACTTAGAGGGCCACTCACATATATATAATCAAAATGAAGAGTACTGTCAAAGGCAGAGCGGGGGGATGGCATGAAGGTAATTCCGCTATTTATGAAGGATGCAGCCATACTGGAACCGAAGGTATACGGAGATCACCGCGGATATTTCATGGAAAGTTATAATGAGCAGATGCTGCTGAATCATGGGATACATCATACGTTTATTCAGGACAATCAATCCTTGTCAGCCGAGGCGGGTGTCCTGCGAGGGCTTCATTATCAGCTTCATCCGAAAGCGCAGACCAAGCTGGTGAGAGTGATATCGGGTGCCATTTACGATGTAATTGTAGATATACGTAGACAGTCACCCACCTTCGGACAATGGAAGGGTGTCATACTCAGTGAACATAATCAGCGTCAGTTGTTAGTTCCCCAAGGATTTGCCCATGGTTTCTGTACACTGACTCCACGTACACAGGTGGCTTACAAAGTGGATGCGTATTATTCGCCTGAACATGACCGCGGTATTTTGTGGAATGATCCTGCGCTTGCCATTGATTGGCCTGTGACGGAACCGATCTTATCGGATAAAGATCAGAAGCACCCCGTGCTCAGGGATGCAGAGCTGAATTTTGACTAATGACAAGACCTTCGGATACATTCTTAACATGGAGGCAGAGGGAGAGAGACAGCATGAAATTACTGGTTACCGGCGGGGCTGGCTTTATCGGCAGCAACTTTGTGTTATATATGCTCCGAGAATATCCGAATTACGAAATTATTAATGTGGATGCACTCACATATGCGGGCAATTTGGAAAATCTGAAGTCGATTGAGTCCAATCCGCGGCACACTTTCATTAAAGCTGACATTGCAGATGTACAGCAGATGGAGAACATTTTTGCTCAAGGTGTCGATGTGGTTGTGAATTTCGCGGCTGAATCCCATGTGGATCGCAGCATTCTGACTCCGGATATTTTTGTTCGCACGAATGTTATGGGGACTCAGGTACTGCTGGATGCATCCAAAAAATATCAGATTACCAAATTCGTACAGGTTTCGACGGATGAAGTATATGGTTCACTCGGGCCGACAGGACTGTTTACAGAAGAGACCTCTTTGATGCCTAACAGCCCTTATTCTGCAAGTAAAGCTGGAGGGGACCTGCTCGTCAGAGCTTATCACGAGACCTTCGGTTTACCTGTTAACATTACCCGCTGTTCCAACAACTATGGCCCATTTCAATTCCCGGAGAAGCTTATTCCGCTCATTATCTCCCGTGCTTTGAAGGAAGAAGCTATACCTGTGTACGGTGATGGTCTGAATATCCGTGACTGGCTTTATGTGGAAGATCACTGTCGTGCCATTGATCTGGTTATCCATCAGGGCCAATCTGGAGAGGTATACAATATTGGTGGCAATAATGAACGCACAAATATTCACATTGTAGAGACCGTGCTGGAGCAATTGGGCAAACCGGCGAGTCTGATTCAATACGTACAAGACCGTCTGGGACATGATCGGCGTTACGGTATAGATCCAACAAAGCTGGAGACAGAGCTTGGCTGGAAACCGGTGCACTATTTTGAGACGGGAATTAAAGAGACGATAAAGTGGTATTTGAATCATCAGGAGTGGATGGCGAGCGTGCAGTCCGGCACGTATCAGGAGTATGTGAAACTCCAATATGGTCAGCGAATGGGTGAATCGGGCGCATGAAATATAGAATTATGGTAACAGGAGCAGCAGGACAGCTGGGATATGATGTTGTAAAAACCCTTGAAGCAGACGGTCATCACGTACTGGGCTGTGACCGGGATCAGATGGATATCACGAATCAGCAACAGTGTACAGATCAGATCAATGCGTATCAGCCTGACGTTATTATTCATTGTGCTGCCTACACTGCGGTTGATCAGGCTGAATCCGATATCGATACGGCTTTCTCGATTAATGCTGTAGGTACACGTAATATAACAGTTGCTGCCGAAAGCGTGAAAGCCAAGCTGGTCTATATCAGTACAGACTATGTATTTGATGGGATGGGGAACAGCCCCTATCAGGAGTACGATGAGACGAATCCGCAAAGTGTATACGGCAAATCTAAACTTGCCGGAGAACGGCTGGTTCAGAGCCTGAGCACACGGTGGTTTATTATCCGCACATCATGGGTGTTTGGCAGTCATGGTCATAATTTTGTCAAAACAATGCTGGATCTGATGGAAATGCGTCCAAAGCTTCAAGTTGTGCATGATCAGCAGGGTTCACCAACGTATACGGTGGATCTTGCTCGTCTAATCGCTGAGCTGGCTGTAAGCGAAAAATACGGCATTTATCATGCTTCCAATGCGGGAAGCTGCACATGGTTTGAATTTGCACAGGCAATTGCAGAGGAAGGGACTAAACATGGGACTTTTCAAGCGGCAGTCCAGATAGCTGAAATCGTACCGTGCACCACGACTGAGTTTCCACGTCCGGCTCCTCGTCCAGCGTATTCCGTGATGGATCATATGGGGATTCGAACGAACGGGCTTCAAGCCATGAGACCTTGGAGAGAAGCACTAATTGCATTCTTACATGAGCTAGATACGGAGTAGACGAATGGAGATATCATTTTTTTTACAAAGATGGATCTCTGATCGTCTTTGAGTGAGAAAGTATGGTGTAACGTCTCGTGTTTTACTGTAAAACATCACGATTCACTATTTATATCATAGTCGTAAAGAGTCGCCTTATGGCGACTTTTTGTTTTGCCTATGCCCGATTCGGGTAGTTAGTTACCAAAATGCAATATGACACAACATGTTCAGATAGAAAACGTCTTGTTCCAGCCATTTTGGGATTTGGACTCAAAAGTTAGTTAGATTCACAATGGTTACTAGTACATGTATTCCTGACTGTTATGAATACGTCTGCAAAGGATGTGTAGATGATATGAAACGTATTGCCGCCGTTTTGACATTGTTGTTTATTACCGTAGGTACGCTCTTCTGGGCACATGATAGCCAGAGTGAGGAGCAACACGACGGATTCACGAACTACCGATTAATTGCCCATGCGATGGGAAGCATTCGGGAACAGCCTTATACCAACGCGTATGAAGCCATGATTGCCAATTATGAAAAAGGCACACGAGTATTCGAAATTGATTTCATGCTCACTTCGGATCGGGTAGCTGTAGCCAGACATGAGTGGACGGCCAATATGAGCAAAATGTTGGGGCAGGATGAGCAATTACCGGAGCATAAGCAGGCTGGAGCTCTCACCCATGATGAATTCATGAATACACCGATCCTCGGGATATACCAGCCTATGGATGCTGACGGTATTATGAACGTGTTGTCCAAATACCCGGATATGTATATCGTCACGGACACCAAAGAGCAGAAGGATGAAGATATTCAGCAGGTGCTTCAATCATTGGTGGATGCCGCGAAGAAACATGATCCGTCTGCGTTAAGTCGAGTCGTGGTGCAAATCTATAATGAGCCGATGCTTGAAAAGGTAAAAGAAGTTTACAGCTTCCCCTCGATCATCTACACGTTATACGCTACACAAGATACAGAGGACCAGGTTGTCGATTTTGTGCAAAATAATGATATCGATGCCGTAACGATGCCGGAATATAAAGTAAATCAGAATTTTGTTGCCAAGCTCAAGAAGGCTGGGGCCGTTACGTATGTGCACACGATAAATGATACCGAGCAGGTAGCCAATTATGAGAAATGGGGCGTGTACGGTGTGTACTCGGACGTACTCACTGAACAGGAAATGGAAGAGATGAATACAAGGTTCGCATGGAAACCGTAAAAGAATTAAGACTCAGAAAGCAATTCATACAGTCTCAACAAGAATCGAAAAGAAGACTCGAACTCCAGAGATACAGACTTTTCTAAGAAGGGAAACCTTGAAAAGTCTGTGTTTTTCTGTTCGCCTTTTATACGAACATTGACACCTGTTGTCTGCTGACATAGACTTAGTTTACAAGCTTTTTAGGATGCAGAAGAACCTCTGGAGGAATGTTCGTTGATAGACATGATTAAGCAGTGGAGACATGTATTTAAGCTCGACCCAGACCGGGAAATTTCAGACGAGGCACTGGATCAGGTATGCATGTCAGGAACGGATGCGATTATCGTTGGCGGATCATCAGGAATCACATATGACAATACGGTAGATCTGATGTCCCGGGTTCGTCGTTATGAACTGCCCTGTGTGCTGGAAGTATCCGATTTGGAGGCTGTTGTACCCGGTTTTGACGGGTATCTAATTCCGATGGTGTTAAACACAACGGACAGCCAGTGGATTATTGGACATCACCAGCGGGCTATCGAGCGGTTTGGTTATATGATCCCATGGGATCTGCTGATTACCGAAGGGTATATTGTGCTTCATGCGGATTCCACTGTGGCGAAGTTAACCGGAGCGGAGACGGAATTGAGTGCAGAGGCTGCAGCTGCTTATGCTCAAGCTGGAGAACGCCTGCTGAATCTGCCCATTATATATATGGAGTACAGCGGAACTTTTGGTGATATGGAACTGGTTGGCGAGACTCACAGACAACTGGAGCGGGCACACCTCATATATGGCGGTGGAATCGATACGGCGGAGAAAGCAGTACAAGCTGCTCAAGCTTCGGATACTATTGTTGTTGGCAATGTAGTGTATAGCAATTTGCGCCAAGCGCTGGAGACGGTACAAGCCGTGAAGGAAAACGCCTAACCGGTTTAGTTTACCATTGCCCCACATCCCCCTTTGAATCTGTTAAAATAGAAATTTGGCTTTTATAAATCCCATTTGTTTGAGTAATAAGGCTCTAAGATTTCTAGATATTCTTACCTGGCCCAAAGTATAAGGCGACTACGTTTACACATGAACGGAGAGTGCAGAAGCGATCTGAAGAAACGAAGTGTTCGTATTTATCACCGGATTTTCCCCTTGCCAAAGGGGATCAAAAAATCTGGGGATAACGACGATCGGAAGATGCTACTGCACTCGGAGTGACCAGTGTAACCTCAGGGCCCCGTTATACGACCAACTAATGAAAGGAGCATGCATGCATGCAACCTGTAAATATACATGATGCCGTAGCACGGCTTAACACCCCTCAGCGTCAAGCTGTCGAGGCGACGGATGGGCCGCTGCTGATTATGGCTGGCGCGGGCTCAGGCAAAACCCGGGTGCTAACACACCGGATCGCCTATCTGATCGCAACACGGAAAGCACCCCCATGGGGCATTTTGGCGATTACGTTTACCAACAAAGCTGCTCGTGAGATGCAGGATCGGGTTTCACAGCTCGTAGGCGGTTCTCAGGGCCGTGATATTTGGGTATCCACGTTTCACTCTATGTGTGTGCGCATCTTGCGCCGCGACATTGAACGGATCGGTTTCACTTCCAACTTTAGCATTTTGGACTCATCCGACCAGTTATCCGTTATTCGCAGCTGTATGAAAGATCAGAATATCGATACGAAGAAGTTTGAACCCAAAGCCGTTCAGGCGATGATGAGCACAGCCAAAAACGAACTGATCAGTCCGGGGCAATATGAAAAGCAAGCAGGCGATTATTTCGAGGGCATTGTAGCGAAGGTATACACGATGTACCAACGCCGGTTAAGAGCCAATAACTCGCTCGACTTCGACGACCTGATTATGGCAACGATTCAATTGTTCAAAGAAGTGCCGGAAGTGCTTGACTTTTACCAGAAGAAATTCCAGTACATTCATGTCGATGAGTATCAGGATACGAACCGTGCACAGTACATGCTGTGCCGTATGCTGGCTGACAGCCACCACCGTATCTGCGTTGTAGGGGATAGTGACCAGTCGATCTATCGCTGGCGCGGGGCGGACATTACAAATATCCTCAACTTTGAAAAAGACTACCCGGAAGCACAGACAATCTTGCTCGAGCAAAATTATCGATCCACTTCCAACATCCTGAATGCAGCGAATGAAGTGATTGGCCTGAATACGGGCCGTAAACCGAAGAAGCTGTGGACGGATAAGGAAGGCGGCTCGAAGATCAAGGTATACCGTGCTGATTCCGAACATGATGAGGGGTATTTTGTAACCTCCGAGATTAGTAAAAATGTGAAGAACGGCAAATCCTATCAGCATCATGCGATTTTGTATCGTACCAATGCCCAGTCCCGGGTTATCGAGGAAATTCTGATCAAGTCTGATATTCCGTATCAGATTGTCGGCGGCATCAAGTTCTATGATCGTAAAGAGATCAAGGACATTCTGGCTTACCTGCGTTTGTTGTCCAACCCGGATGATGATATCAGTTTGACCCGGATTATTAATGTGCCGAAGCGCAGCATCGGGGATACGACAGTAGCCAAGCTGGCTGCAGCAGCTGGAGAACGTGGGGTTTCCATTTTCCGTGTACTGCAAGTGGTTGATGATCTTGGTTTCGCTGGTCGTACGCGTAACGCGCTCGTAGAGTTCTATGATATGATCGCTGCACTGCACCAGATGGTCGAGTATCTATCGGTTACTGAACTGACCGAGAAGATTCTGGAGATGAGCCAGTATCGTGACGAGATGCAGAAGGAAAATACGATTGAATCTCGCGCAAGACTGGAGAATATTGAAGAGTTCCTGTCCGTAACGATGGAGTTTGAGAAAAATAATGAAGACAAAACGCTCGTTTCGTTCCTCACCGATCTGGCACTCATTGCAGATATTGATAGCATGAACGATGATGAAGAGGATCAGAGTGATGCGGTCACGTTGATGACGATGCACAGTGCCAAAGGTCTGGAATTCCCGGTTGTCTTTATCGTGGGTATGGAAGAAGGGGTCTTCCCACACAGCCGTGCTTTTATGGACAACGAAGAGCTGGAGGAGGAACGTCGTCTGGCTTACGTAGGTATTACGCGTGCAGAAGAGCAGTTATTTCTGTCATGTGCGCAGATGCGGACCTTGTTTGGACGTACAACTGCGAATCCGCCATCCCGTTTCCTGGATGAAATTCCGGATGAGCTTAAGGAAGATACCTCCATTGCACGAGACCGTTACCGCCGTGGAACCAGCACAGGCGGAGGTTCCTATGGAGGACGCGGTTTAGGCTCCAGTGGTGGAAGCAATTTCGGCGGCGCTGCAAGTGCGTCCAAGCTGTTTGAACAGCAGAGCCGAAGTGGTTCATCCGCAAGTGCTTCCGGGCCAACATCCCGGGTGACGATGAGCACCTCTCGTCCAACATCTGCAGCACCGACCTCAGCTTCGAAGTCTGTCTCTTCCGATAGTGCGGCAGGATTTAAAGCAGGCGATAAAGTGCAACACGGCAAATGGGGAACAGGTACTATCGTTGCGGTCAAAGGCAGTGGTAATGATACCGAACTGCAGATTGCATTCCCGGCTCCAGTTGGCGTAAAACGCCTTCTCGCCGGATTTGCCCCGATTACCAAAGTGGAATAAGAATGAAACGGCCTATTGCCTAATCCTGAGCTGACATGAGATCTGATTCTACCATGTTCGATTATTGCAATAGGCATGTTTTTTCTACATATATTAAATAAACGGAGGGATGGCCCGTATGGACCCGATGCACCGGATGGAGCAACTCGTAGCCGAGCTGAACCAGCACAATTATCAGTACTACACGATGGATCAGCCACAGATCAGTGATAAGGAGTATGACCTTCTGTATGATGAACTGGTTACACTGGAACAGGAGAGCGGTATAGTGTTGCCGGATTCTCCTACTCAACGTGTAGGGGGCGAACTGCTCAAGGGATTTAACCCGCATCGTCATTTATCCCCATTATGGAGTTTAGACAAAGCGCAGAACATTGAACAGTTGCGCAACTGGAACACACGTGTTCTAAAATTGGTTAATGACTACAACAGCAAAAACCCGGATAATCCCTTGCCTGAACCGGGTTACGTCATTGAGTTGAAATTTGATGGACTAACCTTGAACCTGACTTATATAAATGGTGAGTTGGTTCAGGCTTCCACACGCGGAAACGGAGCAGTGGGAGAAGGTATCTTGGCACAGGTTAAAACCATTAAGTCGGTTCCGCTTAAAATTCCGTATACGGGTGGCACAATTGAAGTGCAAGGTGAGGGGATTATGAACCTCTCCGTGTTAAATCGATATAATGAAACGGCTGCCGAGCCGCTCAAAAATGCACGAAATGCAGCAGCAGGAGCGCTGCGTAACCTGAATCCAAAAACGACAGCTGAGCGTCGATTGAATGCCTATTTCTATAACATTGGATACTCGGACGACATTCAGTTTGCGAATCATCAGGAAATGATGGACTTCTTGCGCGAGAACCGTTTTAAAGTTAATCCATCCATCACCTACTTCCATGAATTTGATGACGTTATGGAGCAGCTCGAAGCAATTCAGGAAAATCGTGGACAACTGGATTACCTGATCGATGGGGCGGTAATTAAGCTAACGGACATGCGCACTCGTGAGGTGCTTGGCTACACGGATAAGTTCCCGCGCTGGGCAGTTGCCTACAAGTTCGAAGCGGAAGAGACAACTACAGTACTGAATGAAGTGGTGTGGAACGTGGGCCGGACGGGCAAAGTGACTCCGCTCGCGCGGGTAGAAGCGGTTGAACTTGCTGGTGTTACTGTGCAAAACTGTACGCTGAACAATGTCGGCGATATTGAGCGTAAAAATCTGAAGTATGCATTGGGTTCACGTGTCTTTATTCGTCGTTCCAATGATGTTATCCCCGAGATTCTTGGAAAAGTGACGGAAGAAAATGATGGTGAAGAGATCATATATCCGGAGCAATGCCCGGCATGTGGATTTCCGTTGGAGCAACGCGGAGCGCACTTGTTCTGTAATAACAAACTGGCTTGCAAACCGCAGACGGTTGCTCGTATTTCCCATTTTGCATCCAGAGACGCGATGGACATCGAGACATTCAGTGAGAAAACGGCAATTCAGTTATATGATGAATTAAACGTGCGTGAACCGGCCGATCTGTATACATTGCAGTTTGATGATCTCGTGAAGCTGGAGCGATTTGGCGAAAAGAAAGCGAATAACCTTCTCGCAGCGCTCGAGCAGAGTAAAGACCGAGACCTTGCCTCGTTCCTGTATTCCTTGGGTATTCCCAACACAGGCAAATCCACGACACGTATGCTCGCCGAGCATTACCGTGATCTGCACGCGATCATGAATGCTACTGTGGAGGAATTGGTTGAACTGCCAGACGTGGGTGGTATTGTAGCAGAGAGTATCGTTAACTTCTTCGCTGATCCGTTTACACAAGCGGCTATCGAGAAAATGCTGAACCTTGGTGTGAAAGCACAAGCACCTGAAGCGCCAACTGTTGTTGCAGAGGACTCCTTCTTCAGCGGTAAAACGGTAGTGCTCACAGGAACACTCCATCAATTGACGCGTGAAGAAGCCACGCAAAGACTTGAAGCGCTTGGCGCGAAGGTCACAGGAAGTGTATCGAAAAAGACAGACCTGGTCATTGCCGGAGAGAAGGCAGGCAGCAAATTAACGAAAGCTCGTGATCTCGGTATTCCAACCATCGAAGATGAGGATGAACTGGTACGCCTGCTGAATCCGTAGACTGTTAATATCTACGACAGATGCACCAGCTCTTGTTATTGGGAATTACACAAACAAGTGTCAGACAGCTTGGAAATCAAAAAGCCTTCAAAACACGCATGACGTGTCTGGAGGCTTCTTTTTTTATGTGTTGGACAACTTTAAGCTTTTATTCAACTTTATGAACCCGTTATATTCGGAAAACGCTGAGAAGCACCGGATAACCATGCATCTTTGTCGTATCCCCGTTCCTCCCAATATCCAATATGCTCGCTGTCGATGACTTCAATGCGGTTCAACCATTTGACTGATTTGTAGGCGTACATCTGTGGAATAACGAGTCGTACAGGTCCGCCAAGGTCTGCAGGAATGGGTTTACCATCATGCATAACTGCAATCATAATGTCATCCATTTGTGCTTGCTCTAACGTGATGGCATCTGTATATACCCCGTCACCAGAATAAAATTTGACGCTGTGCGCTCCAGGTTTCAAACCGGCTTTCTCCAGAAAATGCTTCAGTGGAATGCCTTCCCATGTATTCTTATACACGGACCAGCCGGTAACGCAGTGAAAGTCACTGACTTGCACGGTGCGTGCAAGCTTGACGAACTGCTCCCAATTCCAGATCTGTGCCCGTTCCACAAGTCCATCTACACGAAATGACCAGTTTGCATTGGAAAAGGAAGGAATGGGTGTAACCGTGTATACGCGAAAGTGTCCTTCGGCGCCACCACCGATCGGTGGGGAAGAAGCGGATAAGGGCTGCGGCAATGGAACCAACTGATTAGGGTCATTCTCCAGCATGCTGTCTATGCTGTTATCAAACTTGAGGTTTTTGCCTACCCATGATACAAACGTAGGCCCAAGAGTCACAGCGAGTCCTATGCCAACAGCTGAGCGAATGAAGGTTCGACGAGTGTATACGGGTTGAGGCTTCTCGATCTTTGATCCCTTGTTTCTATTGAGATCTTGTAGTTGACCTCCTTGATGATGAAACGATTTGTCTGCACGCAAATTGGACATGGCTGCGGGTGTACTACGTGTTTCTGACTCCTCTGTATCCGAAGAGGGAGTGTTTGGAGCGGGTACACTTGGAATTTGTGTTGAAGGTTCACTGACTTGAAAAGTACGGCGTGTAGAATCTTTTAACCACCGAGTCCGTGTGATTGAGTGGTAAATGATATACGGCAATCCAACCCATGTGAGCAGATCATGAATTAAAAGTGCTGCGTTGGACCACCGGGGGCCAGCAAGCTTGAACTGCCATAAGATGATACCGGATAATAACCAGCCGATCAGAAGTGCGAGGACGATGATCGTATTTGCTTTTTGCCATGGCTTATTGCGAAGTTGCTTCCAATGCTTACTGGCCAAAAATAAGTAATAAACGACAGGAGCAAGCATCGCGAGACCCACAGCGATATGTAACCATTTTAACCAGACACGTCCGATACCCAGTGTTTCACGCCAGAAGCCACCAATTAGCATAAGACCAGTAACGGAGAGAATGACAACGATCCAGGCGTTCCAAGCATGAATGGAAACCAACTTTTTGCCGTAACCCTTGCGCATCTTCTTTAACCAAAGTTTCAAATGTGTTCACCTCGTGTCATGGATTTGAGTTAAACGCAGGCAACAAGCAAAAATCTAATTGATGTACCACTTAAATAACAGTAAGCATTATTAGAGGGCATTGATAAGTTGCGTGATGAAGTTCTCGTGTTCCTATTGATTGTATAACCTTAAAAGCCCTTTTAAGCACTTCCTTCAATTTAAGATACCTTATTATAAAGTTTTTGGATCACTTACTTCAAATTTGTTCTTATTGGAGCTGCTACTTTTCTATATTTTCCTTTGCAAAGCCAAAAGCCGCTTCATATCGAACATTCGCTTCAGCAATTGACATCACTCTTATTGGAATATGAAAAAAATTAAATAAAGTACTTGCTAAAATAATGACAGCATGATATATTATTTCTTGTCGCTTCAAACAGACATTAGTCGAATAGCTTTGAAGAATGACGAAAAATAATGTTGACAGAAACTTAGTTAACATGATATGATAAATTTCCTGTCTGGTTGACGAAAGTTAACGAAAGATAAGTAACCAAGTTCCTTGAAAACTGAACAAATGGATAGTAACTTTTGATTTACAATGAATCGTCAGATTCAAAATGAGCTTATCGCTCTTTTCAATACCCCGATGAGTTGCGCAGTGTTTAACCACGCTGCGAAATTCATCTTTATTGGAGAGTTTGATCCTGGCTCAGGACGAACGCTGGCGGCATGCCTAATACATGCAAGTCGAGCGGACTTGAAGAGAAGCTTGCTTCTCGGATRGTTAGCGGCGGACGGGTGAGTAACACGTAGGCAACCTGCCCTCAAGCTTGGGACAACTACCGGAAACGGTAGCTAATACCGAATACTTGTTTTCTTCGCCTGAAGGAAACTGGAAAGACGGAGCAATCTGTCAC
>NZ_JBFRFN010000011.1:0-211497 GCF_052114825.1 Paenibacillus sp. 2TAF8
CTTTATTGCCTGTTTCCAGCGCTTCTTTGATGACCTGCAGTTTAAATTCTTTTGAATGCTTATTTCGTCTCAACTTCCTCATCCCCTTGTCACTAGTAGTGTACCGCATACACTCTCTTAGTGTCCAAGTTCTCTAGGGGGCTAAATAGTTACCAATCTCGGAAAGTTTCCCCTTCTGCATCACCAAGCTACAACCAAGCTACTCGGTTACGGTAATCGAAACAACAACTAACTACTACTACTACTACTACTACTACTACTACTACTACTGCTACTACTGCTGCCGTACTGTTACTTTTACTGTTACTTTTACTATTATTCTCCTCCTCCACCCCCCCCTCCAAGTTCTAACGATCTCAGATGAGCTTATTGGAGCGAAATAGAGCCTTTGGGAATTGTAACGATCACCACAGAGCTTATTTCAGCAAAAACAGAAGAAACCAGCCCATTTTATCGTCGAACGACTCAAATAAGCTTCCCTGAGATCGTTAGAAAATAAAAGGTTGTTATATACCCTAAATAACGTCTCTGGTGATCGTTAGAAAAACAGGCTCCCTGGTAGTGGCCAACCTCTCAATATTGGTCACCAGTTAGCTGCGTAACCACTTGAAAACCCAACTATTTAACTGTTTCACTCTTCAACAAGATCACTGATGAGCATCAGATTTTCCAACAAATCTCCAGGAATGGATACCGCTTGATTCTCTTCGATGCTTGGCAGCACGAACATGTTATTCTCAGCTAAATCGACTCTACTTGGTTCGTTTAGCTTTAGTATTCACCAACCACCTCATCGCCAACTCGAATTTCCAACGTGTACACAAGCCAGTTCACTACTTTTCACCTCAATAATGTTGCTTATAACGCTACCCCCATCGTGCGATCTAACAGCYCCAGTAGCATTATAAACATTTCCAATTTAAATTCATCCACATCTATCTGGGGCTTATATTCAGCAAGAATATTCTGTAAAAATCAAAACAGGCCAACCGGAATTATCCGAATTGACCTCTCTCCTTCACTATTTAGTTGAAGCAAAAATGCGTCTAATAAAATAACTTGGTGTACAGCTCCAAGCATGGCAATAACTATTGATCAGATTACTGCCATACGGAGAATATGTCTTATCGTCGGGATTATACAGCTCCCAGAACGTATCTGCGTCATCCTTGACCATGCCGCCCCAGTATGTTCGAATCTGCGCCAAGGCCTCTTCTTTTTTTCCACACTGCAGTAGCGACTCTACATAATGATGCATCATATAAGGCGTGTTCATTGGAATTGCTTCCTTCTGCTTCATCAGTCGTTGCAGCAATGGCCAAGCCGCATCAGCATCCACCACTTCAGCCAGAACCATCCAGACCTGCGATGCCCACGACACCTGACGCCTCTCACCACTAATGAAGAACCCTTGTTCCTCATCCCATAAATAATGAAGGGCAGCCTGTTCGGCCTGCTGAACCTGCATCTGAATCTGTTTCTCTTCCGCAGGCAGCCCCAGTTCTTGGGCAATCCACTGCCCTCTTCTCATGCCATAGATCAATATCGCCTGTGCACCTGCCTGTTTGTTCAACTGCTCATGCCAATCGAGGAAACAATACCACGTGTCATCATCCTGCACAATGCCGCGTTCATCCAGCCTTTTCAAGGCAATGTCGATCTGCTCTTTGGCAACAGGMCACAACACCTCCAATGTCTCCCGATCCTTCGTTGCTTCGTAATAATCCCATAATGTAGTGATGAAAAATAGGGCATAGTCATACAAGTAGATGTCATCTACATAGGGCTCCGGTTTTTCGTACAGACACGCACCTACTTGCCCGCCTTCCAGCCTTGATCCGGCAAATAGATATAAACAGCGCTTCACCAGATCATTACAGCCAAATGTCTCATAATTGACCAGGGCCTGCAAACGCAGATCACCAATCCATAACCTACGATCCCGCTTCGGCCCATCCTCAAATACCGTCTGCATACAATCCCGAAGTGTACGAATCGATACTAGATCAAGTTGTGCGAGTTCCTCATCAATATTGTCCGGTAATGGCGGTATATCATCCATCAATGCGGAAGTCACCGTTGTACAATAGATATCCTTGATTTGTATATCGTATCGGTTGGATGTTTCCAGTACTTCAATCTTCAGATAACGAAAGGCATATCGACGGTTCAACGTAACTGTGCCCGGCAGCACATCCACATTAAGCACTTCATCCTGCAACCAGGAACGGCTAAGCCACCCCTCATATGTGGAAAAGTCTTCCGTAACCTCACATGGCATCTCGCCAAATGTCAATTTCAATCTCAAAGGTGCATCTGCATTGCTTCGGACGTTCAACAGTGACAGCGTTACATAACCGACGAGATGCTGGCCAAAATCCAGTGTTATCTCGTCTCCCTTGCGCAGCGTTTGCTCAGGCAAAACGGAAGCCGGGCCTATCGTCTCCATCCGCCAACCTTGAAATGCCTGTGAATCTGACATGGAACGAACGATCTGCTCCGGATATACCGTTTGCTCGTGGAGCTTTGGAATCCATTGTTGCGCTTGATCCATCCATGATGCGTTTATGATATGTTCACCCATCCTGCGTTCACTTATAATCTTTTCACTCATGCCAGGTTCTCCTCCTTAACCTTTAACTGCACCAACCGTCATACCGCCAACAAAGTATTTTTGTAAAAATAAAAAGACCAGCAGCAGCGGCAGTGCACACAGGAAGCAAGCTGCGAACAATACATTCCATTGCGTCGGGTTTTGCTGATCCCCCATAAATCCTAGCATCGCCAGAGGTAAAGGCGATTCTCCGGCTCCGGAAATAAAAATCATATTAAAAAAGTAGTCGTTCCAGATCCATACCCCCTGCGTAATAATAACGGACACCGTCACTGGAATAAGCAGCGGAAAAACAACTGTCCAGAAACGCTGGAATAATCCGGCACCATCAATATGTGCAGCCTCCTCTACCTCTTCAGGTACACCACTGCGAATGAATCCGGTATACAGGAAGGTGGAAAACGGCAAGCTACAGGTTATAAACATAAAGATCGGAGTATACTGGTTCGTCGGAATATGCAGCGCATTAATCATCTGTACAATAGGAATCAATACCATTTGAGCAGGCACCACGAGCCCGGACAGAAAAAATAAATACATAAACTTGCTGAGCTTTGTTTTCAGCCGGGCCATCGGATATGAAGCCATCGCCGCGAACAGGACAACAAAGATGACCGATACCCCAGTTAACACAACGCTGTTCCATAGAGCCTCCAGAAAATGCATACGCTCGAAGGCAGCTTTATAACTTGCCAGAGACATACCTTGAAACAGGATGAGCGGATTGGTGTTATCTTTCGGATCACGCAATGAAGTCGAAAAAGCAATAATCAGTGGAATCAGATTCAGCGCCATAATCAGGATGACAGCGAGCTGGGTAAACCCTTTTCCCATCCATTTACGAGAAGTCATGCCGACACCTCCCGCTTGTTCATTTTGAGTACAAATACCGCCGTAATAACGATAATTACAGCAAAAGATATGACACCAAGCGCTGAAGCCTTGCCAAAGAGTTGCTCGGTAAATGCCATTTTATAGATCGAAAAGATTAACGTATTCGTGGCTGTGCCCGGGCCTCCATTAGTCATGATAAATGGAAAGTCAAAGGCTTTGAGTCCATTGATCAAGCTAAGGGTTACATTAATGGTGATAGCCGTTGCCAGAAGAGGTATCTTCACATGTCGCAGCAACCGCCAAGGACCGCACCCGTCGATCCGACCTGCTTCTAACAGATCATTCGGAACTGTTTGCAGACCGGCCAGGAAAATAATCATCGTAGTCCCGATCGTTTTCCAGATTTCCACAAAAATGATGGAGTACAAGGCTGTTGAATAATCGCCGAGGAAATTCAGTTCATTGGCAATACCCAGTTTATTCAGAAAGGAAGAAATCAGCCCGTAATCCGGCATGTACACGTAACTCCAGAGAAATCCCACAACAATTGCGCTGAATAGCGTAGGAATATAGGCCAAAGAACGGTAGATTCCGGTTCCTCTTATTTTCATATTTAATAGCAAGGCCATCGCCAAACCGATTAGATTACCCACAACAACCGTAACAAACGTATAGATCAGTGTGTTTTTCAACGATACACCGAGAACATCGCCGCGAAACAAATCTTTGTAATTGTCTAATCCAATATAGCTATACGCCTGAGCATATCCGTTATAGTCCGTTATACTGTACTGGAATAATCGCAGAATCGGGAAAATCCAGAACGTCAGGTAAAAAAGTAATGCGGGCACAGCAAACCAGTACATGGATTTTTTCATGACAGTCGAGTTCATCTTGCTCCATCCTCTCCAAGAAGACTGAAGCCAGGGAAGCGGCCGAAATACTCTTCCCTAGCAACAGACAAATCGTTTCATTCTAATTTTTCCACAGCTCTCTAAATTTGCTTTCCATCGCAGCTGCGACCTCCTCAGGTGTTGTCTTTTGTCCAGCGATAACTTCTGCGAATTTGGCTTGCATGACATCCGATACTCCCGCAGGCCACATCTGATTGCTAAAATATACGGAGTTACCTGTTTCCTGATAGTTGTCGTTCACTTCCTTGAACAACTCCTTCTCCAATGTCACGCCCTTGTACACACTGATTGAGCTGTTGGAAGCCACAAAAGCTTTGAATAATTCTGACTGTCCGTCAAACAGATAATTCAGCACTTGCTTCGCCGCATCCAGATTGGCTGATTTCGCATTGAGTGCATAACCTGCCGATGTTGCAGCAGATACATATACCGGTTTGCCAGAATCATTGCCTGGAAGGGAAGAGAATCCGCGAGTGAAGTCGGCTGCACCTTTGGATGTCATGGAAGCGTAATCCCATGTGCCGGTCAATGTCATCGCTGCTTTGCCATCAATGAACAGCTGCGCAGATTGTGCACTGCCAATACCCAGTGAATTTTTCACCACGTAACCTTTGTCGTACAACTCTTTATACCTTGAGATCGTTTCAACCCACTTTGGATCAGTCAATGATTTCTCACCTTTTTGCAGCTTTACATCAAAATCCATTTCATCCGGGTATACCGTATTTGCGGCGATCTGGTACATTCCGAATTGGATCACCCAAGGGTCTTTATCTCCCATAGCAATCGGTGTGATTCCTGCATCCTTCAACTTTTGACATAATTCCAGGAAGGAAGGCCAGTCTTTCGGAAATTCGGAGTAGCCGACTTGTTGTAGCAGTTCCTTATTGTAATAAGCCCCCAGAAATGCAATACCACCCGATACGCCGTATGGCTTGCCGTCTATAGACATATCATCCTTTGCACCTTGACTGATGTTATCCCAGAACGTCAAATCTGACAGGTCAGTGGCAAATCCGGCTTTGGCAAAATCAACGACTCCACCTGCTGAATTTTTGGGGAAAATCCAGAAAATATCCGGCCCCTGTCCAGCTGCCAGTTTCGTTCGTACCGAGGTGTTGTACTGATCATCAGGAAGCTTCTGAACCTCAAGTGTGATGTTCGGGAACTTTTCTTTGACTAAACGAGGCAACGTTTCGAGTTCGAAGTCCTCCCCTTCTGACGCCTTGTTTCCTGAGAGCATCATCGTCAAGGTTATCGGTTTGGCAGAATCATTCGCTCCCCCACTATTGTCGGAACTTCCCTGTTCCTGACTGGTAGAACTACATGCGCTAAGGAACGTCATTAGCAACACTAAAGCCAAAGGCCACAGTTGTTTTCTATTTTTCATCTTGTCATTCCCCCGATTCATGTTTATTCTTGCTTTGTGCACATTTTCATCATACTGCGTTCATCAGTACATTTACTTTAGCTTGTGTGGTGCACTATTTTTAGATTGACATTCGTAGGGGGAGCACGTATGATTCTGTTCAATATCAAAACTAAACTGTTTCTGATCCTCGTTCTTGTGTCGGTCATCCCTATTATCGTTGTATCCCTGAGTTCCTATCGAAGTTATACGAAGCTGGTGAATGAGCAGACTTCTCTTATTACTTCTACAACAATCGGCAATTCGGTCAAAAGTATGGAAGAAATTTTGCAGAACATTGACCGAATTTCGGTCACTCTTCTTCAGCAGTCTTCCAATGCAGCCGCTTACAGTACAGTTAGTGATGAACTAACGAAGCTGAACAAAACGAATGATCAGTACGACATTTTTATGATACGTAGCAAGCTCAAGCTGATCTTTGAAAATATTTTGCTCGGATACAATTACATTAATGGTCTGTATCTCTTCACACCGGATGGAAAATGGATCAGTTATGGAAGCAGTGGCACGGATTTGCGTTTAGACTACGTTGCTCTTCAGGATCAATGGTATCTCGACACCATTCAGCGGAAAGGCGATTTATATGTTGGTGAGGTGGGCGTTAAACCCTACATCATTAATGCCAAACAGTCGATCGGTTTCTCCAGAGCCCTTTACGATCCGAACAATCATGAGTTTCTCGGTGTATTCATGCTGGATTGTGGGATGAACATTTTTGACGGATTGAAACGGAATCCTGCTCCGAGTCTGTCCAACCTTTACTTGGCTGACGATCAGGGGAAAATACTATACTCCACGGAAAGAAACCAGATCGGGCACCCTCTTCCTGCCAGCTTCAATGCAGCAATAGAGCAAGTAAACAGTAGTTCACAGTATAAAACGATTCAGGATAAAATCATGACCGTTATACAAAAGGTGCCTGGACATAACTGGAATGTGATTGCCAACATTTCTCTTGAACGGCTCTACGAGCAGTACAATATCTCACAAAAGCTATTCCTGTATATCGCAGTAAGCTGTGCTGTAATTTTTCTGCTATTATCCTTTTTCTTGTCCAATCTGATTACCAAACCAATCATTGAGTTAACCAAAATGATGCGTAAGACCAAATCACATCAGTTTGTGAAAATCAGACCGCAAAAAAACAAACATGTGGATGAAATCGGAATCCTCTATCATGAATTCAATAAAATGATGAAGGATATTGATACCCATATTCGGGAGAGCTATCAAAATAAAATCCTGACACTCGATTCACAGATGAAAGCACTCGAAGCACAGATCAATTCTCATTTCTTATACAATACACTGGAGTCAATCAACAGTATTGCAGAGATTGAAGAGGTTGAAAGCATTGTCGTTATGACCAAGTCACTCGGCGATATGTTCCGCTACAGCATCAAAACAGATAGTGAACGCGTCACCGTCAGCGAAGAGCTACAACATGTTGAAAATTATATGGCCATCCAGCTGATCAGGTACGGTGATAAAATTAACTTTGAGCTTCAAGTAGAGCCTGAGATACAGAATCGCCATATGCTGAAACTGCTGTTGCAACCGCTCGTGGAAAATGCCATTTATCATGGCCTGGAGAACAAACGTGGCAAGGGCAAGATTATGATTACCGGCAAAATTCAAGATGAACGGATTATTTTTGAAGTATGCGATGATGGCGTAGGCATGTCAACTCAACAGGTAGATGAGCTGAGACAGCTTCTAGCACTGCCGCCTGAATTCATTTCTGTCGGTCAAAGGCTCAAGCAGAGCATTGGCATCAAAAACGTACATTCACGAATTGTTCTGTATTATGGTGACGGGTACGGATTGACTTTCCATAGTGAAGTTCATCGAGGAACCCGAATTATCGTAGAGATTCCAAGTCTTTGAGAGTAGAGGTGACCGCTATGTATACGTTTATCGTTGTGGATGACGAACCATTGATTCGTAAAGGTCTATTAAAAAAACTAGAGGCAACGGAGCATAAGATGATATTGCTTGGTGAAGCGGAAAATGGAGCCGATGCGCTGGAATTAATCGAATCCTCCAGCCCTGATATCGTCTTCACCGATATGCGTATGCCCGAGATGGACGGACAATGGTTAATTCGAACGGTGAGCCAGCGTTTTCCTCATATCAAACTGATCGTAATCAGTGGCCATACTGATTTTGATTACATGCAGGAGGCCATCTCGGCCAAGGTAGTCAACTATCTGCTTAAACCGTTTAGCCGGGACGAAGTTCAACGTGCCTTGCAACAAGCGGTACTAACACTTGAACAGGAGCGCTCGCTGAAACAAGAGGTTGTTCAGCTGACTGTGGAGACAGAWCAAATGAAAATCGATGCTGACCATCAGACTTTTCTTCATGTTGTGCTGAGTCCGCATCTGCCCGCGAAGCGCCCTATATTCCGTTCCCGCGAATTCGCTGTCCTTCTGGAAACCGAGCTTCTGCTTTTTATGATGATCTATAGTCCTAAACACTGTAACGTAGAGCATCTTCCATCTTTTCCGCAAAGTCTCTATATCCCGCATCCCCAATCAGAACAACTTGTTTTTCTGATGATGTATGATCAGGGAGACGCAGTTGCTGAACTGCAAAAACGTGCCGTTCTATATGCGGAGCGTATCCTTGCGGAAACAACAACAGCGGAATGTTGTATCGGAATCAGTCTTCCTTTATCCGATGTAAGTCGTATTCGTGATGCTCATCATCAGACTATTCTAGCTCTCGACCAACGCTCCATTACCGATTTCGGTAAATGTTATAACTATACAGAGGAGAACAACACCTTGTCTTCCTTGCGCTGGAGCAGGTCGCATGAATTACTGTTTTCCATCGAAAGCGGCAGCGTATCCAAAGTTCAAGAGTTAATCGCTGATTTCTTTGCTTTCTTTCTCCAGCAGCCTGATGCTTTACTCGCACACCTGAAAGAGCAATGCCGGGACATTGTGGCTGAAACGAAACGGTTGCTGCAACATTATTTGCAAAGCGGTAGCGGTAGCAACGGAAATGCTTCCTCCAGTCTCGAAGCCGTGCTTGACATTTCATTTGATATGGAATCCATTCGTCAGTATATGGACAAGGTGTTGACAGGGACAGCACTACTGCTTCAAGAATATAATCCCTATCGATCCGATCAGGTTATCGACAACGTCAGAAAATATATCGATATTCATTATGCCAAAAATTTAACGCTGGAATGGGTCTCCTCCCTTTTTTACCTGAACCCAAGCTATCTCAGCTATCTGTTTAAAGAAAAAAACGGCGAGAACTTCACAGATTACGTTAACCGCCTGCGTATCGAGCAAGCTAAACGCTTTTTAACCTTAACCGAGGACAAAGTCTACCGTATTGCCAAGCAGCTCGGTTACGATAACCCAAAATACTTCTTCCGTGTATTCAAAAAAGTGACCGGACTGACCCCCGAGGAGTTCCGGAAACAGTACAAAGTTAGAACCACTCCAAATTCTAACGATCTCAGATAAGCTTATTTGGGCGAAAAAGAGTCTTCTGAAATTGTAACGATCACCAGAGAGCTTATTTCAGAAAAAATAGAAGAAACAAGCCCATTTTAGCGCCAAACGACTCAAATAAGCTCTCCTGTGATCGTTAGAAAATAAAAAGATGTGATATATTCTAAATAGCGTCTCTGGTGATCGTTAGAAAAACCAAACTCCCTCTTGCCCTCTCAGCATCTTAAACATTTCCAATCCAACTTCCTTCCACATCTATCAAAAAAATAACAGAACCCAATAACCGTCACACATCTCGCATCTCGTACTGTGACGTTACGTCTACACTACTTGTATGTTGCAGTCTACCATTCCAATTGGAGGAAAGCAGAGATAATCCTCTCTGAAAAAATCCAAAAGGGCATTTCATCGAGTCACATATGACTGATGAAACACCCTTCTTTACACTAACATACTCTCTTGAATGTAATATGGTCTTTCAAAAGAACGTTCGTTTACACATTAACGGAGAGAGCAGAACCAATCTGTAGAAGCGAAGCGGGCGCCTGAAAGCTTTCTGCAAGAAAGCTACATCGGAAGCATACGCTTATCAACGGATTTTACCCTTATAAAGGGTTATTCCAAAAATCCGGGGATAACAGCGCTCGAAAGATGGTACTGCACTCGGAGTGTCCCGTGTAAACCCCTATATTTTTTAAAGTAACCCCATCACATTCAACTTTACCTAAACATACCCCACAACTTGATCAAATGAAACGTGTTGTTTGGATCGATCTTCTGCGCAATCACAAAAGCGACAAACTGCTCTTCCTGTGCTGGCGAGAAATTCTCGTTCATAATGACTGCCGACGATTTAACCAACCTGCGAACCTTCGCCTTATCCTGCAAATCCGCCTTGGTCACGCCATCAATCAGCTTTTTAATGCGCTCTTTGACTGCAGGATTTTTCATCTTTAGTTTGATCCGCTCCACCAGCTGCGGACTAATTCCATATTGTTGGTAACCCAAAACGTACAGCACCTCCCAAGAAATGAACTCACTTCTTATTCATATGTCGGGAGGGCTTGTTCACTTGTCACTTTTTCCAAAACATGTCTCAAAACAACGCAGCACATACAAATTAAGCTTTGAAGTAACACATTCAGTTTAGCATTTACTTTACGCTTCACTTTACGATATCACGTTATGAATTCAGCTTACGCATCCAGATTACGCCGCATTCCACTTATAGACCGCATGTCCACATTCCACGTCTAGCGTCTAATCAATCAGATCACCCTTGAACACCTGCTCTTGCTGGAGATATTCACGCAACGGCGTGTAGTCAACAGACGTCCAAAACGTAGCATCCGCAATCAATGCGGAAACATCATCCCGAGCCTGTTCCAGTACGGCGAAGTCTGCTACCATATCGGCAAGTCGGAATTCAGGCAACCCACTCTGTTTGGTGCCAAAGAAATCTCCCGGCCCCCGCAGATCCAAATCACGCCGCGACACCTCGAATCCATCCTCCGTTTCAGTCATGACCTTCATGCGTTCCTGCCCAACTTCCGTCTTGGGGTCAGCAATCAGCACACAATACGACGCATGCGCACCGCGTCCAACACGACCTCGAAGCTGATGCAACTGGGACAAACCAAAACGATCCGCGTCCATAATAACCATGAGTGTGGCGTTGGGCACATCGACCCCTACTTCTACCACAGTGGTGGATACCAGCAACTGAATGTCATTACTGTAGAATTCCCGCATCATTTCTTCTTTTTCGGCAGCCGTCATGCGTCCATGCAGCAATCCCACTTTGTATTTCGGAAAATTCTGCTGCATCTGCATATGTAGATCAATTGCATTTTGCACATCGAGTTTCTCCGATTCTTCGATCAGTGGGCAGATCAGATAGGCTTGACGGCCCTGGTCCACCTCTCTGGAAATAAATCCGAGCACCCGCTCCATCATGTCATGCTTCACCCAATACGTGGAGATCGGAATCCGCCCCTTCGGCCGCTCAGATATCGTAGACACCTCAATATCACCAAATGCGGTAATCGCAAGCGTCCGCGGAATAGGTGTTGCGGTCATCGTTAATACATCCGGATTATACCCTTTTCGTCTCAAAACGCTGCGCTGATTCACCCCGAAGCGATGCTGCTCGTCTGTAACCACAAGGCCCAGCTCCCGGAAAAAGACATCTTCCTGAATCAGGGCGTGTGTGCCCACCACAATATCCAGCATCCCCATCTGCAAGGAGGCGATCAAATCTTTCCGTTTGCGTCCGTTTACACTGCCCGTTAACAGTCCCACCGTTACACCAAAAGGTTCAAACAGCTTCAGTAAGGAACGCATATGCTGCTCAGCCAGAATCTCAGTCGGCACCATCAGTGCCCCCTGAAAGCCCGAACGCACTGTCGTATAGAGCGCAATCGCTGCAATTACCGTTTTACCTGAACCTACATCGCCTTGCAGCAATCGATTCATTGCATAGGGTGATCGCATATCATGCAAGATTTCAAGCTCGACCTTCTTCTGCGCATCCGTCAGCTCAAACGGCAAACTACGCACAAATTCTCGAATCGTCGTATTGTCCGTCGTATGCACCATGCCATCCATCCGGTTTCGATTCAGCGCACGAAATGCCTGCATTTTGAGTTGGAACAAAAATAACTCCTCATAGACCATTCGCTGTCTAGCGCGTTGGCCTTCCTGATTGTCCTGCGGACGATGAATACCGGCTATCGCCTGTTTGCGTGGCATCAAATTATATTTTTTAATGAGTGCTAATGGCAAAATCTCCGGAATCATCTCACCATACTGAGCTAATCCTTGGTTAATCGTCTTGCGAATCCACTGCTGCGTTACCTTACCCGTGACGGAATAGACAGGTTGCAATGTACCTGAACGTCCATCTCCTTTATCGGGAAATTCGGAATCCGTCACCGTAAGCTGCATGCGCTTTTGTTCCCATTTGCCTGTCAGTACAATTTCCCGGTTAGGTGTAAGCTGGTCTTTGAGAAAATGACGGTTAAACCACGTAGCCGTAATCATCCACTCTTCCGTCATGATTTTACAGGTCAGACGTGACTTTTTACCATAACGCTGCAACACAGGTACACCCATCACCTGACCTTGCACCGTAATTTTGTCTCCGTCCTTAACCTCACTAAGCGAACGCAGACGATAATCTTCATATCGAAACGGATAATACTCCAGTAAGTCTTTCACACTAGAGATGCCAAAGGCGTGAAGCTCTCCCTCTTTGAGAGCACTCACGCCGTTAATTTGTTTCACTGATATTTCTTCTAAGTTCATATCTAATCCCTCATTCCGGAACAGGCCACATAAAGATGGCAATAACACCGGGCCCCACATGACTGCCGATGACGGCCCCGATATTCGTATAGATCACTTCATTGATTGTAAAATGACCCCGTAACTGTTCCGCACAAGCCTCTGCTGACGCGGGGTCTGCCGTATGTCCTACGGCCAGGTTGACCCGCTTTCCTGCTAGATCCTTCTGGAACAGTTCAATAACACGTGCCATTGCCTTTTTATGACCTCTGACTTTCTCTACGGCGTAGATTACGCCTTCTTCATCAATCGAAAGGATCGGTTTAATGTTGAGCAGTGTTCCCAAGATCGCTGAGGCCTTGCCAATCCGTCCGCCTTTCTGCAGGTATTCCAGCGTATCCACCAGAAAAAACAGCTTGCGGGATTGCTGCATTACCTCAACAGCTGCTGCAATCTCAGCTACAGACTTGCCCTGTTCGGCAAGCTCGGCAGCCTGCACCACCATTAAACCATACCCGTAGGAAGCTGATTTTGAATCAATGATGGTAAGATCCATTTCACGTTCCAGAAGCGACTTGCCGAGCATAGCCGATTGATACGTACCACTCATGCCGGAAGACAGGTGTATAGATACGATGGGCCTGTCCGGATTTTCGTCCAGCAAGGTCTGGTACACGTTCATAAAGTCGGTAGGAGAAGGCTGTGAAGTCGTAGGCAGAACTGTGCTCTGCTTTAACTTATCGTAGAATTGCTCCGAAGTCAGCTCCACCCCGTCCGCATAGTTTTCTTCCCCAAACAACACACGCAGGGAAACCACATGTATACCGTATTTACGAACCAGTTCCTCGGGAATATCCGCCGTACTGTCCGTTACAATCGCAACCTTGTGGTTCACAGGCTTTCCTCCTCTTCATCAAGTGCTATCGTGCTTGTTCAACAAGTCATTCGTTCAGCGTCAAAAAGGTATAGTGATTGACTTGTGAAACAACCGCAATTAGGACTCTACCGAGAACAGATAATAGTACACTGGCTGTCCTCCCTGATGTACCTCGACTTCAGCATCAGGATACTGCTCTTCCAGCCATGCAACAAGAGAAGAAGTAATCTCAGCGTCAGCCTCTTCCCCCTCAAGAACCGTAACCACTTCATCTCCGCTCTCCATCATCTGCCCAAGCAGACCCTCACAAGCATGAAGCATGCTCTCGTCTGTCGCAACAATCTTGGAGTTATAGATTCCGATGTAATTCCCAGCCTTGATATCAAGTTCATCATACTGTGTGTCCCGAACGGCATGAGTCACTTGACCCGACTGCACTCGGCTAATAGCTTCCATCATCTGTTCACGATTCGTTTCTGCAGACTCATCCTCCTGGAAAGCAAACGCCGCTGCCATGCCTTGTGGAATCGTCTTGCTCGGAATAACGGTAATCCGGCGTTCATCCTCCAGCAATTCCCGGGCCTGTTCAGCAGCCAATACAATGTTGGAGTTATTCGGCAAAATAAAGATTTGATCCGCTGCAATCGAACGAACGGCTTTCACAAAGTCCTCTGTGCTTGGATTCATCGTCTGTCCACCAGACATCACCACATCTACACCCAGGCTTTTGAATATTTCCGCAATGCCGTCACCGGAAGAAACCGCTATAAAACCATACGGTGCCATTTCATGGGCCGGGAGCACTGCTTCTTCCAATGCGCTTGTCTTCTCCTGCGGAATATCAGCAAAAAGATCAGGTGAAGCCGCAATATCCATGCCTGCGCTCAGCAAATCACGATGTTGTTCACGCATATTGAGAATATGAATCTGTGTAATCTCTCCATATTTCAAAGCCAGATTTAATACATCACCAGGTGTCTTGGAATGCACATGCACCTTAATTACTTCATCGTCTGCGATAATGATGATGGAATCTCCATTTTTTGACAACGCTTTCCGGAACAACTCTTCATCAAATGCTGTTCCTGCATTATCGCCAAGCTCACGATTAATGAAAAACTCCATATCGTACAAGAATTCGATGTCATCCGTATCTAGTCGGGCCTGAGCTGACAACGGCATCTCTGGAGCGATCACCGGTGTCATCTTCGGTGCAACCGGTTCAGTTGCAGGCGTTTTCACCTGTGCCGTTGCTGACGAAACGGAGTCCTTTTGCAGTGAAGCACGTGAACCGCCGTCCGTTTTCAATAACACTTCCATAAAGCCTTCATAAATATATACAAGCCCCTGACCACCCGAGTCCACTACACCAACCTGTTTTAAGACAGGCAGCAATTCTGGAGTCATCGCCAGTGCTTCTTTTGCTTTTAACAGAACTTCATTCATTAATTCAGTAATATCATTCGTCCGTCTTGCGTAGTAGCTGGCATGTTTGGCAGCTTCCTTGGCTACGGTAAGAATAGTTCCCTCCACCGGTTTCACAACAGCTTTGTAAGCTGCGTCAACACCGTTTTGCAGGGCGGCAGCAAATTGAATCGTATTCAATTCTTCAAAAGGTGCTGCTGAGCGGCTGAAACCACGGAACAATTGAGATAAAATAACCCCTGAATTTCCGCGTGCGCCCATAAGTAAACCCTTGGATAATATCCCGGCAGCTTCTCCTATTGAAGCAGAGCTCTTTCTTTTGATCTCTGCAACGCCAGCAGTCATCGTCAAATTCATATTTGTTCCCGTGTCGCCATCCGGCACAGGGAAAACATTCAGGGAATTGACATGTTCTGCGTGCTGCCCTAGTTGTTCCGCTCCGGCAATAACCATTGCGGTGAAATCTGTTCCATTTAAAGAACGTATACTCAAGTGAGAATTCCCCTTCCTAGCTTGATACACGAACACCTTGCACCAAGAATCATTTTGGTCTGTTCATGCGCTAACGCGGCTGCGTTATTCTTCGTCCATACCTTGTCCGGCACAGGCATACAATACAACATGTCAGCCGGATTAACGGTCTGGGCGGCCGGGCTACCAATATCCTGCATTCTCTGCAACCCGTTGTGAGGGCATAGGGATATGCACCGGTATCAGAAGCCGACATGAATGCCGCATGGAGACTGGTGCCAATGATGGAATGCCGCATCTCACAGCGTTGCCAAAAAAGCAAACCTCCAACCTCTACGTACGGTTTTTTCTCCGGCATCCCGCGGCAACAGCCTGTTCATGGCTGTACTATGGACTATTCAACATTGTACTATATTAGACAAGAGAAATAAATAAAGTTTTTGGATCAGTTGACGAAGCTTTTTTGATTATGATATTATATTTAAGTATTGTTTTATGCAGGTTAAGTAATGGAAATGATCCGGCCACGCCGGCTTGAACAACCCATTAGCTACTGAATCCTGGTTTTAGGATCAGGAAAGAACAATTAAGTCCTTATGGAATGACGTTTGTCTCTCCCAAAGGCACTGGTTATTTTAGGATAGGAGGTGTAATCTATGTCTCGCAAATGTTATGTGACAGGTAAGAAACCGGGCACCGGTAACCACGTATCCCACGCTAACAACCGTAACCGTCGTTCTTGGGGCGTAAACGTTCAGAAGGTTCGTATTCTCGTGAACGGCAAACCAAAACGTGTATACGTAAGCACCCGTGCACTGAAAGCCGGTAAAGTGACTCGCGTATAATCACGCAAAGCTACTATAAATCGGGTAAGCAAAAAGCACCTTGTTCCTTGCAGGTGCTTTTTTGGTGTTCCACAAAGCACAGCCGCAATTCATGATACACACAGGAATGGCCGCCGCATGGCACATCATGCAGATCCGGTTCTCCAGATGAGCCTTTGAGCCAAAGCGGCGGTATTCCCCTAACTGTGCTACTGTTGCTCAAATCAGTTCTTTTGAAACGTATTCAGGATCGCCTTTACAAACCCTCCCAAAAACTTCGGCAATTTGAATGTGTAAAATTTCATACTTCACCCTCCCCATCATGCTCATGCATCCGCCGTATCCTATGCTTCAGGCCTTTTTCACCCAAACACGACAAAAAAGGCTACATGAGAAACCTGCTCATGTAACCATATTTATGCGAGACCTGTTGTCCCTATTCCACAATGACAAGCCCGAAGATCAACGCATTTACGTTTGGGCAGGAATATATTGATAGACCGCGATCATGAAAACACTCATGAGATAATAAAGTATGCTGAATACAACAAAAGTAATCCGATGTCCCTTGCGATCGAATTTACGGAAATACATAATGACCACGCCCACACCGATTAATGACGTGAGCGCATTGAATGGGGCCTGGAGAACTGCAAAGAGCGCAAGCACCAAGCCCGTAACCATACTGCCCGCCATTGTCCACAACGTCTCTTTGAGAGTCATGAATTAACCCTCGTAGCTGCTGCGAATCTCGGCAATTGCGGCGGCGCGATCTTCGCGTCCGAATACCGCACTTCCTGCTACCAGAACGTCAGCGCCAGCTTCCACGACTAATGGGGCTGTATCAGCAGCAATGCCACCATCTACCTCGATATGTACGTCATGACGCCCTTTCTCATTCAACCATGTGCGAATTTGCTTGATTTTGTTCATTGTGCCGGAAATAAACGCTTGTCCGCCAAAACCAGGGTTCACAGTCATAACAAGAACCATATCTACATCGTCCAGCACTTCCTGAATTGCACTAGCCGGAGTACCTGGATTGAGAGCAACCCCTGCCATAATTCCCTGCTCTTTAATGAGATGAATCACACGGTGCAGATGCACACATGCCTCAGCATGAACCGTAATCACTGCTGCTCCGGCTTTGGCGAATTCTTCAACGTACCGTTCCGGATTCTCGATCATCAAATGAACGTCGAGTGGCAGTGTTGTATGAGGTGCGATAGCCTTCACGATAGCAGGACCGAGCGTAATATTAGGAACGAAGTGACCGTCCATGACGTCAACATGAATCCAGTCTCCGCCTGCCGCTTGTGCTTCGGCAACCTCTGCACCGAGCTTGGCAAAGTCAGCTGACAGTATAGATGGGGCAATTTTAATCATAATTAATACCTCCGCTTCTTATCTTTCATTTCAGTCAGGAATTGCTCATAGTGTTTATACCGACTTTCGGAGATCAAGCCTTCCTCCTTAGCTGCTAGTACTCGGCAGCTCGGTTCATGCGTATGTGTACATCCACGGAACTTACACTGATCGGCAAACTGAGCGAATTCCCGGAAACAAGTGGATAATTCCTCCACGCCAATCTCCAGAAAATCTAGCTGGCTGAATCCGGGCGTATCCGCTACGAATCCGCCATTATCGAGTGGAATAAGTTCCACATGTCTAGTTGTGTGTTTACCGCGTCCAAGACGCATGCTAATTGCGCTCGTCTCTAGGGTAAGTCCTGGCATCAAAGCGTTTAGCATGGATGATTTGCCAACACCCGATTGACCGGAGAATACGCTGATCTTGCCCGCAAGGCGTTCTCTGAGCAACTCACTGCCTTCTCCAGTTCGGGAACTGGTTGAAATAACCTCATAACCAATCTGCTCGTACATTGCCTTCGTTTCAGCAACAATATCCCGATCTTTGGCATCCGGGTCAATCAAATCCTGCTTCGTCAGCACGATAAGTGCATCCAGTCCAGCCTGTTCAATATGAACGAGAAACTTGTCCAGCAGATTTAGATTCATGTCAGGCTCTTTAACTGAAAATAGCAGAACAGCCAGACCAACATTCGCCACTGGCGGACGAATTAATTCCGTCTCACGTTTGTGAATCTCATCAACTGTTCCTTCCCCATTCTCCGTGAGCATGTAGCTTACACGGTCACCAACAAGCGGAGAAGTGCCCCTTTTGCGAAAAATCCCTCTGGCTCTGCATTGAACGGCGGAACCTTCAACCGAAGGAGCCCCGTTATCTTCTATCGGCATGACATAGTAGTAACCACTTAATGCTTTAACGATGATACCTTCTGGCACAGCTCCGTCGCCCTCCTTCAGATGAGTTATATTCTTTCCTTACGCCAGCATAAGCCGTCCTTATGGACGGCCTGATGCGTTGATAACTCCTTTTTTCTTATCCTCTTTATGTTTACCCGGGCCTTTATCCGTCTTCATTGCTGAAGTGTCACCTTCTTGGTTGTCTCCTTCCCCGTCTGCCGGAGTAGAGTTAGGCTCACCCTGCTCTCCATTATCCACACTGCCGTTGTCACCATTCCCCGGATCAGGGTTATTTTCTGGCGGAGCTTGTGTGTTTTGCTCAGGGTCAATAGAAGGTACGTTCACCGTGCCATTCTTTGCTTCACTGTAAGATACAACGTACGTATCCAGGAATTTACCATCACGATAGACGGAAACTGCACCATTTTCGTTTGGTGCAAGCACAAGTRGAATCGTCAGGACTTGAGCGGAATTGATCGTACGTGTGCCCCACTCCTGATTTTTGCCACGTGCATCTTCAAAGGTAATACGAATTTTACTGTTTGTTCCGGCTTCTTTCGGTGATACGTTGATGTTGTACGGATACTCCAGTGCCTGATCCGGGTACCCTGTGCTAACAAAGATCGTAATCTTATCTCCAGGATTCACGTCTGTTCCGGGTTCCACAGGCCATTGCTGAGTAACTTTGCCCTTTTCAACCGTATAACTGGATTCCTCCTGCACCTGTCCGAGCACAAGACCCTTTTCTTTCAGCATTTGTTCTGCTTCACTGCGGGTATGATTTTTTAAATCAGGCATTTTAACCGTTTCAGTTCCCTTGCTTACCGTTAGCTCAATTACATCAACCTCAGGATCAAATTCTTCATTTACGCCAGGCGTCTGGGAAATGACTTCACCTGAAGGAATTTCATTGGAAAATTCATCCTTACGCTTGATCTGATCTTCTTTAAGGCCGAGTGAGGTCAGTTTTTTGACCGCCTCTGTATATGAATCACCTTTAACATCAATCATTTTTTCCTTCTTTTTCTCCGCGCCAACACTTAGTTGCACTTCAGAGCCTTTTTTGACCACATCGCCTTCATTCCTGCTCTGATCAAAGACAATGCCCGGGTCTACATTTTCTTTATACTGTCGAATGACCTCATTGCTCACAACAAGACCTTTCTCTTCCAGCATTTGACGAGCTTTTTCTTCTGTCTGATTGACCACATTAGGCACGGTTACCTCAGGCACAACAAGCATGTCTTTGACATACCATACCACCCCAACCATGGCGACTAAAAGAAGAACAGTCAATGAAATGATCAGCGTCGTTTTTTTCCAGGTTTTCTGCTTCGGTTTACCCGACTTCCCTGCTTCATCGTTCTCCATTGTAGGGATGGTACCCGTGGAGGTCATACCACGTGGTTCCGGTTTGATAGCCGGCATAACCCGCGTTTGATCAATGTCGTCTTCATCCGGAAAATCAACCTTGGACTCATTGCGTCGCTCTGGCATAAGACATGTTTCCAGATCATGCTGCATTTCTTTGGCCGATTGATAACGCTCCTGCGGATTTTTACGCATCGATTTCAAAATGACATTTTCCACACTTTGCGGAATGAGCGGATTAAACTTGCGCGGCTCATCGAACTCTTCCTGCAAATGTTTCAAGGCTACACTAATTGGACTCTCCCCCAAAAAAGGAAGCTGTCCGGTAAGCATTTGATAGAGTACAATTCCAAGAGAGTATAAGTCCGACTTCTCCCCAGTCACAATGCCCTTGGCATGCTCTGGTGAGAAGTAATGCACGGAACCCACGACAGAACCAGTCTGCGTGATCGTTGTAGAGGTAACCGCACGTGCGATACCGAAATCTGTTACTTTTACACGGCCATTCCGGCCAATTAATATGTTATGCGGTTTGATATCCCGGTGAATAATCTGATTATGATGCGCGTGATCCAGCGCATCAGCGATCTGGGATGCAATGTGTACCGATTCGTCGACCTGTAATGGCGCACGTTCTTTAATAATTTCATTTAGGTTTTTGCCTTCAACGTACTCCATGACAATATAATGAACATCATCTTCCTGACCCACATCATAAATGCTGACTACGTTCGGATGAGAAAGCGATGCTGCCGACTGTGCCTCTCTACGGAAACGGCGAATAAACTCTTCATCATGCACGAACTGCTGTCTGAGCACTTTAATCGCCACGTTCCGATTCAGAAGCAGATCCTGAGCTTTGTACACAAGAGCCATGCCGCCGCCGCCGACACGCTCAATCACTTCATAGCGTCCGCCTAGCTGGTGCCCAATCATGACTCACACCCCGTTTCAGTTTCTACGGTATCTTGCTGCTGAGGCTCAAATAAAGCGACTGTAATGTTGTCGTCTCCCCCAGCAAGCAATGCCAGTTGAAGCAGTCGATCTGCGCGATCTTCCAGTGGAAGTTCAAGATTACCCGCAACCTGAATAATCTGCTCATTGCTGACCAGGTTACTGAGTCCGTCACTGCAGAGAAGCAATACTTCGCCTTCTTCCAACCGTACGCTATCCATATCAACCTTCACTTCAGCATCCGTGCCAAGTGCACGGGTAAGCACATTTCGACGCGGATGATGAGATACGTCTTCTTTGCTAATCTGACCATTTTTGTACAATTCATTCACCAGTGTATGGTCTTCGGTCAACTGAAATACTTCCTTGCCTACAATTTTGTATGCACGGCTGTCCCCGATATGTCCAATTACACCTTCTGCATCATTTAATAAGGCTGCGACGACCGTCGTTCCCATATTATGATACTTATCGTCTGTGGACGCCGTGCGGAATATGACTTCATTCGCATGAAGAATCGCATCGCTAAGCGCAGCGGACAGCGATGCATGAGACAAACCCGGCTCAAGTGTCGCCAGATCCTGCACTAGCGTCTCCACTGCGAGGCGGCTTGCCGTATCCCCAGCAAGGTGTCCGCCCATGCCGTCTGCGACGATTCCCAGAATATATCCTGTATCGAGATTACGAATCCAGGCTGAATCTTCATTCACCGAACGTACTCGTCCGATATGGCTCACATGAACTGTTTTGATCAAAACGCTCTCACCTCAACTCCATATGCTTTGCACGAAGCTGGCCGCAAGCGGCAGCAATATCATGTCCCTGTTCACGGCGAATCGTTACATTAACTCCCTGTTCCGAGAGAATTCTCTGGAAGTTAAAGATATCACTTCTTGATGTTCTAACATATTTGCGCTCAGGTACATGGTTAACCGGGATCAGATTGACATGGCATAACATGTTTTTGAGCACACTTGCCAGTTCTGCCGCATGCTCTGGCTGGTCGTTTACACCGCCAATCAATGCGTATTCAAACGTAATTCTCCGTCCAGTCTTCGCCAGATAATAACGAAGAGACTCCATCACATCATCAAACGGGAAACGGCGGTTAACCGGCATCAATTTTGAGCGAAGAGCATCGTTTGGCGCGTGGATCGAAATCGCGAGATTAATCTGCGTGTCTTCATCTGCAAACTTGTAGATGTTCGGAACAATTCCACTCGTAGAAACGGTAATGTGACGCTGACCAATGTTCAGTCCTTTTTCGTGAATCATGATCCGCAAGAACGTCATCGTTGCTTCATAGTTTTCAAAAGGTTCACCCGAACCCATGATCACGATGCTGCTGACCCGTTCGCCGCGCTCATCCAAAATTTTCTGAGCCTGTACAACCTGAGCAACGATCTCTCCAGCTGTCAGATTACGTTTCAGGCCCCCAAGTGTGGATGCACAAAATGTACAACCGATCCGGCAGCCCACCTGTGTTGTTACACAGATGCTGTTCCCGTAGTTATGCTTCATAATAACCGTTTCGATCGCATGATCATCATGCAGACCAAAAAGGAATTTCACCGTGCCATCCTTGGACTCAAACTTGGTAATTTCCTTAAGGGTTACGAATTCAAACTGCTCTGCTAGCTTCTCACGCAGTCCCTTGGATAGATTTGTCATTTCACTAAAATCATTTACACGTTTCACATAAATCCAGTCAAAAATCTGACCGCCGCGAAACGCAGGTTCCCCGTTTTCCACAGCCCATTGCTGCAATTGCTCCAGGGAAAAATCGTATATAAAAGGTTTCATTTTGTTTTCAACACCTATTCCTTTTTTCTTTTCATTTGCATTTCTTTTGCATTCCGTCGTTTTACTGCATTCGTCCTATTCTATCACAAACGGCACTTTACATCCATGTATACCCTTGAGACCCGTTCTTCATGCATTATAACATCTCGCTGTTGCCATCGCACCCTGGCATCATTTTATAAGCTATTCGCCTCTCGCAAAGAAATCCGCCGAGGGTTTTCCTCGGCGGCCTTCCTGTAGTGCTCTATTAAACGGTTAATGGGTCGTTCTTGTCAACCTTGCGATGTAGAAACCATCACTATGAGCGTATTGTGGCAAAATCTGTACACCGCCATTCACAGCCTTCCAATGCCCGGTTTCCGGTTGTGACCACACTGACGTTTCGATAGCCTCATACTCTGGATGACGATCCAAGAAGTCCGCCACCATATCCTCGTTCTCTGCCGATTCAATGGTACAGGTGCTGTATACCAAAATGCCACCTGGTTTGAGCAGTGGCGCAACACCCTCCAGAAGCTCTCGCTGCAAACTGGAGATGTCTTCAATGTCAGATGCGGATTTAGTCCACTTCACGTCCGGCTTGCGACGAATAACCCCTAGACCTGAGCACGGTGCATCCAGCAAAATCCGGTCAAACGAAGACTCGGCATAGCGCCTGTTTAAATCAAGCGCATCACCAGTTACCGCATCTATGCAGCTTAATCCAAGACGTTCAGCCTGATCCAAGATAAGCTCACGTTTATGAGCATGAACATCGTTAGCTACAATGTGTCCCCGGTCCTGCATCTTCTCTGCTATATGAGCGGTCTTGCCACCCGGAGCTGCACAGCAGTCCAACACGTTTTGTCCCTCTTCCGGCGCTACGGCTTCAGCGACCAGCATAGAACTTTCGTCCTGAACGGACAAAAGTCCATCCCGATACCATGACGTAAGAGCCATATTGCCTCCGCTGCGAACCAGAATACCGTCAGGGCTAAGAAGCGAAGCTTCAACCACTGCCCCTGTGCTCGCCATCTCTTCCATCATCTTGTCCCGTGTTGTCATCGTCGTGTTCACACGCACACTCACTGCTGGAGGTTCATTATTCGCGCGGCAGATAGCTTCTGTTGTCTCTTCCCCATATTGAGCAATCCACCGCTCCACCATCCACAGCGGGTGAGAATGCTCCAGTGAGATTCGTTCAGCAACTGGAAGATGGGAGGGAACATGCAACTGCTCCTTGTTTCGAATCATATTCCGCAGCACACCGTTAACCATACCCGAGATTCCCTGATGACCAAGCTTCTTTGCCAGGTTCACTGCTTCGCTGACGACGGCATGTTCCGGAATTCGATCCAGGTAAATTAATTGATAGGCACTAATCCGAAGCAAACTGCGTACCCAAGGCTGTAATTTTGCCGTCCCCTTGGCAACAAAACGCTCCAGATAATAATCCAGCGTGTTCAATCTTGCAATCGTTCCATACACCAGTTCCGTAGCGAGTCCTGCATCTGCAGAACTAAGTTCTGCATCTTTAAGACGGCGGTTCAGCTCCAGATTGCTATATGCTCCGTCCTGTTCCACCGCGCACAGTACCTTGACTGCGAGTGCACGGGCAGATGTCTTCGGTTTTTGCATACGATCATGAGTCCGGCTTCCCTTAGCAGAAGCCTGTACCGTATTATTTCCTGCACGCCGGCCTTGATTGCCGGAAGAACCCTTGCCAGACTGACGATGATTGGCGGGGGTTCCTGCGTTTCCCTTGCCTGCTCCCTTGCGTTCTTTTCCTGAAGAATGTCCTGATCTGGAAGTACTCATCGCAGCACCATACCAGGTTTCAATGTTCCACCGCGTGCAAAATCAGCAGCTTGCATTACTTTTTTGCCAGCAGGTTGGACTTCCGTAAGCCACAAGGAGCCGTTGCCAGTCTGTATTTCAATACCTGATTTATTCAGTTGCAGCACCGTTCCCGGCTCAGATTGTCCAGCGTTTGAAGCAGCTGAAGCTTCATTTGTCACCTGATCTGGATTGGCCGCTGCCCAAACTTTAAATACCTGCTCGTCCCACATCGTAAAGGCACCGGAAAAAGGCACAAGCCCGCGGATCTGGTTGAACAATTCACGCGATGTTCGATTCCAGTCCAATTTTTCATCTTCCCGAGTCAGATTACGAGCATACGAAGCCTGTGAATCATCCTGAGGAACAGCTGTCGTTTCGCCTGCAATCAGACGTGGCATCTCCGCTTGAAGCAGTTTGGACCCCGCCTCGCTCAGTTTGACAAACATACTGCCAGATGTATCTTCATCCGTAATCGGCACTTCCACACGAGAGATCATATCCCCGGTATCCAGTCCTTCTGCCATATACATCAGAGTGACCCCTGTAACGGATTCTCCGTTAATGATAGAACGTTGTATCGGAGCTCCTCCACGGTATTTGGGCAAAAGAGATCCATGCACGTTCACGCAGCCGCGAACTGGTATTTCCAGCACCGCTTTGGGAAGAATCTGTCCGAATGCGGCTGTAACAATTAGGTCTGGTTTCCACTTTGCAAGGCGGGCTACTGCCTCCGGATCACGAAGTTTGACAGGCTGAAACACCGGCAGACCATAGCGTTCAGCTGCGGCCTTGACCGGTGTAGGTGTAAGCACTTTTTTACGTCCTTGCGGTTTATCAGGCTGGGTAACTACGCCTACCACGTTGTACCCTTCGGCCATCAACATATCCAGCGAAGGAACAGCAAATTCAGGGGTTCCCATAAAAACGATATTCAAATCAATCACTCCTTAATTGCGACGCGGTCCTGTTTGCTCTGGGGCAATTTCATATACTTTTTCAGCAATATCTGTGAAGAGCACGCCATTCAAATGGTCAATTTCATGCTGAAACGCACGGGACAGCAAACCGCTACCTGTAATAATCAACTCTTTACCTTCACGATCCAGGCCTTTAACGGTGACTGTCTCGAAACGACGAACATCACCGTTAATTCCAGGAATACTTAGACATCCTTCTGGTCCAAACTGTTCCCCTTCACTAGAAATAATCTCTGGGTTGATCATCTTGATCAATCCTTGCTCATCTCCTGCATCAATCACAATCAAACGTTTCAGTATGCCGACTTGCGGAGCGGCAAGACCTACCCCTTCTGCGTCGTACATCGTGTCTGCCATATCATCAAGCAGCTTTTGTACATTAGGTGTAACTTTAGTTACTTCCTTGGCTCTTTTGTGAAGCACCTCATCTGGTTCTTTAACGATAATTCGAATCGACATGTTGTAAGCACCTTCCCAATCCTTATCATAGTTTCGCAACATCATCTGATATTCCTATATTGGTTTAATCTATGTTTATACCGCTTGTTCACACCACATTTTTGCATCGAAGTGATGCAAAATGTTCACATTAACATCTGCGGGTCTACATCCAAACTAATAAGCAACTTTTGGGCCTGAACATCATCGTCCATATGCCGGGCCGTTGCCAATGCCAGGCCAATAGCGTCCACATCCCCACGCCATTTTATCATACATTGGAATCTGTATCTATTCTTGATCCGCGGAATAGGCGAAGCTACAGGACCAAGCACGTCAAAAGCTTCGTTGCTGAAACGATCCAGACTGCCCAACCACCCAGCAGCTTTCGCCTTCTCTTTCAGCAATCGAGTATAGTTTTCGGCTAGTCGGATCAGTACCGGGAGCTGTTCATGAGAGAAAGTCACCAGAATCAGGCGACAGTACGGTGGATACTGCAAATTTCTACGGTGCAGCAGTTCCTCTCTCACAAAAGATACGTAATCATGCTGGCTTGCATGTCCAATGGAGTAATGTTCAGGCGTATAGGACTGCACAAATACCTCACCCGGCAATTGATGACGCCCTGCCCGGCCTGCAACTTGTGTCAGCAATTGAAAAGTTTTCTCCGCGGCACGGAAATCAGGTAAGTTAAGAGCAGAATCTGCGGTGATGACTCCTACCAGAGTGACATCGGGGAAATCAAGCCCCTTGGCAACCATTTGGGTTCCAAGCAGAACATCGGCCTTTTTCTCCCGGAACTGTTTTAACAATTTCTCATGTGAGCCCTTTTCCGTCGTCGTATCTACATCCATGCGAATCACGCGAATTCCCGGGAAGAGCTTGGCCAATTCTTCCTCAACCCGCTGCGTCCCTGTGCCAAAGTACCTTATATGCTCACTTCCGCAATCCGGACATGTTTCCGGTGCTGCTTCTGCATATCCGCAATAGTGACACCGTAAATTGTTGGAACGCTGATGATACGTTAAAGAGATATCACATTCAGGACAACCCGCTACATATCCGCAACTGCGACACATGACGAAGGTTGAATACCCGCGGCGGTTAAGCAGAAGAACTGTCTGTTCTCCGCGCTCCAAGCGTTCTTCCAGGCCTTTGTGCAGCGCCCTGCTGAACATGGAACGATTTCCATCCTTCAACTCTTCACGCATATCGATAATCCGTACATCCGGCAGATTGTTGCCAAGCGCCCTTGTAGGCATGTTTAACAAAAGCGGCGCAAAATCATCATTACTTTGTGAACGCGCAGCATAATAACTTTCCAGCGAAGGTGTAGCTGAACCGAGAACCACGACAGCTTGGTGCTGCTGTGCTCTTTTGACAGCCACATCACGCGCATGGTATTTCGGCGTTTCTTCCTGTTTATAAGAAGTTTCATGTTCTTCATCCATAATAATCAGCCCCAAACGGCTGAATGGGGCAAATACAGCTGAACGGGCACCAATCGCAACCTTCACCTGACCTTCCCGGATTTTACGCCATTCATCATAACGTTCACCGCCAGAAAGACGACTGTGCATGACCGCAACCTGATCGCCAAAACGTCCCTTGAAGCGCTCCACCATCTGTGGGGTTAGTGCAATTTCCGGCACAAGCACGATGGCTTGTCTGTCCTGATTAATACACTGTTGAATCGTCTGCAGATAAACTTCTGTTTTACCACTACCAGTGACGCCATGCAGCAAAAACACACCGTGACGCTGTTCCTGCAATCGCCCGTTGATACTGCTATAAACGCCTTGTTGCTCGTCTGTCAACTTCAGCGGTTCTGTTGGTTTAAAACGTCTGCCTTGATACGGATCGCGGAAGACCTCTACGTCCTCTGTCATGACTAACCCTTTTTCCTCAAGCCCTTTAATCGTTGCCGCCGATACTTGCAGAGTAGACAATACTTCCTTCAAAGGCATCGGTAACAGATCTTTCATCTCCAGCAAAAAAGAAAGAATCTCCTTCTGTCGCTGCGCCTTTGCCGGAAACGACGACAGAGCTTCTTCGGCAGCAGCAACATCCACCGCCAGATTCACCGATTTCATCGTTTTTTTATTCAGCTTGTCCTTGATCGCCTGACTTTCCAATAGTACACCGCTCAGCAACAGTTTTTTGATCAAGGCTGCATGGTTCGGGTACTTACGGCTTAATTGTTGTAGGGGCACCTGTCCCCGGCTTTTGACAAAACGAATAATATCCTGCTGAACCTTCTCTGTAGTGGATTCCTCTCCCCACACAAACAAAACTTCCTCGTTGGAAGAATCACTACCCGCATGTGCATCAAGCCCATCACCGAGTGAAATATATCGCTCGGCTTTTCCTTTCAGCGCCGTTGGCACCATCACCTGCAAAGACAAAATCCGATTGCTTGCATATCGATCGCTCATCCATTCTGCCAGTTCCACCAGATCCTTCGACAGCGGCGGCACAATATCCAGCAACTCCTGAATAGACTTTAACTTAAAGGATTCTTCTCCCGTACGGGGAACCAAAGCAACGACGAATCCTTGCACGGTGCGATGTCCAAAAGGTACACCTACCCTGCTCCCCACCTCAATCCATTCCTTCATGGAGTCGGGCACCAGATAATCAAAAGGCCGGTCGGTCTGCTTCACAGGCACATCGACAATGACCTTGGCAATCTCCATCTTCTAATTCCTCCCGGCAATGCGCTCCGCCGCAATTCGGAGCAGACGATGTGCCACATCTTCCTTGGACATCAGTTCAAGCTCCTCTACCAACCCTTCACGGTCATAGATATGCACCGCGTTGGTGTCTGTTCCAAATCCTGCCCCCGAGCGGGTGACATCATTGGCTACGATCAGATCACAATTTTTCCGTTCCAGTTTCTCACGTGCATATATTTCGAGCGACTGGGTCTCGGCGGCAAAACCAATCAAAAATTGATGTGTCTTCCGCTTGCCCAGCGTCTCCAGAATATCTATATTTTTCACAAGTTCGAGCGACAGAGTGTCGCCTTTCTTCTTGATTTTCTCCACGTAAACTTCCTTCGGACGATAATCAGCCACAGCGGCTGCCTTAATGACGATATCTGCATCGTCCCATTCCCGGGATACCGCTTCATACATGTCCTGTGCGGAATGCACGGGTATGATCTCTACATTTTCGGGAGGCTGTGCCTGGGTATTTCCCATAACAAGCTTCACATCCGCCCCTAGGTCACGCGCTGCAGCGGCGATGGCAAATCCCATTTTTCCAGATGAATCATTCGTAATATAACGAACCGGATCAATGCGTTCAACCGTACCACCAGCGGTAACTACCACTTTTTTACCATGTAGCATTAGTGCCTGATTTGTTCCCTGCACTTCGATCCGAGTTTGTTCTGAAGACTTCACCTTGGAAGACTCGCGCTGCTCAAAGAAACGCTCCACCACATCCACGATCGTCTCCGGTTCTTCCAGACGCCCCTTGCCGACATAACCGCAAGCAAGTAGACCTTCCCCTGGTTCAATCATTAACGTGCCACGTTCAGCAAGCAGATTCATATTGTGCTGCACCGCCGGATGATCATACATATGTACATTCATAGCAGGTGCAATCATCACGGGTGCAGTGGTTGCTAGTAGCGTTGTTGTGAGCATATCGTCCGCCATACCGTGTGCCATTTTGGCAATCACATTTGCTGTTGCAGGAGCTACCAACACCAGATCAGCCAGATCTGCGAGATTAATATGGGACACCACTGCCGGCTCACGTTCATCAAATGTGTCTGTATACACTGCATTTCGGGTCAACGTTTGCAGCGTTAATTCGGTAATAAACTGTGTTGCCGAAGCGGTCATAATGACATGTACATTCGCTCCCTTTTGCACCAGTTTGCTGCATAATGTCGCTGCTTTATAAGCTGCAATGCCTCCTGTTACGCCAAGCACGATTTTTTTACCGTTCAACATGTTCCTATCCCCCGATAATGTTAAGACATCTATTCAAGTCAATATAATAGTTCATGAATCTGATAAAATGGCTTATTCGTAAAAAAATAACAACCTTTCGGTTGTCAAAATGATTCGGCTTTCGCCGTATGCAGTTGAAGAGCAGCCCAGGGGGCTTACTCTTCTTCTTCGTCCTGTCCTTTGATCACAATGAGATGATCGCTATAAATCTCTTCCAAAGCAACGCCAACCTGTTTATGAGATTTTGCGTTTCTCAGCTCTGTTTTTTCGCCTTCACGAAGCTGTCTAGCCCGGCGGGATGCAGCAACAACCAGGGAATACTTACTGTCAACTTTGTTCATCATTTCATCAATCGAAGGATACAACATATTACAGAACACCTCTTTGCTTTAGTATAATCACAAGTTGCCGCCGGACAGAACCTTTATGTTGCGTGTCTTCATGTACTGGGAGCAGTCCAGACTGAACTTTATCTTTAACATGATATGACAACAGCCCCATGAATATCGCTGTACGCGGCGGCAAAAAGAATTATTTATTGATCTTACAATGTTCGGCGATAATGATGCTTTCTATTCGTTTACAAGCCAAATCGATTTCATCATTCACCACAGCATAATCATACTGTTCGAGCAGATTGATCTCATCCACCGCAACGGACATTYGGTGATCAATCGTAGCCTGACTTTCGGTACCGCGACCTTGAATCCGATCTTTCAGCTCGTCCAAAGAAGGAGGAAGCAGGAAGACAAAAATCCCTTCCGGGAATTTCTCCTTCACTTTAAGTGCGCCCTGAACTTCAATCTCCAGAATGATATCGCGGCCTTCGTTGAGTGTTTTCTCCACAAAATCACGTGGAGTCCCGTAATAATTACCAACATACTCTGCATGTTCAAGCAGCTGATCCTCGGCAATCATCTTCAGAAACTCATCATGCGAGTGGAAGAAATAGTTCACTCCATGCTCTTCACCCAGACGTGGCTGACGAGTCGTTGCTGATACCGAATAAGTCAAATTTGGAACCCGTTTGCGCAATGCGCTGCATACTGTACCCTTCCCGACCCCAGATGGGCCGGACAACACTATCAGTAATCCCTTAGACATATTACACTCCATTTTATTCGTCGTTATCATCATCTTTCGAAGAAAGACGATGGGCGACCGTTTCAGGCTGAACTGCAGACAGGATAACATGATCACTATCCGTAATAATTACGGCACGTGTACGTCTTCCATAAGTTGCATCGATCAGCATGTGACGATCTCTGGCCTCTTGTATAATTCTCTTGATCGGCGCCGATTCCGGACTCACGATGGATATAATCCGGTTCGCCGATACGATGTTACCGAATCCAATGTTAATGAGTTTGATTGCCATATTCAGGTTCTTCCCCCTATACATGCGACTCTTCTGTCGAAATTTGGCCGTTCATTCGATGTTCGCCGCTTGCTCACGAATCTTCTCCAGCTCCGCCTTCATCTCGACAACACGGTTCACCAGAGCCAAGTGGTTGGCTTTTGATCCAATCGTATTAACTTCACGATTCATCTCCTGAATCAGGAAGTCCAACTTGCGGCCTACCGGTTCCTCACTCTTTAGCAATTCTCTGCATTGCCCAAAGTGGCTGAGTAAACGTGTAAGCTCCTCTTCAATGTTGGAACGATCGGCAAAGACTGCAATTTCCATACCCAATTTATGCTCATCAAGAGGGAAAGAGCCGTCCTCCTGCAACTCCGTAAGACGCTGTCTCAGCTTGTTGCGGTAATCGCTCACCACAGTGGGTGCAAGTGCGAGCATCTCGGTGTGCAGCGACTCCAGACGGGTAATTCGCCGTTCCAGATCACTGGCCAGATGATGACCCTCGCGAGCACGCATATGCTCCAGACTTGACAGAGCTTCGTTTAATCCGTTCTGCAGAACCTGCTCCCAATCGTCTTTTTGTCCCTCCGGAACAGAACTTGTCCCATCCGGCTGAACCATGACATCTGGCAGCCCCAGCATATCCACAATACTCGGTCTGCCCTGCATTCCAAATTGAGACTCCAGCCGCTCTGCTGCCTGCAGATAGGCCCTGACCGCCTGTTCATTGAGAACAGCGGGGAGAGCCTGGTCTTCCTCTTTTTCTTTCAATACATAAACATCAATCCGCCCGCGCTTCAAGCGGCTCTGTACGATCTTTCTCAAACCATCTTCATAATACGTCCACTCTCTTGGCAGACGCATCATCACTTCGCAATAACGATGATTGACTGATTTGATCTCCAATTGTACCTTGTAGCCGCCAAAATGAAAGGCGGATTGACCGTATCCGGTCATACTGAATGACATCGGCATCACATCCGTTTTACTATTGTAATTGATTATTAGGGTTGAAACAAGTAGGACATTGATGCTCCGATTTCTCCCAGACGTATTGGGTCAGCTCGGCAGTCATGCCATAGAACATAAACGGAGTCATCAGATAGATGCCCTTGAAGTGCTCTGTAGCTACATCCAGCAGCTCTTTCGCAATCTTTACTCCCATGGCACGGCCCTCTTCGCCTTCAAGTCCTGCCATGCGGGAGCGCACCTCATCCGACAATTGGATACCTGGGACCTCATTGTGCAGGTACTCCGCGTTTCGGCCGCTTGCTAGCGGCATAATGCCGACAAAAATAGGAATGTCCAAATGTTTGGTCGCCTCACGCATCGCAAAAATCAATTTAGGATCGTATACAGGCTGAGTCATAATATAGTCTGCCCCGGAGGCGATTTTCTTTTCAAGCCTTTGTACTGCTTTGTCCAGATGTTTCACATTCGGGTTGAAGGCAGCTCCAATAACAAAGCCCGCTTTCTGTTTCAACGGTTTACCCGAAAAGGCTACACCATCATTCAGCTGTTTGATCATTCGGATGATTTCAAACGACGTCAGATCATACACGGAGCTTGAACCAGGCAAGTCACCGAACCTTGCAGGGTCGCCCGTTACGGCAAGCACATGGTTAATACCCAGTGCATCAAATCCCATCATATGAGACTGGGTTCCGATCAGGTTACGATCACGGCAGGCAATATGCACAAGTGCACGAAGTCCTGTACGATCCTGCACCAGATGTCCGAGTGCCATATTACTCATACGTGTTACAGCAAGGGAGTTGTCAGCAAGTGTCAGGGCATCCGCTCCTGCCGCCTTCAGCGTTTCGGCACCCTTCATAAACTTGGCAACATCCAGATCACGCGGGGGATCAAGCTCTACAATGACCGTGTGACGTTGTTTCACCAGATCCACAATCGTTGGCTGCCCTCCTCGTCCTGCGCGTTCATCCACATTTTCATGAAGTACAATGCGTGACGTAATCTCGGCAGGATCAGGTTCAGCAATCGGCTGAGGTACGTAATCCGCAAGCGCTTGTTTAATCGCAGTGATATGATCTGGCGTTGTACCGCAGCAACCACCGATAATACGCGCACCAAGATCAGCAAACTGTATTGCAGTCTGACCAAAGTACTCTGGTGTTGCACCATATCTGAATTGACCATCTACATAATCCGCTGCACCCGCGTTCGGATATACGGACATCGGAATACCAATGCGTCCAGATACCGTTTCCATCGCGCGCATGATCCCGTTCGGACCTGATCGACAATTGAAACCGATAACGTCAGCACCCTGTTCACGCATGATACGAAATGCTTCAGGCATCGTGTAACCGTCCAGCGTGTGGCCCACATCCTCTACCGCGAATTGTCCAATCACAGGCAGATCGCTCAGCTTGCGGGCCTGCAGAAGCGCGATATCCATCTCTTCGATATCATAGAAAGTTTCAAGCAGTATGCCATCCACACCTTCGTCTAGCAAGGCAAAAATCTGCTGTTGATAGAAGCGTTTCAATTCACTAGTAGACACGTTGGTACGTTTGCCGCCGCGAATAGAACCTACTGCACCAAGAACGTATCCCTCTGCCCCTGCCACTTTTTTCGCTATGCGAACACCTGCACGGTTCACGTCCTCTACCTTGGACTCTAGTCCAAACTTGGACAACTTGTCAAAATTCGCCGAGTATGTGTTTGTCTCAAATATATCTGTGCCTGCATCGCGGTAACGACGATGTACATCAGCCACAACTTCAGGTGAAATCAAGTTCAATTCTTCATATGAGATCCCGACTGGAAATCCCATTTGATATAGAAATGTCCCCATGGCCCCGTCCCCAACAAGAACACGTTGCTGCATCGCTGTACGTAAATCTGCCTTCATCCCATTTCCCCCCGCCTGACTGTGATCGTTTTCATACTAATGTAACACAAAAAATGCTTAAAAACGAAGAAAAACACAGGTATTTGCTGTATGTCCGGCACCAGTGGACATTCCTGCAAAATATGTACTGAATACGTCCTTTATGACCGGACAACTGGTAAAAGCTTATACATTTCGGATAAAAAAAGAGACCCCTCAGGCCTCTTCCGTGTAACCTCTACATTTTCATGAAATTATGAAGTAAATCCTTTGAAAACAACTTCGGCTGGTCCTGTCATATAAACGTGGTTATCCGCCTCGTTCCACTCGATATTCAAATCGCCGCCTTTGAGGCTGATCACAGCTGTACGATCTGTATGACCATTTAGCACTGAAGATACCAGCGTTGCACAAGCCCCTGTTCCGCAGGCCAGTGTCGGCCCAGCCCCGCGCTCCCATACACGCATGTCTACATATCCACGGTCACGTACCGTTGCGAACTCAACATTGATTTTTTTCGGAAACATCGGGTGTACCTCAAGCAATGGCCCCCATGTTGTCAGATCAAAGTTTACCGCATCTTCAACGTAGATGACCGCGTGAGGGTTACCCATGGACACCGCTGTGAATTTGAATGCATGTCCATTCGCTTCAATGTTATGATTGACCACTGGATTCGCATCCACGGTTGTAGGCACTTGAAGACCGTCCAGAATTGGCTCGCCCATGTCTACCCGAACCGTCTCCACTTTACCATCCCGGATATTAAGAGTTACAGGTTGAACACCTGCACCGATCGTTTCAATCGTAATCTGTTCCCGGTCTACATGCCCATGGTCATACACATACTTGGACACACAACGGATCGCGTTGCCACATTGCTCCGCTTCCGAACCGTCCGAGTTCATGATACGCATCTGAAAATCCGCCTTCTCTGAAGGCAGTATATAAACCAGACCGTCTGCGCCGATACCGAAGAATCGATTGCACCATTTTACCGCAAGTTCAGCAGCATCTGCCGGAAGCTGTTTTTCACCAAATACAACGATAAAATCGTTGCCTAGTCCGTGCATTTTCGTAAATTCCATAATCTATCCCACTCCTTTTGGCAGTCTGCGGCCAAAGCTTTATAGTTTATTTATAGCTAATCTTCATATCATGCGCACAAAGCATACAAAAAAAGCTATCCTGCAAAATATCAAAGCCTTCGCTTTGAATCATTTTGAGGATAGCATATCGAAACGGGATATTAAAAGGTATTGATTTTATGCTGAAAACTTTGTACTTTTTGGTACGAAGCGTCCAGGACCACCCATACGGCGGCGATTCCGGCGACCACCCCAGACACTTCCAGCGCCCATAAGGAATGTTGGAATGCCTGCGGCTACGATACAAATGGCCCATTCACGTAGACCGAGAGGTACCGTTTTGAAGATGGGTTGCAACGGCTCTACATACATTACCACCAGCATCAGCACAACCGATGAGATGACAGCAAGAACTAGGTATTTATTCTGTAACGGATTTCGGTGAAAAATGGAACGGGAACTGCGACAGTCAAACACATGTATTAACTGTGCAAGTACCAATGTAGCAAAGGCAACGGATTGTGCCTTGATCAATTGCCCTGGATGATCCGGTGCGGCCTGAAGCGTCAGCCAGAAGGCGCCAAGTGTACACAATCCGATCAATACACCACGGCTAATAATTTTCCAGCCCAGTCTGCGGGCAAAAATATTTTCCTTAGCGCCACGAGGTTTGTGCTCCATCAAATCTTTTTCCGCCTGATCAACCCCAAGCGCCATCGCTGGCAAACCATCTGTCACTAGATTTACCCATAGAATCTGGATGGGCACGAGTGGCAACGGCAAACCCATCATCATCGCAAAAAACATGGTCAAAATCTCGCCTACATTCGAAGCAAGCAAATAACGGATAAATTTGCGAATGTTCTCATAGATGTTACGTCCTTCTTCAATAGCCGCCACAATGGTGGAGAAGTTATCATCGCTCAAAATGAGAGAGGAAGCTTCCTTCGTCACATCGGTTCCCGTGATGCCCATGGCAATCCCAATATCTGCAGCCTTGATAGCAGGTGCATCATTGACGCCGTCCCCGGTCATAGCAACAACGTGTCCTTTGCGCTGCAACGATTTGACGATACGCAATTTATGCTCAGGCGAGACTCTGGAGAATACATAGATATCATTGACCGTTTTATCCAATAGTTCATCCGTCATGCCTGCCAGTTGCTGCCCGCTTAACGATGCTCCGCCGCGCGGGAGAATACCCAGCTGATGAGCGATCGCTTCCGCTGTTGTTCCATGATCTCCCGTAATCATGACTGTCCGGATACCGGCTTTGCGGCATGTCGCAATGGCATCACGAACTTCACGGCGAGGCGGATCGATCATGCCAGCAAGCCCAACAAATACAAGCTGGCTCTCAGCTGCATGCTCGTCAGCCACATGTTCCTTCAGCTTGACTTCACGATATGCCATACCGAGCACCCGCAAGGCGTTACCTGCCATGCTTTCGTTGGCAGCCATCACTTTCTGGCGCAGAGTCCCAGTGAACGGAACCACTTTACCTTCCCACAGAATGTAACTGCAATGCTCAATCAGTACATCAGGTGCACCTTTCGTGTAAACCATACGTCCGCCTTGATGTTTAACCATCACAGACATGCGTTTACGCTCGGAGTCAAACGGGAATTCCTGCTCCCGCTCATATAATTCCTTGAGACCAGCCGGAGTAAGACCCATTTTGGAGGCCATAGTCACCAGTGCACCCTCTGTCGGATCCCCTTTTAACTCCCAGAGCACTTGAGTGGCACTAACCTGTTCTTCCTCCATTTCACCTTTCTTCCGACCTTTCTTGCTGTCTTTTTTGGACTCCTTGCTCTTTTTCTTGCTGCCTGGATCGTCCAGAACCGTCTCTACTATGCTGGCATTATTACAAAGAGCACTGATCTGTAGCATTCTTCGTAAGGACTGGTCATTTTTTAGCTCGACTATTCGATCATTTTCCAACATGTGACCTTCTGGTGCATAGCCATCTCCTGTGACCTTAATGCTGCGGCCTTCAAGCCATACGTTCGTTACCGTCATTTTGTTCTGCGTCAGTGTACCTGTCTTATCCGAGCAGATCACCGACGCACAGCCTAAAGTTTCTACCGATGGCAGTTTACGTACAATGGCCTTACGTTTGATCATCCTCTGTACACCAAGCGCCAGCGCAATCGTAACGATAGCCGGTAATCCTTCCGGTATGGCTGCCACGGCGAGGCTGACACCTGCCAGAAACATGCCTACCGCGGGTTGTCCATGCAGGATACCTGCGACCACGACCATCACCGTCAATCCCAGTGCAACAAAGATCAGAATTTTGCCTAACTGCTCCAGTCTGTGCTGTAGTGGAGTTTCCTGTTCCTCCGTATTTTGGATCAGATCAGCGATTTTGCCCATCTCGGTATCCATACCCGTCCGAATGACAACGCCCTTGGCAGTACCTCGTGTGACCATGGTGCCCATAAAACCGATGTTTTTCTGATCACCTAAAGGAACATCGTCACTGGCTATAGGTCTGCAATGTTTGCTGACAGGCACGGACTCCCCGGTTAGTGCCGATTCCTCTACATCCAGACTGTTAGTTTCCAGCCAGCGCACATCAGCGGGGATACGGTCACCACTTTCCACCATGATAATATCTCCCGGTACTAATAGGTTGGCAGCAAGATGTACTTCCTGTCCAGACCTGAGCACTTTTGCGGCAGGAGCCGAGAGCTGTTTAAGTGCACGAAGAGAACGTTCCGCCCGGAATTCCTGTACAAATCCCAAAATGGCGTTTAGCACAATAATAGCCACGATCGTTACCGCATCCAAGTACTCTCCAAGCAAACCGGATACCAGCGTTGCTCCCATGAGTACTAGCACCATGAAGTCCTTAAACTGATTCAACAGGAGAGTGATCGGCGATATCCGCTTTCCCTCACTTAGTTCATTCGAACCGGCGATCTTCCGTTTCTCAGCTACTGCTTCGTCCGTCAACCCTTCCTGCGGGCTAACTCCGAGAGTTTCACGAAGCTCTTCGTCGTTTAGTTGATGCCACTTGGTATGTTCCATGCTCCAAAATTCCCTCCCAGTCTTATTTCATCTGCAATGCAAGCTCTCATCACTCGCCGGCATGCTGTTAGGGCAGGCTGTACACTGTGCCGGACAAACTACCTGCTCTATATGTATTCGGACAGGTCCATGAATAGCACCCGGAAGGTGAATCCTTTCCTCATTGGACAGAATAAGCTAGAATAAAGGTTGACGTACCCCCGCACGCCTGCGGAAAAACTTCCTGGCTTGGAACGAAAATTCAGCAGTATTGGTTTCCTTCAGCGTTTCTCAGACGCACTCTTAGGCTGGCCACCTTACAATATTTAAAAGGCAGTCAACCACTCGTTAATAACATTGTTATTACATATGCTGCGGTTGCCTGTTAACCGTTATAGATGAAGCATTCCGCATGAACTCATGCAGATGCTCGATAGAGAGAGGAAGTGGATAATATGGCACTTGACGGTATCGTTACCAGAGCCATCGTACATGAGCTGCAAGGCTGTATCGGAGGGCGTATCAGCAAAATTCATCAGCCAAATGGCCATGATGTGGTGCTCACCCTGCGTGCCCAGCGCGGCAACAGCAAATTGCTTGTTTCGGCAAGCCCAACGTATCCGCGTGTACATTTTACAGAAAAGACATTTTTGAATCCAACAGAAGCACCGATGTTTTGCATGCTGATGCGCAAGCATTGCGAAGGAGCTATCATTGAAAATATCCGTCAGATCGGTATGGAACGGATCATTCATATTGATGTACGTCAGCGGGACGAGCTTGGCGACGTTTCGGCCAAACGCATCATCATCGAACTCATGGGTCGCCATAGTAATATCATTTTGCTTGACCCTGCAACGGATACGATATTGGATGGGATTCACCACGTCACACCATCCATTAGCAGCTATCGTGTGATTATGCCAGGCTTTTCTTACACAGCACCGCCTGAACAGCATAAAATCAATCCGTTAGAGGTGTCCCAAAACGAGTTTGAGCAGATGGCTGCGGCAGCCTCAGATGCAGACGGAAATGAAGCTGTATCACAAACGGACACAACAAAAACGGCTATAGAAGTAAAAGCAGACGCTTCACGCTGGCTGGTCAATGCTTTTAGTGGAATGAGTCCGCTGATTGCAGGCGAGATTGCAACTCGAACCGTTTCCAATTCAGACCATATTGAGGCAGGAGCACTTTGGACTGCTTTTGAGTCAGTCATCGAATTTGTAAAAGAACATCAATACACTCCTGTAACAGGACTGAATGCCAAAGGAAAAATGATCTTTTCCGCCATTCGATTGCACAGTATTCAAGATCAAGAAAAAACATATGATACGATGAGCAAATGTATGGAGGATTACTACGGAGACAAGGCCGAGCGAGATACTGTTAAACAAAGAGTCAGCGACCTTCTCCGTTTTTTGCAAAATGAGCGTAGCAAAAATATTAAAAAGCTCGACAACCTGAACAAGGACTTGCTTGAGGCCGACGATGCGGACAAGTACAGACTGTGGGGTGAGCTGTTATTTGCTTCCCTGCACTTGGTTAACAAAGGTGACAAAAGTGTAGAGCTTGTTAACTTTTACGATGAGGATCAGGGTAACATTACGATCCAGCTTGATCCATTGCTCACGCCATCCGATAATGCACAGCGTTATTTCAAGCGTTATAACAAATACAAAAACAGTCTGGCTGTCATTCACGAACAACTTGGCAAAACAAAGGATGAAATTGCCTATCTGGACAACCTGCTTCAACAGCTGTCCATCGCTTCCATGAATGATATCGAAGAAATTCGAGACGAGCTTGTACAGCAGGGGTATCTGCGTGATCGGAACAAGAAAGGCAAGAAAAAGAAGAAAAATGATCGTCCAACTGTGCATCAGTTCACTTCATCAGAAGGTATTGACATTCTGGTCGGTAAAAACAATCTACAGAACGAATACGTGACCAATCGTCTGGCATCAGCTAATGATACTTGGCTGCATACCAAGGACATTCCGGGTTCCCATGTCGTCATTCGCAGCACCGATTTTGGTGAAGCTACGCTGGAGGAAGCCGCACAGCTTGCAGCTTACTTCAGCCAAGCGAAGGAATCAAGCAGCGTGCCAGTGGACTACACGTATATTCGTCACGTTCGCAAACCAAGTGGTGCGAAACCTGGCTTTGTCATTTACGACCATCAGAAAACTCTGTTTGTAACACCAAACGATGAATTAATTAAAAGTTTACCGTCCACGATAAAAAATGGATAAGCCGCCACATATCTCATAGGTTGAGATATTAACGCAACCTGAAAAATCCCCCTGCCAGCAAAGGCCGAGGGGATTTTTCAGGTAATATTATATATTTAGAACAGTAGTACATGTCACTCGAATTATTAATTCCTGATTGTATTTTCATTCATCAAACCGTATGATAATTCTTCATTAATTCAACTATTCTATTTAAGGATACACCATCTCATTGATGTTACCTCTTGCTGTGTGCAGCCGCTTGCAGTCTTTCGAGCACATCAACCGATATCGTCTTGCTACCCAGATCTCCATGAAAAACAACGCCCTGTCGCTCGCCATGGTAATCTGAACCACCTGTCACAATAAGATCATATTCCCTGGCCATTTCAGCATATCTGCGTTCCTCTTCCGGGCCATGGTCTGAATGAAATACCTCAATGCCATCCGGAAAGGATTCTGCGATAATTCGACGTACCAATTCATCATCGCTATAGAGACCAGGATGGGCAATAACAGAGGCTCCGCCCGCTGCTCTGATCCACTCGCACGCATCCATCGGGGTAACTCGGGGTACTGACACGAAACCAGGCTTGCCTTCAGCAAGATAGCGATCAAATGCATCTCGCATATCGACAGCGTATCCTTTCTTCACCAACACGTCAGCCATATGAGGTCTGCCAATGCTCTCATCCGGCTCTAGCGGTCGGCCCAATTCATCTAACACTTCCTGCCAGCTTATATCCAACCCCAGTTCCTGAAGTTTGCCGATAATCAGATGATTACGCTTATCTCTTGCGTCTCTTAATCCACGCAACCGCTGCAGAAATAACTCATCCTCCGTATTTACGTAATAACCGAGCACATGAATATCTTTACCACCAGCCCTTGTGCTGATTTCAACTCCAGCAATAACTTCTATACCGCACTCTTTTCCCGCTCGCTTGGCTTCTGCTACACCAGCTACCGTATCATGATCAGTTAAGGCTACTGCAGCTAATCCTCTCTGTTTTGCAAGCTTCACGTTATCAGCTGGTGGTTGCATACCATCTGAAGCCTGACTATGCGTATGAAGATCACAGCGTCCTTGATGCTTATTCATGGGCCATCCTTCCTTTCATATAATATGCTGACTATTCTTCTCACACGTCGGATTTTATAAATCCTCGATTGTACCTACTCCTATATAGTTCATACTTAAACCTGTTCTCCCCGCTCTTGCTCCTGTTGACGCAAATATCCCAGAAAGGCAACAGCCGACAGCGGCAACAAAGAGGACTTGAGGTGAATCGCGTAAAACTGCCGCTTGAATTCAAGTCCGCGTATATCCACAATGTGAACAAGCCCCAGAGCCAGTTCATGCTGCACGGACGAAGGAGACAACATGGTAATGCCTACGCCCGCCTCCACAGCCGATTTGACGGCACCTGTACTTCCAAGCTCCATGACTACATTCATATCACTCGGGTCTATTTTTTTCTTTTTCAGTTGACCTTCCATGACCTGCCGTGTGCCTGATCCTTCCTCACGAAGCACGAATGGGTAATTCATAACCTCTTCCAGGTTCACTTTACCGCGTCCTGCCAAATCATGCCCTGCTGGTACAATTAGTTTCAGTTCGTCCTGCATCACAGGTTCGACGATCATATCCGGGTGATTTACCGGTGCTTCAATTAATCCAAAATTCAACTGATGCTTCAAAATCTCATCCATGATCTGGGTGGTATTCATCACTTTCATCACAATGGAGATATCGGGATACTGCTTTGCAAAAGGCCCAAGCATGCGTGGTAACACATATTCACCAATGGTCAAGCTTGCTCCAAGTTGTAATCTTCCCTGCAATTTCTGCGTAAAAGCAGACATGGCTTCATCTGTTTGACGAACCAGTTCTACACTTCGCTTGGCATGAGGCAGTAACGTCCTTCCTGCCTCCGACAATTCTATTTTCTTGGTGGAACGATGCAGCAGTTTAGTACCGAAATAGTCCTCGAGCGATTGGATCTGCATCGTCACGGCCGGTTGTGTCATATGTAATGCCTGCGCAGCTGCGGAAAAACTCCCCTTCTCCGCAACCGTATAAAAAATGTGCAACTGATGAAAATTCATATCTTCGCCCCTCTTCTATTACACTTACTATATTGTATCCGATTTCCAGTCTGGCAACAAAAAAAAGCATGCAGCTTGTCTGCATGCGTTGTACATAAAATGTCACATAAAATCTATGATTGCAATCTCAAATCTGCTTCATCATCTATGCTTTCGGCTATTTTTGACCAGGGTCATTCTTCTCGAGTGTCTCAGCCAAGAATAATACGACTTCAGGTCTCTCAGTTCAATCGTCTCCGACATACGCCCCAGAAACGTCACTACAATCATTTTGTGCAGCGGATTGCCTGTAATATCGTATTCTCCTTCAAGCTCGGAAAACTCAGCAACCACCACCAGATCATCGTCAATCAGATAAACATCCTGTTCATTGCGGTAATATGGTGTTACCCTGTCCTGCTTCAGACACTCCCATAACCAAGCCGCAATATGGTCATCATCACTCCGTGCAGGCTCAATACGGTCTGCATACCGCATCTTTGCATGATGGGTAATGACGATGTCAGCCACTTTCTTGTCTCCGAGAGCCACAAAAAACGGCTCGTAGGTGCTCCAACGTTGCATCACCTTATCACGCATGGGAATCACTCTCCACCAGATAGGACTTTCTATCTATTTATTACCAAATATATTACAACATTAGTCCCGTAACAACAAGGCGTAAGTTTAATTTTTTTCGCAAAAGTCCGTTAATGTTTCTTTTTAAGAAAAGAGCGACCGGCTGGCCCCTCCTATGTTTCCTGCTATATTCCGTAAAAGCTTGTTTTGTCCATCGTCTTGCTGGCATACTCGGTTTTAATCTCGTTTCGATAGGAGCGCTCAATTTTGCGCACATAGGAAAGTCGCTTTACGTTTTTCATCGTATCGTCAGCCCGTTCTGCATTAACATACATCACAACATAATGCATACGGCGGGAGATATAATGCACGGTACCATATTTTTCGAGATTGCGGGCCGCTTTCAAATCACTAACCCAAATAATAAATCCTGTTCTTTCCGCGAACACCATCGATTCCCCGCCCTTCTATAAATGGAGACCGGCCCTCGAAAGGCCCGGTCTGTTCTAAGTTTAAAAACTATAATGTAACTGTCTTCGGGTTTAACTGCACCCACATTTGCCACCACTGCCACAGCCGCCTTTAGGATTGGGATCGTTACTCGGCACCTTAATGGTGGTCGATACAGCAAAAGCAATGGTTTCGGACATTTGGAACAACATCTCATCCAATGCTTGCTCAGCCTGCTTGAAACGAATCACGGCTTCGAAGGATTCCAGTTCTTTCTCGAGCGCTTCCACCTGATCCTTCGCTGCGTGATAGTCGGGATGAAAGTGACCAAAGCGTTGTGTTTCTTCAAAAAGCTCTTTCTTGGCATTCAATCTACGGATGCCCTCCTGAATCTCAGAACTTGTTTCGACTTGCTGCTTCCAATATAAGTAATCCGACACTTCGGCAGATTGGTTAATCATGTCGCCCAGTTCATATGCGCCCGTTAACACTTGGGCCATATCGACCGTGTTTATTTCCGCTACGCTCATGAATTATTCATCCTATCTATATATAAAGTTCTACTTAACGTAGACTACTTCATCATAGCATATCCTAGAATAGTTAAGAAGAGTTTTTCCTGTAGACTAGACTTCATCAGGCAGAATAAGCCGCATTGTATCCCAGCCTTCCGGAGTAAATGTTCGCCATTCGATAGGTGAAGCGAATGGACTCGAATCCAGAATGCACCACCCTTCCAGCATCCACTGCTCATGACCCTCCAACTGATGAGGAATCAGAACAAACGTATCGTTACCCTGTTGAATGCCCAATTTCACCTGCCATTCGATGGCTCGGGCAGCAATTTGACGTGCAGTTGATAGATGATACTTTCTCCATTCCTTATGCCAAATCTCTGGTACATCAGCCTTTCTCCGGCTCCACGCTACTTTTTCGTCCATATCTTGATCCAAATCAGAATCAATATCATTATGCCCCGCCGTCATACCTGGCATATGAGATCGTTGAATTAATCCTGCTGTCTCCGACTTGTAAAAATGGTTCTGATTCATCTCCATCCTCTCAGAGGTTTTCATACCTTTCGCAGTCTCTAATTCACCGACCTGTCTCTCCTTTTCTGAGTACGGGCATTCTGAGACCAAAGGCAATGGAAGGAGCAACTTGTGATCTGGTACAGTCTCGCTACCTTTTGCCCAGTCTTGCAAAGCAGCAAGGATATGTTCCGGCAATTCCCCCTGTCCATGCCTCCGTAAGAAATGCACGATGGATTCCAATTTTATTCCACTGGAAACGGCTGTTTCCATTCGTTCTTTGGATATTCTATATATAGACATCTGGTCGCGTGTAATCCGTTCACTGCAGTGCTCCAATCTCCAGCAAACTTCCGCGGAAACATCCGGCGGTACCATAACTTCAAAATCTGGTTGCACATAAAATTTACTAGATTGTCTCTCTTCTTGCTTGTACATCTCTGAACGTTGAATATGTTCCGTTTCCTTTTTCAAAAGCTCAGCTGGAGGGGTCAGCCAGCGAAACGCCAGCCCCCCATTTTTTTCCTCGCCAACTTCACCAAACCCCAAGCCAGCCAAAGCATGAAGCCAACTTCTGATCCCTATATCTCCTTTTGGATTCGGTACACGGCACCACTGTTTCAAGCCAGGCGTCAGTCCCGCCAACTGATAGCGAAAGTGTTGCATCTCTGCTCCGGACCCTCCATATCTATCCATACACACTCGGAAAATTTCACGATGCATCACAGACCAAGGCAACCTTATCCACTGCTGAAGCTTATCTTGCCTGACCTCGAACCCCCAGTCCATTTTCTGTAACAAGTTCAAACAAAGCAATAGATCCAGCAGAATGACCACATGCACCGGATATAAGTCTTTATGATCATAGGTAATCTCCAAATGTTCGAAATCATCTTGAGACAATATCGTTAATGTGCTTAACTTTTGTATGCTTCTCTTATGTATGGAGCCTTTTCCTGTCAGAGGCAGCCCCTCCCTGTGAATCCATGCAAGCAGATGAAGCAGTTCTCCAGCGATATGCGCTTTCCCTTCTTTAACGACACGTTTAACGGATGCAACCATCGGCTCCACAGTATATCCAACACGATCTGCATAAACCGATGTCAAAGTAGACAAATAACATTCAGGGATATGATAGGAGTGTTCTCCCCAGCTTTTATATACAGATTTGATCCATTGTTTACGACGAAGCATGGCAAAAGCAAGCCTGGCTTCAGCTCCACTCAGCCCTTCCTTAGCCCAATCTTCAGAAGGCAGGAGAGAAGAGAACGTTTGACCCGCATACTTGTGAAAAATAGTACCTAACACCCGGCGCTCCGCATTCGTAAGTGTAGACCACAATTCGAGTTCAGGCACCCTTCCCGATTGCACCACTTGTTCCATTCCTAATTCAAAGTCAGACATCTTGATTTCCCTCCTCTTCCGCAACAGGTTAGGTTAATGAACCGTACCCTGCTCATATACAATGGCATATTCATAGCCCTGCTCTACCAAAAACATCTGCCGATTTAACGCAAAGTCCTGTTCCTTGCTGTCCTCCGAAACCAGTGCATAGAAATAAGCTTTGTTTTCGCCTGCTTTGGGGCGCAAAATCCGTCCTAGCCGCTGAGCTTCCTCTTGCCTTGAACCAAAGCTACCCGAGATTTCGAGTGCCACCGCAGCATCCGGCAAATCAACCGCAAAATTGGCGACCTTGGATACAACAATCGTCCGAATCTCACCCTTTCGAAAAGCAGAAAACAACTGAACACGTTCCTGCTGTGACATCGATCCAGAAATTAGAGGTGCATCAATTTCCCGGGCAATCATCTCAAGCTGGTCAAGATATTGCCCAATGACAAGTGTTGGCAGATTTTGATGGCGTTCCAGTAAGCGCTTTACAACCTTTAGTTTTGCAGGATTTTCAGCTGCAAGACGAAATTGATGTTTACCCTCAGCCTGCAAATAAGTCGATCTTAATTCGGGAGAGAAGGGTACCCTCACTTCCTGACACTTTACCTCAGCAATCCAGCCTTGCTGCTCCAGCTCTTTCCAAGGCATATCATATAACTTGGGGCCGATTAGCGAGAATACATCCTGTTCACATCCGTCTTCACGAATAAGCGTAGCGGTCAAGCCTAGACGGCGCGTTGCCTGTATATCTGCTGTAGCCCGAAAAACAGGCGCAGGCAACAAATGTACTTCATCATAGATGATGAGTCCCCACTTTCGTTCCTGCAAAAGATGAATGTGAGTAAACTCCGCATCCTTAGACTTCCGATGAGTCAGAATTTGATAAGTTGCCACTGTCACCGGTCTCACCTGTTTTTTCTGACCCGAATATTCTCCTACCTGTTCTGCAGTAATCGTTGTTTTATCCTGAATCTCTTGTATCCATTGCCGTACAGACGTTGTATTCGACGTTAAAATAAGACATTCACATTGCAGTTGTTCCAGTACAGCCATGCCAATAATCGTTTTGCCTGCTCCACAGGGTAGTACCAAAAGCCCACTCCCCCCGATTCCTTCACCTCCTGCAAAAGCATCCACTGCCTTCTGCTGATAAGCACGAAGCGCAAACGCAGCTTGCTCTTTTTTTCCGTATGTACTGAAGGTGCTATCTTTTGAAGCATTTATATTAGACCGCCAGCTAAAAGCAAGATCATTCCCTTTCCGATATCCAGCATAATCCAATACGGGGTAACCAAGACGTGTCAGTTCCCTCTTCAATAAACCGCGCTTTTCTCCCGACAACACAAGCTCATGCTCGTTGGTTCGTTCCATACAAAATGCAGATATCGATTTCATGCTACTCAGCTCATCCAGCAGGTGCTGGTCTTCGCTAGTTAGACGCATTCGGGTATGGTCCGGTTCGGCATGCAACTTTAATTTGCCGTATTGCTCCATAATTCTGCGCACATCCTGTGTAAGAGCTGAAGGAACATTCCAGCGTGAGATCAGCTCTAAGCTCTTGTTCACACGTTCCGCATTCCAGCCTAATGCTGCCGCATTCCAAAGCGACAAGGACGTAATACGATACGTATGAAACGTTGTCGGTGTCTTCACGAGTTCAGCGTACATACTGAGCTGCGTCCTAGCTGTTTCAAACCCGGGATGTCCCACTTCGAGCAATACCGTGAAATCACGCTGTACAATACAAGCACCCGACTGATTCTGATTGAACATCTCCATCTTTTCCACACCCATTTCATATCATCATCTGAACAAAAGATTTTCATTACAACACAACCGATGACAATTATCATTTTCATCCAATCAAACAAAAAAAAAGCATCCTGAACATACTTCGGTATGTTCAGGATGCCCAACTATGATTATCAGCATTCGGCTGCATAACTCTTCGCCATCGCAACAAACAGTTTTACGCCCGTCTGCATCGCATCTTCGTCAAAATCAAACATCGGATGATGATGTGGATACATTGCATTTTTCTCCGGATTGCCTGCACCGACAAACATGAAGCATCCTGGAACCTTTTGCAAATAATAAGCAAAGTCCTCGGCAGGCATCAGCATTGGAGAGTTTTGCACCCGCTCTGCACCGAATACAGACGTAGCTTCATTGAAAAAGCGAGCGGTCTCCTGGGCATCATTTACCACAGGCGGATATCCCATAATGTATTTCACCTGAGTTTCTGCACCATGTGCAGCTCCTGTCTGAGCCACCATGGTAAGTACACGTTCTTTCATTCCTGTCCGCGTCTCTTCATCAAACGTCCGCACTGTGCCGCTCAGCTTGCATTGCTCCGCAATAACATTTTGCGCAGAACCGGCTTGCATCGTTCCAATGGTTAATACCGCTGGACGTAATGGATCAACCGAGCGGCTGACTATTGTCTGAAGCTGCATTACAAGTGCGGAGCCCGCTACGACACTGTCAACAGTAGCTTGCGGCATGCCTCCATGACCGCCTTTTCCTTTGATATCAATGTAAAAGTCATCTGCCGCAGCCATCATCGGCCCTGCTGTGCTTGCAACCACGCCGACAGGAAGCGGCGTCCATAGATGAATCCCGTAGATAACATCTACACCTTCCAGCGCTCCGTCTGCAATGACCTGAACAGCACCGCCGGGAAGCAGCTCTTCCGCTGGCTGGAACAGAAAACGGATCTCTCCGCGAACCTCTTGTTTATGGCGACTGAAATAAAGCGCAGTTCCAAGTAACATTGAAATATGACCATCATGACCACAGGCATGCATCGCCCCAGCTTGCTGGGAGGCATATTCCACATCCTTCTCATCTTGGATCGGCAATGCATCCATATCGGCTCGAAGCATCACCACAGGCCCAGGCTTGTCTCCACGGAGTGTTCCTATAACCCCGTGGCCACCTACGTGACGTTTAACCTCAATACCAAAGCTATCCAGCATATCTGCCACAAAGGAGGATGTCTTCTCCTCATGAAAGGAAACCTCAGGATTGCGATGAAGGTGACGCCGCCATTCCACCATGTGGATCTGCAGATCTTCCCACCATATATTATTTGTCATATCATCCCATCCTTTCGATCCTTAACAGGGCTTGATTACAGCCCTAAACCTTCCTCTTTAAACCTATTGCTATATATTGTAGCAGAATTGAGCGAAAACCGATATGAAAGGCCTCTGGAAAGCTTGCACGAGAAGGGGAAACATACTATCATGAACTAGAGAAACACACGAGAATTATACTCGGAAGCTTATGAGGAGGATCAAACGCTTATGATTTTTGAGAATACAGGCTTGGATGGCTTGAAAAGCGACTTGGCATACCTGGATGAGAGCGCCGAGAAAGTCGGATTTGTCCGGTGGCAATGGGAATATTACCGTGCTACATATGACTACAAAATCGAAGATGAACAAACCAACTCAGAATACTTTGTACGCATTAATACGCGCGCGGTAGAAGGCAAACTGGAGAAACCCGATACGGTTCTGGCCGTTGAAGCCGTTTATCTGGGCAAAGCTACTTTCCCGCATGGACTTGATTACGACTCTTCCGTTCCACAGCCAGTCGTGAAGCTGGCCACCCAAAAATTGCAGCAGCTCAAAGAACTGCTCGAAGCTTAGGCGGGCCATATCATGAAACAACAAACGGCCCAAACGAGAACGAAGAGAGGCACGCCGGATTTTCAACTGCTAATCCTCACTTTATTGTTGGTGGGCTTTGGACTGGTGATGGTATTCAGCTCCAGTTCCAGCATCGCAATCGCAAGCGAAAGTTTTAACAACGATGCCCTTTACTTCACGAAAAAACAACTTATGTGGGCGATTATCGGTCTATTTGGCATGTTTTTTGCCATGAATATCCGCTTTAACAAGTACAAAAAACTCTATGCACCTTTTTTCCTGTTCACCACCGCACTACTCTTAATCGTGTTGGTATCCGGTGCCGTGTTAAATGGTGCAAGAAGCTGGATTCGCTTGTTTGGATTCAGTTTGCAGCCTGCAGAGTTCGCCAAAATCGCAATTATTTTATATTTGTCTGCACTCATCACCAAAAAGGGCGAACGTTTCCGTGATTTCAAGACTGGATATTTCCCTGTCCTGTTCATCGTCGGATTTATTGCAGGATTGATCATGCTTCAACCAGACTTTGGTACCTGTTTCATTCTGGTATCTACCTGCGGTCTTGTTATCTATGCTGGCGGAGCTAACATGAAGCATATTTTGGGTTCTATTCTTCTGGTAGTACTTGGTGGTGCACTTGCTTTTGGAGCGAGTGCCCTATTTTCCTCCATGTCTCCGGACACTCCTTCGGTGGACAGCACAACAACAGCGACAGCGAAGCAGAACTATAAAATCGGACGGATTCAAGCTTTCTTGGATCCTTTGTCAGATCCCACGGACGGAAGTCTCAACCTTTACCGATCTCTGGTTGCCATCGGTGACGGCGGTATTACAGGTTCAGGTATTGGACAAGGTACGATGAAGTTGCATTATTTGCCCAATGCTTATAATGACTTTATTTTTTCCGTCATTGGAGAAGAACTCGGTTTCATTGGAAGTGCACTGTTCTTGCTCGTTTACCTGTACTTTATCTGGCGAGGCATTATCGTCTCGTTACGTTGTCCAGATCCTTTCGGAACACTGGTGGGTATAGGTATCATGGGATTGATCGCAATTCAGGCCTTCATTAATATTGGAGGGGTCACTCAAACGATACCGGTAACGGGTGTTACACTCCCGTTTATCAGTTATGGGGGAACTTCACTCTTTGTTATGATGGTTGCCATGGGCATTGTGCTGAGCATTTCACGCACCAACAACATGGAAGCCATCAAGGAAGAGAAAACCAAATCGGTGACGGTGCAGACGCGTACATCTCCTGCGCTTCGTTCCCGCGATTCCATTCGCCGGGTTCGCTAATTAAAAAAAAGACTTTGCATCAAACAGATGCAAAGTCTTTTTTTGGTTTCTTCGTGTAAGGATAAGGAACAAGAAGATATGTTCATCTTCCCATCGTGAAGTTTAAAGATCGTCGCCTCTGAAAGATACACCTTCGACCTTCACATTGACTTCAACCACACGCAATCCGGTCATCGTCTCTACCGCTTCTCTTACATTCTGCTGAAGCATACGGGAAACTTCATGAATCGGGGTTTCGTACAGGACGATGATGCGCAGATCAATGGCTGCTTCCAGCTGGCCGACCTCCACGCCTACGCCCTTCTGCACGTTTTTACCACTGAGACGTTTCGCCCAGCCCTCTGACAAACCTCCAGACATTGCAGCGATTCCAGGTGTTTCCATTGCAGCCATTCCGGCAATTTTCGCAACCACGTCATCGGCAATCCGGATGTTTCCGCTCTCCATTTGAAGTTGTTCTGCCATGCCACATCCTCCTCCACTTCGTTACTCGTATTTTAAATCCTTTCCACCCTAAAAAGCAAATTTAACTGTAAAAGATGCGTTTACAACCTGCCACCATTTGGTTATATTGAAATATGAAATTAATCGCATAGGTACATAACGTAAATTTCAAAACAAAATAAGTGAATAACCGAGGTGTATTTTTGTGAGAAACCGGATTTCATCTTTTTTGCTGATTGCATTTTTTGCACTTAGTGCCATCGCCCACTTCTTGAAATGGGATTCGATTCTACAGTTCGTGATATCTGCCATTTCGGTTATTTTTGTGGCCGGATTTTTAGGTAAAGCAACTGAAAATGTAGCCCACTATGCCGGACAACGACTGGGAGGATTCCTGAATGCCACCTTCGGTAACGCAGCCGAATTAATCATTGCAATCTTCCTCGTGAAAGAGGGCTTGTTTGATATGGTTAAAGCTAGCCTGACCGGATCTATTATCGGTAATCTGCTGCTTGTACTGGGGCTCAGCATCTTTGCCGGAGGATTAAAGTTTAAAATCCAGAATTACAACGTTTCGCTTGCGGGGCTGAACGGCTCCCTGATGATCGTAGCCATCATTGCCTTATTTGTCCCGGCCGTATTTCTGAACACCCACTCCATTACGCAACGAGATACCAATACACTCAGCTTGATTGTTGCCGGATTGCTGATCCTAGCTTATATCGCCTGGCTAATCTTCTCTATGGTTACACATAAGAGCTATTTAGCGGACGTAACGGATGATCAGGACGAGGAACTTCCTCATGAGCATGCTCCGGCATGGTCGAAGAAAAAGTCGATTCTCTATCTCGTAATCGCCACAGTCATGGTTGCTTTTGTCAGTGAATGGTTGGTCGGCACACTTGAAGTATTTACTTCTGAGTTCGGACTGAGCGAGCTGTTTGTTGGTGCGTTCCTGGTCGCTATCATCGGAAACGCAGCCGAACACAGCGCAGCCATCATGCTTGCAATGAAAAACAAGATCGGAGCTGCTGTGGAAATTGCCGTTGGCAGCAGTTTGCAGATTGCGCTGTTTGTAGCCCCGGTACTGATCTTTGTCAGTTACTTCACTGGCCGTACGATGGATATCGTGTTTACCACCATTGAGTTGGTAGCTATCGGTGTGTCTGTTTTTATCGCCAAATCGATCACACAAGACGGCTCCACCAACTGGTATGAAGGTCTGCTGCTGCTTGTTGTGTATGTCATTCTAGGCGTTTCGTTCTTCTTGGTATAACGGAACAATTGCTTTGCAGTCATACCTGTATTACATGAATCAAAGACAGTCGAGGGAGTTCCTTTCCCCCGGCTATTTTTTACTACTACTGCAATATCAGACAATACGTCTTTGAATACAAAAAAAGCATGCAATGAATTTGCATGCCTTCTATTCTGACCCGCGCGATTGCAGGCTATTGCTCATTCTTTTTGTTCAAGGCTTCATATAAAATCGCCAAATTCCGCTCAAGCGCGCTAACCATCTGCTTACCTGTACCTTCTGGAAGGAGTCCTGCACGAACAGCAAAATCAACTTCCTTGGAGAATCCATACATCTGTGTATCCAATACTTCCTCATAGAGAGGGCAGTAGCGAGTAGCCAGATTCTCCATCTGTACTTCAATAAGCTTCTGTATTTTATCTGCATCTTCTTGAAGAAGACTGATTGCTTTCAGGTTCAGCTGGTCCTGCAGATCAGATGAAGTCATGCATCATTTCCCCCCTATGTCCCAAAAATCGCGTAAAGACGTTCTACCTCTAATATTAGACGAAATGAAGAGCTAATACAAGAACCTGACCAAAATAACCCCATGAGTTGTGAGCCGCATTATAGCCTTTTCTTTCTTTTTCAGGAACATCGGAATGACGGTATGTCCTGCTATGATTAAAAACACCCCTGCCAAAAGGCAGAGGTGTTTCTTAAAAGTCGTTATTCAGATGCAATGTTTACATTCAGGCCATGCTTTGCAAATACTTCTGACATAGCTGCCTTCGCTTCATCTGCATCCGGCCCATGAACATGCAGTTCATAGCTGTGCGTGCTAATCAACGTTGTAAACAAACCCAGAATACTTTTTACGTCGATATACTTGTTCTCTGAATGAAGCACGATTGAAGAAGTAAACTTGCCTGCTGTTTGAGCAATTTCCACTACAGCCGCGTTATTACTCGACATAGGAATCCCTCCGTCTTTTTACTTTTGGTATCATCTATTAATTACCACTACATGATACCGTGAATCCGCTTTCCTAGCAACTGCAAAATACAGTTCCTATTTCAACTGGTCCGGATTCAAACATTCCAGCTCAGGAATGACAAAGATGCCATCTTTACGAATCAGCACATCATCGAAATAAATCTCGCCACCACCATAGTCTGGACGTTGAATCAATACGAGATCCCAGTGAATGGATGAACGGTTCCCGTTATCTGTTACTTCATATGCCTGACCCGGCGTAAAGTGCAGGCTGCCCGCAATTTTTTCATCAAACAAAATATCTTTCATCGGGTGAAGAATGTGCGGATTGAAACCAATCGCGAACTCACCGATATGACGTGCGCCTTCATCTGAGTCCAAAATTTCATTCAATCGTTTCGTATCATTGCTGGATGCTTCCACGATTTTACCGTCTTTGAATGTGAATTTGATATTCTCAAACGTAATTCCATTATACAACGTCGGTGTGTTATAACTTATCGTGCCGTTAACGGAGTTGCGTACTGGTGCGCTGTAAACTTCGCCATCCGGAATGTTTTTCTGCCCGGAACACTTCTCTGCACCGATATCTTTGATGGAGAAGCTCAGTTCTGTATCTGGTCCTGTAATCCGTACTTTATCCGTACGTTGCATGAGACTCGCGAGTGAGTCTTGCGCTTTGTCCATTTTCGCATAATCCAGGTTACATACGTCAAAATAGAAGTCTTCAAATGCTTCCGTACTGGTGTTCGCAAGTTGTGCCATGCTTGCGTTAGGGTAACGAAGCACCACCCACTTCGTATGTTTAACACGTTGTTCGCTATGTACCGGATGGGAATACAGAGAATTGTAGAGCTTCATTTTTTCCTCCGGCACATCGGACAGATCATTCACGTTCTCCCCCGCACGAATGCCGATATAACAATCCATTTGTTTCATACGGTTCAGATCAATCTCTGCCCACGTTCTCATCATCTCTTCCGTAGCATCACGCAGCATCGCACGCTGAACGGTTCGATCCGTTAACTGCACAAAAACGTTACCGCCTTTTTTGCCCACTTCTTCAATAATGGCATTGATCAGATCACGCTCTGATCCAATCATCTCAACCAATACATTTTCTCCAGGCTGAACATCGACAGAATAACCTACGAGGTTCGCTGCAAGTTTCTGAATTCTTGGGTCCTTCATTTTGATAAATCCTCCTGTCATCTGCCATTCAATGAATTGAACAACGGTAAATTACGTTACTATTGTAGCACGCACCAAGAATCTCGTCAGCAGGCAGTCACAGGTTTTGTTTATTGAAATGATTTAAAATTTACATCGGTCACCAAAGCCTCCACATTACTCCGGTTGCTATTATCCCTGTACTTCACCTGACTTTCAGAGGAAAGTCGCATCGGCAAGCTGGTTTTACGATCGACAGTCAGATGGTAAACTGTGTGTACCTCAGCCTTTTCGATTAACTGTTGCATCGTATCCTTCCCCTGTTGCCACACCTTTTGCAAATTCTGCTCCAGTTCCTTCTTGTCTGCGCCTTTGACTTGTTTAGCCTTATGCATATATTCCTCACGAATGGAATCCATTTCATCCGTCAGTTGAGTTGCCGCCCAAGATTTTGCTTCCTCTGGCGCAAGCTCAATCCGCAGTATTTGTGTCTGACGTCCCGATCCATATTCGGATTGAATCGTTTTTTTCATACCATCGATCTTCTCTAATTGGGCAATAGGATTGAAACGGGACAACGCCCCTCGCAAAGGCTCATGCTCTGCCGTCAAAGCAGTCCACTGACCTTTATTTCGTTCAAATGAGGCACTGAAGCCGCTCGGTTGACCATTATTTTTTACCGCATTCAGACTTATTCCTGAACCCGCCGCAGTCACTGCACCTGGCAAGCGGGTTTGCAATGTCAGCCTGTCATGATCTTCCAGCTTGCCTTCAAATTTAAATTGGTTTTCAAACATGCCACTGTTCTCTCGTCTTAATCCGGCCTGGCCCTCGAATGTTAAGGTCTCTTTCCCGGCGATCCCGGATAATGCAAGTGAAAATATTTCTTCCGGCGTTCGATCATGCTGGAGCATTCCGCATCCTGAAACAATGGTTAGCGCGAGGCACAAAATTAGCGAAAAAGTAAACGTAGACCGACGGTTCAGCATATCCATTCCACCTTTCAGTCATTTTCTCCATAGATTGCCCACACACTATGCGCTTATACTTCATTCTTTATGGACCTGACGAATAGCCTGGACTTTTATTTCGTATATCAGATCCTCCAAAAAAACAAAAAGAGAGAAACGAATCCGCAACCGGAATGTTTCTCTCTTAACGTGTACCTTCCTAATCCTCTATGACGATTCGATTCCGGCCGCCGTTCTTTGCACAGTACAGGGCCATATCTGCACGATAAAACAGAGACTCCACACTTACCTTCTCATCCATCCAATTCCATTCAGCGATACCACTCGACACCGTTACAGACGGCCGGGTCTCCGCCTCAACTCGGGTCCGGATCCGTTCCGCATAGACAAGAGCTTGGTGAATTCCAATCTGGGGCATGTAGATCGCCAGTTCTTCACCGCCCCATCTTGCGCAGATATCCTCGGCTCGAACTGAACTTGTGACAATATCACTTACTTGTTTCAATACCTGATCCCCTGTCTGGTGACCGAAAGTATCATTCACCTGTTTAAACTGATCGATATCGACGACAACCAGTGAACCGCAGTAATCATGGGCCTGACGTTCATGAATAATATTATCCAAGTAATGCCTTACATAAAGTCCAGTCAACATATCGAGATTGGCCATTCGGCGCACTTCGGCATGCAGAGTTGCATTGGTCAGAGCAAGCCCGAGGTGAATCGATAACATTTGCAACAGTCTATAATTCTCGTAAGAGAAGAAATGCTCCCGCACATGGGATAACAAAATAGCGCTCTTCACCTGTCCGTCTACTCTGATCGGGGCTGCGATCAAAGACATTGCGCCCGTCAGTTCCATGAAGCTGGAAGTTACCTTATCAAATTGCGTATAGTCAGATATAATTAACGGCTCTTCTGTCTGATACATATAACCCGCAATCCCGGAATCCACCGGATACGTTCGATGTCGTATATCTTTTACATTGGTAGCCATCACCTCAAACCTGTTTGTGCTGTCATTTAATTGCAAAATGCAGCAAAAGTCGGCTTGAAATATGTTTTTAAGCTCCTGCTCGGAAAATTGATAAATCTCCATCAATTGCAGGCTTTTATTAAGGCGTTGTGTCAAATCATTGATTACACGAAGTTCCTGAATCAACATATGGGATTGTTCATGTAGTTTTGCATTTTCAAAAGCTGTCCCTGCTGTGTCTGCCATCATCGCAATCAGTTGCAAATCGGAATCTTCCATCAATTCCTCATTCATTTCGATATGAAAAACACCATATATCCCCTGCTTGCCTTTGAGTGGCAAACCAACTTCAATGATTSGCTTGTCCAACTCATCAGACCGGGAGACAATCAACCTACCTTCCATAAATGAGCGAACACAGATATCTTCTCCGCGTTCCTGAATAAGGAGTGGCTTAATACGAGGATTAAAGTTTCTCTGATCCTGAGACATATAGAGCATAATGTGTGTGGAAGGATACAGATAATCCATACTGACAAATACCTCATCCAAAATCGCCCCAACATCCATCTTGTCATGCATTCGCTGTACGATCTGAAAAAGAATGGATCTTCGGTGTTCCTCCCGGGCGGTATGTTCGTGTGCATGCAGCAAGTCCGTCATAAATATGTATTCAAATCTTCGGTAAAAGCAGGTACGGTAATGCAAGGCCTCAGATCGAACCACAGCTTCTGACGTTTTGGATCGGTGAGATTCAAAGACTAGAGCAATGAACACAGCAAATATATCTTTATTGATTCTTGAAAATAGAGGCTCGGCAATCAACAAATACTCTCCATGCTTACTGATTCCTCTTTTTGACAAAGTCTGTCCCTTTTCAGCACACTCCAAAACCAGTGAACGTACATTGATATCGGAATCCGTATCATGGTTAGAGTTCTTTCCCATGCACTCACCTTCTGTATTCCATACACTGTATTCAGCAATGGGTCTGTCCGGCACAGAATCTTTCTGGTTTGTCCAATCATGGAAAGCTTGTCCTAATAAATTACTTAAATATGAAAAGTCAAAAGGTGTGATATCCATTTTCTGCATCCACAACGCATGATCATCATGAGATGAACGCACAGTAAACGATGTGGAATCGCCCGCACTTCGCGAATTCAGACTGGCAGGTAAACTTCTTAGATGTTCCAACATGTCAGGCGCTCCTTTGCACCGTTTTTGCATCCTGGGCGGATGCATTAATCTGCATCGATTATCGCAAATCTGCAAAATATTAGCGAAACCTTGATACGTAACATTGTTTAAAGTTAAGATACCATCTATTTTACTCTGTTTGAAGCTTTTTTGCACTCATATTTCAGAAAATTGTCCCATTATTTTAGGCCTAATGACCTATCGACAAATTTAGACGTTTTTCTGACTTTATGTATTACTTGACTTTACTCCTTTCAGAATGTAAAATAAATTGTTGATGAAGACTACTAAAACGGTCTTTAAATTTGGGCATTACCGGTTGTGTCACCCTCATTCTTTTTGTTGCTTTCAGGACAGCGGCTGAACTTTCCTGATCGTTCTATGCGAGGCCAAGCCCGCATCAACAAATTGGAGCGCAAACAGAGCCCTATTATGAACTTTAACTAAAAAGGAGCTACTTTAAACATGGCACGTTACACTGGTCCTAAATTTAAATTAAGCCGTCGCCTCGGCATTTCCCTGAGCGGAACAGGCAAAGAATTGAAACGCCCTTTCCCTCCAGGTCAGCACGGAGCTAACCAACGCAGAAAAATGAGCAACTACGGTATGCAGTTGCAAGAAAAACAAAAATTGCGCCACATGTATGGTTTGGGTGAAAAACAATTCCGCACATTGTTCTCCAAAGCGCAAAAAATGCAAGGTATTGCCGGTGAGAACTTCATGTTCTTGCTTGAGTGCCGCCTTGACAACCTCGTTTACCGTACTGGCTTTGCTAACTCCCGCGCTGGAGCGCGTCAATTGGTAGCACACGGTCACGTAACAGTAAACGGTAAAAAAGTCGATATCGCTTCTTACCAAGTAAGCACTGGCGATGTAATCGGCTTGCGTGAAAGAAGTCGCGGTCTGACTTCCGTTAAGGAAGCTTTGGAAAACCGCAATCATCTTCCAGCATACGTTGAGTACAACGAAGCAGCTGTAGAAGGTAAATTCATCCGCTTGCCTGAGCGTGCTGAATTGTCCCAAGACATCGATGAAAAACAAATCGTCGAGTTCTACAACCGTTAATCGTTGGATCGCAACAAAAAAACAACTGTTCGAGATTTTCTCGGCAGTTGTTTTTTTTGTTGTTTTTTTCATTCCTCCCCCAAATCATCTTCATTACAAGCCTCTACATAACGATAATATAGTTATCTTCTTTTTTGATGAGGAACCACCAGCATAAAGAAACACGCACAAATAGAAAGACAACACAAGGGGGCTTCACATGTCATTTTTTCGAAATACCAAGCTTGCCGTAAAACTAGGATTACTGCTTGGATTAGTGCTCCTATGCTCAATCGGCGCATTAATTGCCTTTAACACCAAAGCCATATATGACAAAAGCCTACAATATGGTGAAGCTGTAGCGGAACAGTCAGCAAGCGCAGCTACAAGCGAATTTATGACTGACATCAACCAAGTAAAAAATACGCTCGACAGTTTGAGTACCACCCTCCTGGACGCTTCGAAAAATGGGACGCTAAACCGTCAAGATATCGTCCGACTTTTGGAAGAATACTTGAAGAAGGACAAAAAGGTTTTTGGCTATTATACCGGATGGGAGCCCAATGCTTTTGACGGCAAGGATGCCGAACATGTGAATATGAATAAGTATGATGATGAAACCGGCCGGTTTATCCCTTACGTTATCCAAGATGGAAGCTCGTTGCATATTGAACCGCTCACTACTTATGAGGGAAATAGTGAAACCAGTAAATACTATCAACAGCCGAAGGCAACCAAAACCATCTATTGGTCTGAGCCAACTACGTACAAGGTTGCCGGTAAAGAGACCTTGCTCGTATCCATCGTCCTGCCTTTACTTGACGAGAATAATACCTTTCTTGGCATCGTTGGGGCTGATTTTACGATTGAGGGTTTCCAGCAAAATATTGCATCTCTTAATCCCGATCAGGGCTATGCTATGCTGATTACCAGTGAAGGGCTCATTGCTGCGCACGGTTCAAGACCGGAACTGACCAAAGAGAATGCCGAGCTCTCTTCCAGTACCCAAACACTTATTCAGCGCATTCAGTCGAATGATACAGGGTTCTACACTACGGTTGACGATGGCACACCAGAATTATTTATTGCCGAACCCGCAAAGCTTCAAGGCTCCGATTCTAGCTGGCATCTAGTATCTGCATTACCGAAAAGCGTGATACTCCAGCCTTTTTACGATAGCTTAAAATGGTCTGTACTCATTGCTATATTAGCGGTGCTTCTGCTCGCAGGAGTAGTCACATTCACGATTATTTCCATTGTAAAACAGCTGAACAGAGTAAATGTTGTAGCCGGCCAACTTGCCGAAGGCGATCTAACTCAGACGTTACCTGTAAAATCGAAGGATGAATTCGGAGTCATGGCCACTCACATGAATGACATGATGAATACATTACGTCATACGATTTCTGTTATATCTGAACATGCCTTATCTGTTGGTTCAACTTCTCAGCAATTAACTGCCGGGGCAGAGGATACAAGCAAAGCCGCCGAGCAGATGGCACTTACCGGAATGGAAGTGGCAAACAAGGCGGAGAAGCAAGTTCAGGAGTTACTTCATTCCTCCCGTTCGATGAACGAAATATCCACGGGCATCGGAAGAATAGCTGAAGCTGCTGCCGAAGTAAGCAGTGCATCAAAATCAGTAACGGAACGAACTTCATACGGAACAGACAAGATGCAAGCAGCTATCTATATGGTGGAGAGTGCGAACACATCTGTCCAATCTTCCATGACTGCACTGGAGCAATTTAAACAGCGCTCGGAAGAGATTGGTCATATAACGGGCATGATTACCGAAGTAAGCCGTCAAACGAATCTTCTCGCCCTTAATGCTTCTATTGAAGCTTCACGAGCGGGGGAACATGGACGTGGATTTGGTGTTGTAGCTACCGAGATTCGCAATCTGGCTGAGCAATCCAGACAATCGGCTGCCGACATTGCCACGTTGATCCAATCGGTTCAAAAAGAGGTTCACGCTATCGTTGAAAATATGGAGAAAGGAAGCGCTGAGGTGACTCACATTGCCGATGTGATGAACGAGAGTGGTGAGCTGTTTTTATCCATCTCTTCACAGATCACCAACGTGAATGAACAAATTGCACAAGTCTCCACCATTGCAAAACAGATGTCAGGCGAGTCGCAACAGGTCGATTCATCACTCGAGCAGCTTAAAACGATTGGTCTGGAAACAGCGGCGCACGCCAGCGAGGTTGCCTCAGCTTCTGAGAAACAACTTGCATCCATGGAAGAAATCACTGCTGCTTCCGCTTCTTTGGCACATCTCACACAAGAACTGTTGGAACTCATCCAGCGTTTCAAAACCTAATCAGTATACGGGTACATTTTTTTCAATTCAACCTAATCTATATAGACCCCAAGGCTGGCCTGCTTAAATGCAGTTCCAGCCTTTTTCCTTACTTTTGCAACTCATGAAATGTCGTCCGATATCACATGCTATATATCATAATCCATTCCATATTGGCAAATTTCGACCATTACTTGTATTTCTCAGGCATGCAAACGGGTCTTTTTATGCTATAATTAGTGCTGTTAAAAGGAGGAAGACACTGAATGGTTGATGTTACTAAGAAAAAGCCTGAAGATCCGCCTGTACGCAAGCGTAGCTTTGCACGCAGACTAGGTAGCTTCGTTATGTGGATGGTTGTCCTTGGATTTATGGGCGTACTATTCGTTGGCGGTGCTTTAATGGGTTACGTCAGTTCGATCGTCAAAGACGAACCTGTCCGGTCAAGGGCCCTGATTGAACAAAAAGTCAGCGAAAACTCCATCACAGGCTTTGCTTACTTTTCTGACGGCAGTCCGATTGGTCAACTGCGCACGGAAGAAGACAGACGTCCGGTCACCTTTGACCAGATCCCCAAAAAGGTTATTGATGCCGTGATCTCGATTGAAGACAATCATTTTTACGAACATAAAGGTGTTGACATGAGCGGAACACTGCGTGCCGTGAAACAAAAAGTGCTGAAAGAATCGGTACAAACAGGTGGCAGTACGCTTACGCAGCAATTAGCTAGACGTGTATTTTTGAATTTGGATCGTACGGAAGATCGTAAAGTAAAAGAGATTTTGCTTTCCCTTCGACTGGAACGTTTTCTGACCAAAGACGAGATTATGACCGCTTATCTGAACAAGGTGCCTTTCGGCAATGGTTCCAGCGGATACAACGTTTATGGAATCAAAGCAGCGGCTAAGGGATTGTTCAATATCAATGATCTCGAAAAAATAAACACAGCTCAGGCCGCTTATCTGGTTGGATTACCCCAGTCGCCCTCTTCCTACTCTGCCTTTAATGGTAAGGGCGATTTTGTAGAGGATAAATTTGATCGCGCCATCAATCGTCAGAAACTGGTGCTGCGTCGCATGCTGGAACTTGGCAAAATCACGCAATCGGAATACAACAATGCACTTGCCTTTGATATCAAAAGCTCGCTTGCTCCGAAAACCGTTAAAGCCTATAACACTTATCCATACCTTATGATGGAAACGGAACGTCAAGCAGCACAGATTATCATGCAGCAACTGAGCGAGGACAAAACAAAAGAAAAAGGCAAAAGCACAGATACAGCAGCTCTACCGAAGGAAAACAGTGCATTGCTGGAAGAAGCTCAGTCACAGCTTCGCACTGGCGGATATCGAATCTATACAACGATTAACAAAAACATCTACAAAACGATGCGTACCATTGCTGAAGATAACAGTAACTTCTCTGCAGATGACCCCGTCAAAGGAAAAGAGCAGACGGCAGCGATGCTGATCAATCACAAAACAGGAGCAATCCTCGGCATGATTGAAGGACGAAGTTTCCAGGATGAGCAGATGAACTATGCAACGCAGATGATCCGTCAGCCGGGTTCAACAATGAAACCTATTGCCGCTTATCTGCCAGCTCTGGAGGAAGGTCTTATTCAACCCGCTTCCATTATTGACGATTCGCCAATCATCCTGAAAGACGGCTCTAGTGGATACCATATCGCGAAGAATGCGAATAACCGCTATCAAGGTCTGGTAACGGCTCGCCGGGCATTGAATTATTCACTAAACATACCGGCCTTGAAACTTTTCAATGAAGAAGTTGGCATCGACAAAGCCTGGACTTTTGCGAAAAAACTTGGTATTACGACGATTCAAAAGCAGGATTATCAAGCACAGACAGGTGTTCTCGGTGGACTTCAATATGGTGTAACCGTGGAAGAACTGACAAGTGCTTACGGTGCGATTGCCAATAAAGGTGTATATAATGATTCCTACATGATCAGTAAAATTGTTGATTCCAAAGGCAATATTGTATACAAACACGATAGTGAACCCGTACAGGCTTTCTCGGAACAGACAGCCTATCTGATGACCGATATGCTGCGTACCGTTATAACAGAGGGTACAGCCGATAAGGTACGAGAAAACTACAAGTACAGATCAAGTGTACCGATTGTTGGTAAAACAGGTTCGACCCAAAACTACGCCGATGTCTGGTTTGAAGGATACACGCCAGATGTTACGTTAGGTGTATGGGTGGGTTATAAACAGCCTATAAATACACTGGAAAACAAATCACAGCGTAAACGCGCTCAACAACTTTGGGCTAAAATTATGAATGAAGTAATAGAAACCAAGAAGGACTTGTTTGTAACCAACTCATTCAAAAAACCTTCTGGTATTGAAACCAGAACGGTCTCAGCATATAGTGGCAAGCTACCCACTTCCCTGACTGATAAATTTGTTACTGACATTTTCAATAGCAAATATATTCCGAAGGAACGTGATGATGCTGTCGCTAAAGCGAAGTATATTACGTACAACGGTGTAAATTACATTCCACGTGATGAAACACCTGCGGATATGTTAAAGGAAAAAACCGTTGTCAAGCGTAAGAAACCGATCTCGGATCTCATCAAAGAATTGCAAAATGCATTTAAACGTATGAGTCGTCACGAGTCTCTTGCATACTACTTGCCTGAAGATGCCGGTGCTGATCTGCCAACTGAGGTTGATCCACGTACGGATAACGGTAAAGCACCGGATGCACCTGGCAATGTTCGCATCTCCATCTCAGGAGAACGTGCTTCCATTACATTTAATGCGACACCTGAAAGTGATGTAGTCGGGTATCGTCTCTACCGTTCAGTCGGTGGCGCCGGGTTCCAGAATCAAGGTCAAGTCGTGCTCTCAGGTGAGTCCAGATCCTTCTCAGCGTACGCAACAGCAAGTAGTAACATCGCATTTTATGTCACTGCTGTTGACGTTGCAGGCAAGGAATCTGCGCCAAGTGCAATTGTAAGCAGCGCAGGTGCCGCTGGGCCAGATACGGAAGTGAAACAGCCTATTGAGGTGCCTGGTACGATAGTAACCCCTGGAGAGACCGTCAGTGACAACAGTGCACCGACGACGGCTCCAAGCACACCAGGCCAAGTGAGCGTCTCTACACTCTCGAAGGGACTTCGAATTCAGTGGGCGCCTAACCCGGAAGCTGACGGCGTGCAGAGCTATGCTGTCTTCTATAGCGAGACAGGTTCGGAACCTTTCACCAAGCTTGGTACCACATCAGGTACCAGTATGGTTTATGGTGTTCCGGCATCAACAAGTGGCTGGTTCAAAGTATCAGCGATCAACAGTATGGGAGAATCCGCACCCTCGGCAGCGATACATTATGAGCCTTAATTCGGTAACATAAAATGAATATTAAATGAAAAAGCCGCATGTTCAGTGTGAATACACTGGCATGCGGCTTTGCTTATCTATGTGTCCCTGTTCGTGGCAAAAACGAATAAGGCCCTAATCATAAAAAGACAACGTGCAGGAGAAGCCTGACTCATGCGGTACACTGCAGCACGCATGAGTCAGGCTTCTTATTGTACACCTCAAATTCGTAACCGGCCATTTCCAATGCTCGTAATACTCAGTCCTCGATGGTGGATAAGTCCCCTGTAGGCAGATCAAGCTCCCACGCCTTCAACACACGTCGCATAATTTTGCCTGATCGTGTCTTCGGCAGCTTCTCCTTGAATTCAATCTCACGCGGTGCTGCGTGAGCCGACAAGCCTTCTTTGACAAACCGATAGATCTCTTCCTTCAGTTCAGGTGTTGCCTCATACCCCTCACGAAGCGCGACAAAAGCCTTGATGATTTCCCCTCGTGTCACATCAGGTTTCCCGATAACACCTGCTTCAGCAACCGCGGGGTGCTCTACCAGCTTGCTCTCCACTTCAAACGGTCCGATCCGTTCACCTGAAGAGTTGATGACATCATCGATGCGTCCCTGGAACCAGAAATATCCGTCTTCATCCATATACGCTGAATCTCCGGATACATACCAGCCTGTCAGTCTGAAATACTCCTCATACTTGGCTGGATTGTTCCAGATCTTCGCCATCATCGACGGCCAAGGGGTACGAATGGCCAGGTTGCCCATGCTGTAAGGCGGCATTTCTTGCCCACGATCATCAATGATAGCTGCTTCTACACCGGGCAGAGGACGCCCCATTGAACCCGGTTTAATCGGCATCCCTGGATAGTTACAGATTAACTGTGCCCCCGTTTCCGTCATCCACCACGTATCATGAATCCGTTGACCGTAAGCCTTCCAGCCCCAACGTACGACCTCCGGGTTTAATGGTTCGCCTACCGACATCACATGACGCAAACTGCTTAGATCATGCTGGGCAATCGTCTCATCCCCTGCGCCCATCAGCATACGGAATGCCGTAGGGGCACTATACCATACACTTACCTTATTTTTCTCAATCGTGCTATACCAGTCCTGCGGACTGAAGCGACCACCTCGGATCACGTTGGTTACTCCGTTAAGCCACGGAGCGAAGATGCCGTACGAAGTTCCTGTTACCCAGCCGGGATCAGCAGTGCACCAGTATACGTCGCTTTCGCGCAGGTCGAGCACAACCTTGCCTGTATAATAATGTTGAATCATGGCATTCTGAACGTGATATACCCCTTTGGGTTTCCCGGTAGAGCCAGATGTATAATGAATTAACAGTCCGTCCTCACGTGTCAGCCACTCTACTTCCATATCATCCGAAGCCGCAGACATCTCTGCATCAAAATCAATCAGTCCGGCTTCCAACTGTGGACCGCCGCCGACAATAAAAATATGCTTCAACTCAGGTAGTTCGGAGCGTTTGATGCGTCCCAGAAGCTCCGGTGTTGTCACAAGTGCTACCGCACCACTGTCCTCCAGCCGATCCTTCACTGCCGTTTCCATAAAAGCCTCAAATAAAGGGCCAGCTACAGCGCCCACCTTCAAAATTCCCAGCAAACTGAAATACAGCTCAGGACTTCGCGGCATAAAAATAAAGACACGATCTCCTTTGGCTACGCCATATTTACGCAGAACATTACCAAAACGACTCGACTGCTCGCTTAGATCCGCGAAGGTATATGCTTCTTCCCGAGAAGCATCGCTGTACAGTAACGCTGTCTTCCCGCCTCTTCCTTCCAGGACATGGCGATCAATCGCCTCATGTGCCATATTCACTTTTCCGCTGGCGTGCCACGTAAAGTGCCTTTCTACCGTTTCCCAATCGAACCGGCTTCTTGCTTCCGTATAATCGCCCAGATTCGATTCAGACACCACCGTTTGCAGCATCTCATTATGTGCTTGACTCATGCTTGCCAGCCTCCTTCAACTCGACATTTCGATTCCCTTCAGGGTTCATTCGTATTGCCTTTGTGTTGACTGAACTTCCAGTTAGCGCTTACATTAGTAGAGAGAACTTCTCATCATGTACTTGCTTGACCCAAACGATGCACTCAAACGGTGTTGAATTGTGAACATTTTTTGTCAACGCAATTATAGCAAATTGAAACAAACATCGTCTACGGCTTTTCAATTTTTCGTTTTTTTGCTATAAGTAGGGGGAGAGAGGGGAATGAACCATGGAGCATATCAAGGAGCATCATATGCGTTCCATTTTCAAGTCCGGCCACCGAATTACGATTGAGGGTCCCGTGCCCGCGGAGCAGATTATGCAAATGACCTTACATGCCCATCTGGATGCCTTTCGGCGCCCAGCAGAGCAACAGGAAGCTCTTGCTGAGATTGCTGCCTTGCCAGAAGGACGCATTATTATCGCCCACGAAAATGAGATGATCATCGGATATGTCACTTTTCACTACGCCGATGAATGCGAACGATGGTCGGAAGGCAATATGACAGACCTGATCGAGCTCGGAGCCATCGAAGTTGCGGACGACTATCGGTCCCTTGGTATTGGGCGTGAAATGCTGCTTACCGCAATGGAAGATAAGTACATGGAAAACTACATTATTTTCACGACAGAGTATTATTGGCATTGGGACTTGAAAGGCAGCGGACTGACCGTATGGGATTACCGCAAAATGATGGAACGGCTCATGCAGAACATTGATATGACCTGGTACGCCACAGATGATCCCGAAATCTGCTCCCATCCCGCAAATTGCCTTATGGTTCGAATCGGCAGTCAAGTACCCATGACTTCGGAAGAGCAGTTTGATCGTGTTCGCTTCCGTCATCGGTTTATGTATTAAAAAGGTAACGGTACGCAACAAATACATAAAAACGCCTCACAGAACGTTCTCCATCATGAGTGGAAATTGACCTGTGAGGCGGTTTATTTGATTTTATGGGATCGATACGTGTTTCAGATCACATATGTTCGAGCATATGCTCAACAATACGGTGGGAACGCTGGGAAGACTGTACAGTAAACTCGGCAAAATTCACATGTGCAGAACCGTCTGCCTTGTCAGACATACTGCGTAACACAACGAAAGGCACACGATTCATATAACACACTTGAGCAACCGCGGCACCTTCCATCTCTGCACAAGCTCCGTCCATCTCCGTGTAGAGCATGTTGACGGCCTCTTTGCTAGCAATGAACTGATCCCCTGACAACACCTTGCCAATCCGGTAATGAGCGCCCTGCGCCTTGCACGCTTCTTCAGCGAGCGAAATTAATGCAGGCTCCGCCGGAAATGCCGATGTCTCCTGGTACGGTATCACTCCACGTTCGAATCCAAGCGGGGTTACGTCCATGTCATGCTGCACACATACCGAGGAGATCACCATGTCACCAATGTTCAGCTCTGGATGAACCGCTCCGGCTACACCTGTAAAGATCACCCGGTTCACCTGAAAACGGTCGATCAGAATCTGCGTAGTTACCGCCGCATTCACTTTCCCCACGCCTGACTTGCACACCACAATCTGCTTGCCCAGCCACTCACCGGCGACATACGTTATGCCTGTTTGTTTCACCGTTTCATGCTGTTTCATACCTTGAAGCAGAAGCTCTACTTCCTCGTCCATAGCGCCCATAATGCCTATCGTTTCACGCATTGTTGTATCCTCCTGTTATCATCTTGCATATGAGATCAAGTTTAAGTCATTACGAAAAGTCATTTTCAGCACAAAAGCCCCGTTTCCGGAGCTTCTGCACAATTAAACATTATTATGTAGAGAGAACGCCTTCTCCCTTTCTCTTACTTCACGAAATAACATATTAACCTGCGTGACTTACAGACAGACGAAGAATCGTTTCATGCGGCAAAATCACTCTTGGATTCTCCACATTTTCTTTTTTCATCAGTTTGGTCAGCAAACGCATCGCTACCGCACCCAGATCGTACATCGGCTGAGCAACTGTTGTTAACTGCGGACGTACCATGGAAGCCATACGAATGTTGTCTACGCTAATGATAGAGAAGTCATCCGGTACTTTCAAACCATCATCCTGAATGCTGTGGATCGCGCCAATAGCCATTTCATCCGTTGCAGCAAAGATCGCTGTCGGCTTTTTCTTAAGTCCAAGGAAATATTTCATCGCTTCAACACCGGATTCATAACGATAGTTACCGATCCGAACCAGATCCTCTTGATATTCGATGCCTGCGGCTTCCAGTGCTTTCTTATACCCTTGGAAACGTGCAAAACCGTTAGCCGGGTCCTGCAGCGTACCACTGATCATGGCGATCTCTTTATGACCGTGACGAATCAGCGTGTTGACTGCGTCAAATGCTGCTGCTTCATGATCAATATCCACAGAAGGGAATGTACCCTTCTCATCACTTGTTGCACACAATACAATCGGAACTGCAGCAGATTGGAAGGCCTGAATGTGTTCATCCGTTACGGTTCCACCCATAAAGAGCAGTCCGTCCACTTGTTTTTCAAGCAGCGTATTAATAACACGGATTTCTTTTTCCTTCTTTTTGTCCGCATTACACAAAATGATGTTGTAATGATACATGTTGGCGATATCTTCGATTCCCCGAGCAATCTCTGCAAAGGTAGAGTTCGAAATGTCCGGAATAACGACTCCAACCGTAGTTGTCTTTTTGCTCGCCAGACCACGGGCTACCGCATTCGGACGATATCCGAGCCGTTCAATTGCTTCGTATACTTTTTTCCGCGTCTGCGGTTTGACATTAGGGTTATTGTTAACTACACGTGATACCGTTGCCATAGACACTCCAGCTTCACGTGCCACATCATAAATGGTTACCGTCACAGTACTTCGCTCCATTACCAGTAAATTTTCATTCCATTTTCATTAAGATTTATATTACGACAAATTATTGCATTAATCAATTAAAATAGGCTCTAAGACTCACTTAAAGTGTTAGCAAGCGTCCCGCTGGTAATCTCTGAATGAGAAGTATGCCATACCGGCATTCCTTTTTTAATCAGAATAACCTGGGGAGATTCGTGCTTAACACCCAACCTCTCAGCTGCTTCGTTAGATACCGGGCGGTCTTCTACCACGTAGATGATGCCGTATTTCACGCTTTCATTCGGAGAGTTATGCAAATAGTCGTTCATCTCCTGATAAGCATGTGCACTGATCGGACAGCGGGTACTATGCTTGAACAGAAGCAAGGGTTGATCCTCCGTCGCCTGCACTGCGGAGTTTAGCTGTTCAATACTTGTCATTTTAGTCATGTCAGCCATTCGTTATACATCCCCCTTAATAAGCGATACCGCCATGTTGAGCGTTTTCACTCTTCGATATCTTAACAAAAAGTGAGCAAAAAATCCAATTTTCATGAAAACAAGCATTTTGCACGTCAAAACTAGACGGCATTTGAGAAATGTGCCTGCCATACAAATCCAGACAACTGTGCCAGTCTACGTTCGGTATCTTCAATCCACGCTTGGTCCCCCGCTTTTTGTGCGTAGCCCATAATATCCAGTAATAGATTGATTCGTCCCTCGACCGCTTCTTTCATTCGATACTCCATCTCTTGATCCGTTGCATCCGGCCAGGCCAAGAGTTGTTCATGTAACAGGTCAGCCAATTCGTTCTGCTCACCGAAGGAGACATCCTGCTTCACAGGCTGTTCACCCAATTTATTGATACAATCTGTCAAATCAGGTTTGACCGGCTTCAGCACTTCGTATGATACACAGTCTGTACACGTAAAGACAGGTACATTTCGAATTTCTACCTTTTTGGCGTATACAACCGTTCTTAATTCCAATTCCATAACATGTCCACATCTGCACGACTTGCGCACAACCATCACCTCATTCGTTCTTTACTCTCTATGTATGTACCATTCGACCTATTTCCGCCTAAATCCTGCTGTAAACTAAAGGTTGCACAAATTACCACTGTCACCAGATGAAGGCTGTCGAACACAGGCTGGTATTGATCTGAGATCGTGCTACCCAGATTGAGAATTTGTACTTAAGGCATGCAAGCCATTCTTATATTAGGAAGCTAAATACCGAATCTGGTACAATATAAGACACGATCTGCCAAATTCATTATCGAAGGAGAGTTCACATATGAGATTATCAGGTCAAAAAGTCATTGCACTGGTTGATGAAGAATTTGAGGATCTGGAGCTGTGGTATCCGGTATACCGCGTGCGCGAAGAAGGTGCCGAAGTACATCTGGCTGGCGAGAAAAAGGGAAAAACATATGTCGGTAAATATGGTGTTCCTGCTACTGCTGAATACAGTTTCGATGAGCTGAGCAGCTCCGATTATGATGGAATTTTGGTGCCAGGTGGCTGGGCTCCGGATAAATTACGACGCTACCCCAAAGTTCTGGAGCTTGTAAAAGAGATGCATGCAGACCGCAAGCCGATTGGGCAAATCTGCCATGCAGGTTGGGTGCTCATCTCCGCCAAAATTTTGAACGGAGTCACCGTAACCTCAACGCCAGGTATTCGGGATGACATGGAGAATGCAGGTGCGATATGGAAAGATGAAGCCGTTGTCGTGGATGGTCACATTATCTCCGCTCGTCGTCCACCGGATCTTCCTCCGTACGGGAAAGCATTCTGTGATGCACTTGCTGAAAAAGCAACCAAATAAAAGCGACCATACGAAAAAATCAATAAAAAAACCGCTGTGCAAGTAAATACACAGCGGTTTTTTATATCTTTTGGAAAAAGTGGTACAAAAGTGAATATATTAATTTAAAGGTATTAATCGTCTGCTAATGTGCATTTCCCTTTAAGATGCGTTTGATCCGCTTTGATCGTCCGGGCTGCCGCTTGCATCGTTAAAGATCTGCAAACGCTCCTCAATATCACCGCTCGTTCGCAAGGCAAAGCACTTACGTGCTTCCTCTTTCGCGTCCGCAGCCGTTGTATTCAAAACTCTATGCTTCACGCGCAATAAGGATTGCGGAGACATACTAAGATGGCGAATCCCCAGTTCCAGCCATAATGGAATGGAACGCTCGTCCCCCGCCATCTCACCACAGACGCTCACATCAATGCCTGCTGTATGCGCCGCGTCTACAGTAGCCCGAAGCATACGCAGCACAGCCGGATGATACGGATGATACATATGAGCAATCTGTTCATTCATTCGGTCTACCGCCAGTACATACTGTACCAGATCGTTCGTTCCGATACTGAAGAAATCCGCTTCTTCTGCAAGTAAATCAGCAATCATGACGGCGGCGGGAACCTCAATCATGATGCCCACCTGAATGTTTGCATCATAGGCCAAGCCTCGCTCATCGAGATCAGCCATCGATTCCCGAAGGATCTCGTTGGCTTGTTGCAACTCCTCAACCGAGGAAATCATCGGATACATAATCTTTACATTACCTGCTGCGCTTGCACGAAGGATAGCGGTAAGCTGAGTTTTGAACAAATCCTTACGATCCAAACTGATTCGAATGGCTCGATAGCCCAGAAACGGATTATCTTCTTCTGGCAACTCAAAGTAATCGAGCTCTTTGTCGCCCCCAATGTCGAGTGTGCGAATGACAACCGCCTGTCCAGCTGCTTTCTCGGCAACAAGCCGGTACACCTCGTACTGTTCCTGCTCTCCGGGGAAGGTCGCACGATCCATATACAGGAATTCGGTTCGGAACAAACCTACACCCTTGGCTCCGTGTTTCAAAGCCAGATCAAGCTCCTTCACGGAACTGATGTTGGAAGCAAGCTTCAGCACAGCTCCGTCCTTGGTCACCGCGTCTACAGTGGCAAGTACTTGCAGCTGTTCTTTTTTCTTCAACTCTTTGTTGCGGAGCATTGTGTATCGTTCAATGATTTTGCGATCCGGATCGATATATACCAACCCATTATCGCCATCCACGACCAGCATGTCTCCCGTTTCTACCGGCATACCAAGACTCGCTTCCAGTCCGGAAACGAGAGGAATCCCGAGTGCACGCGCCATAATAGCGGAGTGTGACGTCTTACCACCGATCAGCGTAACAATCCCTAGAACGTAGCTTGGATTCATATGCGCCAGTTGTGATGGTGACAACTCTTTGGCAACGAGAATATACGGCTGGGTATCTGAAGGTAGCGTAATCTCAGGTGCACCCAGCAAATGTTTAAGGAGGCGGTTGCCGACATCCTTGATGTCGATTGCCCGTTCCTTCATATATTCGTCTTCCAATAGGTCAAACATGGTGACGAAATGGTCTATCGCTTCTTTTACCGCCACCTCTGCCGCCTTGTACTGGCGTTCAATAATGCCACGGATTTCGTTCATGAACACCGGATCTTCCAGAATAGCAAGATGTGCATCAAAGATGCTGGATTCCTCCGGGCCCACAACTTCTTTGAACTCATTTTTGATAAATTCGATCTCATCCTTCGATGTCCGTATCCCCTCGTACAGCCGTTCGAATTCCTGGGCAAGATCCACCGAATCCATTTTCTGGTCGGGTAGATCCCATTCCCAGCTGGGCAGGACAAATGCTTTGCCGATGGCGATGCCTGCAGCTCCATTGATGCCTTGTATCTTCATTCTACCCCTCCAACGTTCCTGTCATAGAGCACCACGGACATAACGGATGCCTGACCTTTCTTCACTTGCTTGAATGGAGCAAAGCTCCATGATTTCACACGATCCGGGTTTGTAATAACCATCGGAGTCGTAAGTGATGCCGCCTGTTCACGTAATACAGCCAGATCAAATTTGATCAGCAATTGTCCAGGCTCTACAGTATCACCTTCTTGTACGAAGGCTTCAAAGTGCCCTTTCAGTTGCGAGGTGTCGATCCCGATATGAAGCAGAACCTCCAGACCCTCCCGTGTGGAAATACCAAGGGCGTGCATCGTTGGATACAAATGCATTATCGTTCCAAAGACAGGCGACACCAATTCTCCTCGCTCGGGCACAAAAGCTACACCGTCTCCGACCAGCTTGGCTGCAAAAATCTGATCCGGCACTTCCTCAATCGGAAGCATTTTGCCTTGCACCGGTGCAGCGAATAACACCTGTTGTAAATCTCGTTCAAGCAGCTTAGCAATCTCTTCCCGAATCAATTCGGAATAGGTGCCAAATACCACCTGTACGTTGCCGCCACCTAGCTTGATCAGTCCAGCCGATCCTAAATTCTTCATTGCGCCTGTATCAATCAACCGATCGTCGTGAACCGTCAGACGCAGGCGTGTAATGCATGCCTCCACCTGAACAATGTTACTCTTCCCGCCCAATGCTTCCAAAACCAACGGGGCTTGATAAGGAATATTTCCAACCCAATCTTCCAGCATTGATCCTTCTTCCCGTCCAGGTGTTGGTATCTTGAATGTACGAATCGCCCAACGGAACAGGAAATAATAGACCAGCCCATATAGTATGCCAATCGGAATGAGTTTCCAAGCATTCTCAGACAGATGAAAATTGAGTATGTAATCAATTATGCCAGCCGAGTATGAGAATCCGTGCCTTATATCCAGCCAGTAACTAAGCCACATGGCCACCCCGGACATCACTGCATGTACGATAAACAGATACGGCGCTGCAAAAAGAAAAGCAAACTCGATTTGCTCTGAAACCCCTGTTAAAAAACAGACCAGGGCAGAAGTCAGAAACGTTTTTCTTATTTTGGGCTTGAGATCTTCTCTGGCCTCCTGAATAATCGCAAGCGCAATCGCAGGAATAGCAAACATCATAATGGGAAAGAGTCCGGCCATGAAAAAACCAGCAGTCGGATCACCTGCAAAAAATCGCGGTAAGTCCCCTTGCACGACATTGCCGCTCGGCGTTTCGTAGGTCCCTAACTGGAACCAGAATACATTATTCAGCAAATGGTGAAGCCCAAAGGCAACCAGCACCCTGTACAACACACCGTAGATGAACAATCCGAAACCGCCAAGGCTATACTCCCATGTTGCAATGAAATTCAGGCCATGCTGAAGAACCGGAGCAATCCATAACATGAAGCAGGAAAACAGGGCCGAGCAAAGCCCAACAATAAGTAAAACAAATCTCGAACCGCCAAAAAACTGTAAGATTTCGGGCAGTTTGATGCTTTTGAACCGATTATGCATTCCACCGGCTAATGCACCGAGTATAATTCCGATTAATGAAGCAGGCTGCACCGTGCCATCTCCGAAATTTCGGGTGACCTGATCATAGATAACGATTCCAGCCAGCGCTGCGAGTCCAGCTTGACCGGCCTGGTTGGAGAGTCCCAGCGCCACGCCAACAGCGAACAAATACGGCAAAAAATAAAAAATACCGTGTCCGGCCACGGTAGACACTTCGCCAATCATTCCCATTCCCCAGGCGTTCCAGGGCAGACTGCCCACACTGAGCAAAATAGCAGCAGCGGGCAGGACCATTGTAGGCAGCATAACCGCTCTTCCGAGCTGCTGCAAGGATCCGAGCCAATTCATGGCGACCTCTCCTTTCTATCCTAGATGGTAAGCTTTGCGCAGCATTTTGTCAAAGCAAAAAGAGGGGAAATTCCATGACACTCGTAACGGTAAAGAACCAAACAAAACGTTCTATGAGAAAACATTTTGACATTTGTCCAAATAAAATTTTAGCTGTTTATACATTGTAACGAATTTAAATGATGTCTATAATAGCCATTGTAATTGATAATCATTATCAACAAATCAAAAAGAAAGCAGGGAAAGCTAGTATGAACAGTACAATTATGAAGAATTTAATGATATGGGGAATGAGCCTCTTTCTATTATTGACATTGGCTGCGTGTAGTTACTCTGAGAATGCTCTTACGCAACAAACTGTAGAAGCCGACACCGCAACAAAGAGCTATACAACACAATCAGGTGAACAGGTAGAAATCCCTGCTCAGCCACAACGCATCATCTACCTAGGCTCTACACTTGAAGATCTGCTAGCGCTGAAATTACCGGTGGTCGGGGCGAATCTTGTGAATATCAGTGGTAGTTTTGCTGAAGGACTGTTGACAGGAGTACAGGATGTCGGGAACCCTGGTGATCTTGAAAAAATTGCAGCGCTACAGCCTGACTTAATTCTGAATGGTTACACGCAGGATACTGAACGAAACACGGCACTCTCCAAGATTGCGCCCACTATTCCCTTTAATTCGGCGTTACCTTATAAGAAACGTGTGCAAGAGCTCGGCACCATATTCGGTATACAGGATGAAGCTCATCAATGGATCAGCAAATTTGACTCCAAAACAAAAGCTATGTGGGATAAGATTAAATTAACAGATGGAGAAACAGCAACTGTATTCTTACAATTAGGCAAACAGCTTTATGTAATGGGTAATCGCTCTCTGGGTGTGGTCCTATATCAGGAGCAGGGATTCGCTATTCCACCTGCTATAGAGGAAAATATAATATCCAAAAATTATACCTTTAATGAAATCTCGGAGGAACTGTTACCTGAATACGCAGGCGACCATCTTTTTGTCCTCGTTCTGGATAATAGCGAAAGTCAAGCAGAGTCAGAGCGACTTCAACAGAGTCCTATGTGGAAAACATTACCTGCCGTTAAAGCAGGACATATCTACACCGCCTCTGCTGACTGGAACACAGATAACCTTTTAGCACTGGAACAATTACTTGAAGAGTTACCCCAATGGATGAATCGATAAATAAGGTTTAGAACATTTATTTTATCCCCTGCCTTTTGGTAATGGGGATTTTTTTTCAAGCTATATATAACCATTGAAGGAATAGTTATGATAAGATAATTTAGTTGAGAATAATTATCACTGAACAGGAGGCTTCTGGATGCAAATCGCTTCTCCTTACATTCAACTGCAGCGTTATGCTCTAATTCGCCTTACACCAACGTTGTCAGAAAACCCACTTCAAAATATATTCATTGAAAATAACAATGAGGATTGCTATACCTTGCTCATCGCCATTGATCATGGTGTTCGCCTGCATCTCAATAGCATTACCCAGGATTTACGCCAAGGTACTTGTATCTTGCTTTCGTTCCAGCAATCCTACAGACTGGAAACCGTTCGATCACAAGCCAAAGTGATCTGTTTTACCTTTAAGACTTTTGACGTAGATGGCGTTACCCTACGTCAAGTTACATATCCGCCACTTATTTCTGACTATCCATATAAATTGCCATTATCCATGCTAAAAACAGCAATAGTGAGCGAGGACTGGGCATATTCCTGGCCTCCACATGGGCATGAGGAAAAACATAGACAAGGTCGTGCAAAAGAGCGAATCCTTCCCACATTTGTTCCAGAATTCGTAATTCTTCAGGCTAAATTACAACTTATACTTGGTATGATGGCTCAATTAGAACAAACTCATCCTCTAACAAATCAAGAAAAAGCTATAAAACAATCATTAAACTATATGGAGCAGCATTATAATGAGGATTTGACAGTAGAATTTTTGGCCGAGATGACAGGAATGATTCGATGGCAGTACAGTAAAAAATTCAAGTCAATCACTGGAAAAAATCCGATCGAATATCTGACAGATTTACGAGTAAAACATGCCAAACAACTATTGGTAGGTTCGTCGGATACGTTACGCGAAATTTCAAGGCAAGTTGGATTTAAGGACGAGTATTATTTCAGTCGGCGCTTTCACCAGGTCACTGGCTATCCACCTCGCGAGTATGCCAATATTCATTCACGTACACGGCGACGAACTGTTACCGATTCTCTCGGCAGGAAAGTACATCTTCCCGAAACAGTGAATCGCATCGTTGCAACTGGAACCAATACCATTGGGGAGTTGCTTGCTATTGGGATTATTCCAATCGGAGCCGGGATTGCTACAATGAAGTCGCAAGTCATTTATAAAAGCAAACTACAGGGTATTTTAGATATCGGGCTACAAGCTTCACCAGAGCAAGTTTCATGGTTAGTTCCTGACCTGATGTTATTAGGCAATTATTGTGAACGTCAACTTGCCCAGCTGGACGCCATAGCACCCACCATCGTATACTCCGGTGCAAACAGTACCTACGAGCGACTGCTTTACATCGCCGACCTTTTTAATCGCAATAAAGCAGCCGAGCAGTGGATCAACCGATATGAAGCAAATATAAGGCGCTTACGTCGTCAATTATCCGATCAGTATACCCCTGGGGAGCACGCCTCTGTCTATCTCGTACTTGACAAGAATGTTTATATCATGGGTCGAAATGGATTTGCAGCTACATTATATGAATCACTCGGTTTTCATCCCTCCGCTTCTGTTAATCACCTTATTCAGGCGGGTAAGCCGTGGTTACAAATTGAGCTTAATCAGATTGGCCATTTCATAGGCGACCGAAATTTTGTGCTGTCGGATCAGGCCGATCTGCAATTTATCCCTACGATTTTGTTGGACAACGCGCATAGAGTAGGAGCCAGTTGGAACTATGACGATCCTATTACTCGTGAAAGATTGCTGTCCGTTTTACCATCCATCTTCGCAAATACTTCATTGTCAAAAGAAAGAGAATTGTGAAATGCGCTGAACTTGAAAAATCCCGTGATTTCGGAAAATCACGGGATTTTCATTAGGGCGTGTCTTGAAACTTACTGAAGTGCATCTTTTACCGCCTTTTCGCCCCCTGCTACGGTCCTTTCCCTTGACGTGCCTCCGCACGCCTGCGGAAAACTTCCTGGCTTGGAACGAAAATTCAGCAAAATTGTCTTCCTTCAGCATTTTCAGACACGCCCTAAAATCCTAAGTTAAATATGCGGTGCCATGAACGAATTCATGAACCTCAGCATGCCTCTTAGCCGCGGCCAGCGCCGCGCAGAACGATGGAATCTTCTACCTTGATACAACGATTGGTAACTGCAGTCATGCCATTCTCTGCCGCAATCTGGACAGCCTCATCGTTATGGATGCCAAGTTGAAGCCATAATACATTGGCCTTAATCGCAGCGGCTTCACGAGCCACATCCGCGCAAAACTCCTCGCGTCTGAAAACATTAACAATATCCACAGGTTCGGGGATATCTGCGAGTGTAGCATATACCTTCTCGCCAAGAATCTCTCCCTGTGCTTGCGGATTAACAGGGATGATACGATATCCCCTGCTCTGCATAGCTTCCGCGACCATATACGAGGTACGATCCGATTTGTCCGATAAGCCGACAACAGCGATGTTGCCTGCATTGCGCAAGATGTGTCCAATTTCTTCTCGAGTAGGGTTGTTAAATTCCATGTTCAAGCACCATCCTTTTCTGCTTAACGTGTTAATTTACTCTTTTACCCACTGAACCGAGGCGCCAAGCGCCTGCAAATGATCAAAATATTGCGGATATGACTTGGCTACATGGTGTGCATCCCGAATACGGATAGGTTGTTTGGCACGCAGACCCACGACAGTAAGCGCCATAATGACACGGTGGTCATAGTGAGCATTGATCTCTACGCCGCCCTCAACACCTTCTGGACGTCCGTGTACAATAATCTCAGCCTGACGCTCTTCCACATTCGCTCCGGCCTTCCTCAGTTCATTCAAATAATCCGTAATTCGGTCACATTCCTTGTAACGCAGGTTCTCTACATTATAAAACCGTGACGTGCCTTCCGCAAACACTGCTGCCGCTACCATGGCCAATACGGCGTCCGTAGCCGCATCTCCGTCGAATTCAATCGCTTTTAATCTACCGTTTCCCTGAACGTGAACCACATCATTCTCATGTGTGAGCGGCACTTCCATCATGCGTAGCACATCAACAATTGCGCGCTCCCCTTGCTTGCTCTGCTCCATCAGCCTTAGAATTTTCACATCAGACTGTGTAACCGCTGCGGCAGCAAGTACGGCAGCCGAGCCAGGGTAATCCCCTTGAACAGTATACGTTGTAGGCTTGTAAGCCTGTCCACCAGGTACACGGAATGACATGTAATCGTCGCTTGCGTGGATGATGATACCTGCTTGTGCAAGAACCTCCAGCGTCTGACCGATGACTACTTTTGATTTCAAATCATTCAGAACCTCAATTGTGCTGTCTTCTGCAAGCAATGGGGTCACAAACAGCAATGCGCTCAAATATTGGGAGCTTACAGAGCCGGATACACGAATATGTCCACCCTTCGCATGACCGCCTCTGATCGTAATCGGCAGACGCCCTTGCTGATGCTCCACCTGTACACCCATTTGACCTAGCGCATCAATCAAATCATCATGCGGCCGTTTACCAAGAGAATCCGGGTACGTGTTTACAAATGTGACCTCAGGGCATAGTGCCGTTACGCCCATCAGAAAACGAAGCACAGCACCAGCATTCCCAACGTTTAATTCACGTACATTATGCGGGTTACTTCCAAAGCCTTGAATGACGATTTTGCTGTCGTCCTCTTCGAGCACAGCACCCAGATCACGAATACATCTGCGCATCGCATCACTATCCTCACTATGTGCCGGAAAATGAATCGTACTTGTTCCTTCCGCCAGCGCAGCGGCCAGTAAGTAACGCGTTGTATAGTTTTTGGAGGACAAAGCTCCGATTTCCCCGTTCAGATTAGGGGTAGGGTTAACAATAACGTCCATGGATGATATTCTCCTTTTATTGATTGTAATGGTGAAGCTGCATAAATGGTATTCGTGAGGCTGCGTATAGCCAAATTGACATCCCCTGTATCCCTTGGGTATCATTAGAGGCGTTAAGTCCATATAGAAAAGAGGACCTGAATATGACACAAATTGCTGAAATTCAACCATCTGAGCTGCGTCACCGTATCCAAGCGGGAGAAAAGCTGCAGATGATAGACGTCCGCGAGGACGAAGAGGTCGCACAAGGCATGATCGATGGTGCCAAACACATTCCATTGGGGCAGATTCCAGATCGCTTGTCCGAGATCGACAAGTCAGGTGAGATCATAATCATCTGTCGTAGCGGTTACCGTAGTGAACGGGCATGTGAATATCTCCAGCAACTCGGGTACGACGGCTGTACCAATATGGTCGGCGGCATGCTTCAGTGGCAACAGGAAAACGAATAGGCAAGAACGTATACGCAGCTTTCTATCTAATTTCAGGTGGGTTGCCCTATACTGTTGCTCTTTCCAAAAACGGGCCATCTGGCCCGTTTTTTAATACGCTTTTACGTCCAACCCTCAATCTATAAATATCGAACGATTTATTTACTCAGCAATGGAAGGTTATTAAGTCATTAGAGTATCCCTTGTAAACAATAATAGTTAACCTATATACGCCTCAGCTTCGACGATCACAAGCTTAGACGCGGTAATGCGCTAAAATTAGTCGAGTCACTTCGGCCGCAGACAACGCCGTTGTATCCACCGTGTAATCCGCAAATCGATATGCATCTTTACGTTCTTCCATAATCGTCCGAATCCGTTCCTCCGCATTGCCTGCAAGCAGTGGACGGTTATCACACCCGCTCACACGTTCGACAATAACCTCAGGGTCTGCTGTTAGGGCAACAACCCAGCCATTCGCTAACATGGATTCACAGTTATCCGAACGAAGTACAACTCCGCCTCCAGTTGCAATGACCTGTCCTTCGTTCTCAAGTACCGTGCACAGCACCCGGTTCTCTACATCACGAAAGTACGCTTCTCCTTTGCCCGAAAACAATTCCGGAATGGTACAGCCTTCCTCCTGTTCAAGCGCGGCATCCACATCGATTAATTGATAGCCTAACTGGCGAGAAAGCATCTCGGCAACGGTCGACTTGCCCGTTCCCATCATGCCGATGAGAATAATATTTTTAGACTTGCTCAAGGTGTACACTCCTTTAATTCAAGCATTTCGTGAGCACTTTTGTCCTATCATAACACAGCCCATCGAACGGGGAAAGACCAATAAAGAGGGACCTGGTGGTCACCGGTATGATCCGATCCTCCAAGTCCCTCATGACATTCCTTTTCCGAAGATTACTCCATCCAGTTGTGGTGGAAGCTGCCTTCTTTGTCTACACGTTTGAACGTATGCGCGCCGAAGTAATCACGTTGCGCCTGTAACAGGTTGGCTGGCAAACGCTCTGTGCGATAGCTGTCGTAGTAGGACAATGCACTGGAGAAGCCTGGTACCGGAATACCTTGTTTCACCGCAACTGCCACCACTTCACGCCATGCATTCTGGTAGGATTCCACGATGTTTTGGAAATATGGATCCAGCAGCAGGTTTTTCAGGGCTGCGTCTTTATCGTATGCTTCCTTGATGTTTTGCAGGAACTGCGAACGGATAATGCAACCGCCGCGGAAGATCATCGCGATGTTTCCGTATTTCAGATCCCAGCCGTATTCGTCGGATGCAGCACGCATCTGTGCGAAACCTTGGGCATAGGATACGATTTTACTTGCGAACAACGCTTTGCGCACGCTCTCGATGAACGCTTTTTTGTCACCAGAGAACGCTTCTGCCTTAGGTCCGTTCAGAATCTTGCTTGCAGCGATACGCTCGTCTTTCATAGCCGACAAGAAACGGGAGAATACGGATTCCGTGATCATGGACAATGGCACGCCGAGATCCAGCGCGCTTTGGCTTGTCCATTTTCCTGTTCCTTTTTGTCCAGCGGCATCCAGAATGACATCAACCATCGGTTTGCCTGTTTCCGGATCGTATTTGGAGAAGATGTCTGCCGTGATCTCGATCAGATAGCTGTCAAGTTCGCCTTGATTCCACTCTGTGAAAATTTGATGCAAATCCTCTACCGATACATTCAGTACCGATTTAAGCAGATGATAGGCTTCACCGATCAATTGCATGTCACCGTACTCAATACCGTTATGTACCATTTTCACGTAGTGTCCGGCTCCGTCTGGTCCAATATATGTACAACATGGGTCGTCACCGACTTTGGCCGAAATCGCCGTCAGGATCGGTTCTACCAGTTTATAAGCACTTTCCTGGCCACCTGGCATAATGGAAGGGCCTTTCAGTGCGCCTTCTTCACCGCCGGATACGCCTGTACCGATAAAGCGAATGCCTTTGTCCTCCAGCTCGTTGCTGCGACGAACCGTGTCAGGGAAATATGCGTTTCCACCGTCGATAATGATGTCGCCCTGATCCAAGTGAGGCAGCAACTGCTCAATGGTTGCATCTGTAGCTTTACCTGCCTGTACCATGATCAGAATTTTGCGCGGAGATTCCAGGGAGGCTACGAATTCTTCAATGGAGAATGTGCCTGTCAGGTTTCTGCCTTCGGCTTCTTTCAGCAGGTCATGTGTCTTCTCCGGGGAACGGTTAAATACCGATACTGAAAATCCTCTGCTTTCAATATTAAAGGCCAAATTTTTACCCATGACTGCCAGGCCGATTACGCCGATTTGTTGTTTTGTCATCTGGTCCTCCATCCTTTGCTCCAATTAATTTTATTGAAAAAAATCTCAACAATACACCCATTTTAACGGTTTTATGTATGAAAGTGAACCCCGCATCCCGTTCAAACAGCGAGAAAACGCCGTAATCGGCAAAGGAGTTCATCGTATATTCATAAAATACGTTATGATAGTAAAAGCAACCAATCATCATAAGTKGAGGAGCTTGCAAATGACCTTAGAGCAGCTTTCAAATGAACAACGGTTTTCACTAGATATCCAAAGAACCTATCTTTTGGGCACCTATATGAAGGAATGGGGCATGCCTGAGAGCAGAATTGTACTTTCCAAGACAGAGCGCAACATTCATGTGGAAATCTACTATTTTCCTGAAGTGAAGCAGTCGGGTATTGCCCGATTTGTCACTGTAGGCTTATCTCGGGCAATTCGGCCTACCGGGGAACAGGTCGCTGCAGAGTGGATGCTGGCGCTGCAATCGGATTTAGGCGGCGAAACTGTGGATCGTATCAACAGCTATTTAGCAGATATTATTACACATCATATCGAACATGCACCAAATTCGGATATCCCGCGTGTGATGGGATCAAGTCCCTTGGCACCAGCAGAATGGAATGCGACTGCTCTGTTGATTGACGAATTGCGAGGAGAAAACGAATCTCTCGAACATATTCACATTGGCCAAGAGATTGTTCCTCTATTGTGGATCATCCCGATCACTGCAAAAGAAGCGGATTTAATTCTGGAACAAGGGATTGATGAATTTGATAATCATGTGGAGAACTCAGACGACTCCATCATCGATCCTAGGCGCCCTTAGACAAGCAGAAGAGTATCAGCCCCGTCGATTTGGAATTCAAAACAAACGTCTCGCTCTACATATTAAAGGGCTGCCCCTAGTCCGTTAATGACCTTTGGGAACAGCCCTCCTCAATAAAACCGATGCTTGAATACTCTTTTCCTCATCCTTCCAGCATCAGCAGATGCCCGGATAATCGCCGCAGCGCTTCACGGCAGGCGTTGGCCTTCTCTGAATTGTCGATCTGTATAGCATTAAACAGGCGCTCCAACTCATCATCCACTTCCATGCGCAACAGCATAAGCCTCTCCTCGCCTTCGCGCGAGAGGAACATCTCTTCCATCTCTTCCGCCGTTGGCGCAGGTTCTTTTTGAAAAATAACCCGTTGCTTAAATCCCGACACTTCCACCAGACGAATGACTTCACCAAACAAAATATTCTCCACCGTCATCTGCTGATCCTTGAAGCGTTTTACCACAGCATGCCCGCGTGTATCGCCAATCAGTTTCTCTAGCCACTCTGCAAGTTTGGCATCCTTGATGAGATAATCCCCTGTCATCTTGTAATTCCCACTGCGCGTCTGTTGAAAACGGAGCTTTACCAGCTTACGTCCGGTGCGGACTGACAGAATAAAAAAGGATTCGTCCTCGCTCCAATATAGTGAATACCCCTCACGAATTAGGTCTTTGATTAGATTTTGGATATGCCGACGGTTGAACCGCAGCTCCAGATTGCAATATTCAACTTCATAACTTTTGTTCACGGCACTCCCTCCATCTGTACCGGATCTGCTCCGGCCTCATGTTTCAAGCGCTTGTGTTACATCGGCTTACCCTATTTTATACTTCATTTTATGTAAGGGTACTTGGTTATTTGACTATTTTTCACCGAATGCGAATCCGAATTGCAGCTTTCCGCAGGTGCACAGGGGCATGCCCCTGGATATTCATGGTATGCTGCTGCCACTTTATAAGACGTCATTTGCTTGAATGGTGATTGTGTCGAAATCATGATTATTGTGGTGCATGGAATTGTTGACACTTTATTTGCACTAAATGATGGTTCCCTGCAACAAAACAAAGCTAAAAAGAGACCCATCAACCTGAGCAGATCAGGTTTAATGGACCTCCTTTTGGGGATCATGTTCGAGTTATGATGTTCTTCGTCTACCGTACAGGTGCGGTACGGAACGGTTTACGTGCCAAAACAAAGTGCACCACGAAAAGCCCGGCCATCACAATAGCACTGGCGATAAACGGAGCCGGATGACTGATGTGGTCCCACAACAATCCCGATACAATCGGACCTACAACCATCCCCGACCCTTGCAGCGTTAGAAAAAAGCCCCAGATTGCCCCGCGCTCACCTTCAGGAATCAAAGTTGCAACAAAAGCATTCCACGCCGGAAGAATCATAGCATAACTTACGCCGACAAGCATTACGATCCCAAAAACAACAGGAATGGTTGTCACTGTCGAGAAAATAAAGAGGGTAACTGCTGCCATTAAAAATCCGATGTTCAGGAACGGTTTCGTTCCAAATCGGTCTACCATTTTACCAACAGGCAACAGGGCAATGACCGTAATACCTCCCCCTGCAATAAGTAGCAGACTGTACAGGTTAGGTGAAATATTCAGATCAGTTCGTGTATACAGTGTAATAACAGGGCTGAGCAAACCGATCACGAATGATTGCATGAACAGCGCAGGATAGACGAGCGGATTGACATTCAGCGTGCTTCGCACCCGGTGCAATGTACGCTTAACGCTCTGTTGCAGGCGAATAAACGGTGTAAGCAGGTTCGGCTTGGCTGGATACTTCTCTTTTACGGATTCTCCAGCGACTCCCGTTTCTGCGTTCTGCCCTCCCTCAATCACAACACGGCCCGGAAGAACCATAGCGACCAGGATGACCAGAATTGCACATCCCATGAGAACAAGGAAGATTGTACGGTAATCATGATCGGTCCGCTCCAGCAGCCAGTTCATCCCTACAGGCCCAAGCCCCGTCCCTCCCAAAGCGGCCATCTCCAGTGCACCCATCGCTGTTCCATTTTTGTTCTGCGGGCCTGACATCGCGGTTACTCCCGTCATTGCGCAGGGCCACAAGGGTGACGTACCGATTCCGAGAATGAGACAAGCCATAGACAGCCCAACGGCACTTTTGAGAAAAAGAATCATGATAACGGCAATCAAAGTACAGATCAGAGCCGTTACCATCGTGGCGCGGAAGCCGATTCGTTCTGCTGCCCAGCCTGAAGGGGCTCTAAACAGATTATCTCCCAGATACTGAAGAGCAAATGCGACGCCAATGACGCCAGCAGACAGCCCCAGAATATTATCCATATATACGGGGAGAACGGCGACTAGCAGCGCCCCTTTAATGATCTCCACCAGAAAAAGTGTCAGCCACATCGCGATAAAAAAAGACGATCTCAGTATCTTGGCTGGTTTGATGTCGGTTTGCATTCTTTTTCCCCTTTCAAGGTTCATTTGCCGGTCCTCTACACATAGTGTAACCGGGCACATAACAAGCAAATCTCACCAATTCAAAAATTTGTCGTTCATACCGCTTGCATTCAGTGCTTATTTTGCTATACTCATCTTTGTTTACCATTTTACTTAGGAAGGGTTGTGACAGCACTGATGAATCACCACCGTACGCCGCTGTTTACCGCTTTGAAAAATCACGCGGCACTCAATCCCGTACAGTTTCATATTCCGGGACATAAAAAAGGATTGGGAGCGGATAGCGAATTCCGTGAATTTATTGGCGATAACGCCTTCTCCATAGATTTAATCAACATCGCACCACTCGATGACCTGCATCAACCCACAGCTGTCATTCGCGAGGCACAGATGCTGGCCGCAGATGCCTTTGGAGCCGATTATACCTATTTTAGTGTACAGGGTACAAGCAGTGCGATTATGACGATGATTCTATCGGTATGCGGACCTGGGGACAAAATTATCGTGCCCCGTAACGTACACAAATCCGTCCTGTCTGCCATTATTTTCTCAGGAGCGAAACCTGTATTTGTCTCTCCTGCACAGGATGCTAACCTTGGTATCGATCACGGTGTGACCATTCAATCCATACGTCGTGCGCTCGAGCGCCACCCGGATGCCAAAGCTTTATTAGTCATCAATCCAACCTATTACGGCGTATGTACAGACCTGAAGTCCATCGTAGAGCTGGCTCACAGCTATCAGGTGCCCGTTCTGGTGGACGAGGCACATGGTGTGCTGATTCATTTCCATGAGGATCTGCCGCTTTCTGCAATGGCCGCTGGAGCCGATATGGCTGCCACAAGTGTTCACAAGCTCGGTGGTTCGATGACACAGAGCTCCGTACTGAATCTGAACACGAAGAATGGTTTCGTCAATCCACAACGTGTACAGACCATTCTGAGCTTGTTAACGTCAACATCCACCTCATACGTATTGCTTGCATCGCTGGATACTTCCAGACGAAATCTGGCCCTGCATGGTCATGAGATTGCGCAGAAGGCGATTGACCTTGCTGAGTTTGCACGACGTACGATCAATGATATGGATGGATTATACTGTTTCGGTGAAGAACTGTTAGGTACAGAAGCAACCTTCAATTATGACCCGACGAAAGTCACGATTCATGTGCGCCATCTCGGAATCACAGGTTATGAGACCGAAAACTGGCTGCGTGAGCATTATAATATCGAAGTTGAACTTAGCGACATGTACAATATCTTGTGCCTCATCACGCCAGGTGATACAGACGAAAGCGTGAATATTTTGCTCAACGCACTTCAGGATCTTGCTCGCACTTATTATCAAGTCAATCCGGCGCATGAACTGGTTGTCAAAGTTCCAGATATCCCACAGTTGATGCTGACACCGCGTGATGCCTTTTACGGGGATACCGAGGTCATTCCTTTCAAGGAATCCGCTGGACGCATTATCTCGGAATTCATCTATGTGTACCCGCCAGGTATACCGATTCTGCTTCCGGGCGAGGTTATTACGCAAGAAAACATCGACTATATCATTGATCATGTTGAGGTCGGACTGCCGGTTAAAGGACCCGAAGACCGTAGCGTAACAAACGTCAAAGTCATCGTAGAAGCTGACGCCATTTTCTAGAATGGCATTCAGGTTGAGATGAGGGCGTGAAAGGCACACAAAACTCAAGAACTCAAAAAACAAAGCTTGAACAGTAAAGGACTGGGTCTGATACCTGGTCCTTTTTGATTTGCATTTTTTCTGCCCCTCTGTCTCTCGCACAAACCTGACGATCCCAAATAAACAACAAAAGACCCCCTGAAATTCAGGGAGTCCTCATGTTATATTCCAAAAGATTGACTATTCTTGAGAAGCAACCAGTTCGTTGTATGCCGCTTCAACACGGTTCCACTCTGCTTCGTCTTCAATATTGTAGAGCATCATTTCCTCGTTTTCTTCTTCCATACGCAGGATGATGCCGTCAGCTTCAGGATTGTTGCGTTCCAGCAGAAGTGCATAAACGTGATCTTGCACGTCAAACGTTTCTACCAAAACCATTTCCACGTCTTGACCGTTCTCATCAGTCAATGTGAGAAGGATCTCTTCGTGTTCATGATCGTGTTCATGATCGTGATCGTGACCGCAACCGCAGTTATCTCCATGCTCGTGTTTGTGATCGCTCATTGTAATACCTCGCTTCATCAATAGAAAATGTGTAACATTGCATATCGTAACATGTTCACAGTGCCAGGTCAATTTACCGGTCAGCGTTTATTTCGCCTTTAATTGTTCAGTGCTGTAATGATTTTTTCGGCGACCAGAACATAGTTGCTATTTGCATTTTCTTTAATATGAAAACCGATCTGGTACTTGCCAGCACGACTAAAATCATAGGTGAAATCATATGTGCGGAACCAGAAGTTATCCTTCTGAGTTGTCAGATCCTGTGCCTGAATATCCTTTACCTGACCACTCGGGTCCGTTATGGTGACTTTCACGGCAGCCACATCTGTTGTGAGACTATCTACCTGTGAGAACACATTGAATTTCAATTTCCCCACATTGACATTCCCAAACACAGTGTCTCCCTTGAAGAGAAAAATATGTACATTCGGCTTGATCACCGTTACTCGCTTATTACTGTTGTCCCACCGAGCAAGGCCCCCTACCTCCCTAACAGGTACATAAGTCGTTCCATCAATCAAATAACCACCGTCAGACGCTTCCTTGCCGTTAATGAGCACACGAATCTTCTCATTTACAGAGTCCGCAAATAATAAAGATCCGCCCAGCAAGGAGAATACCATGACACATAGCAGCACTCTTTTCCATTTCATCCCGTCAATATACCCTCCCTTGCTGTTAGCCTGTTTGTAGATTTATACTGCGAATGCCTCCACAAAGTTGCGCTGTTTTTCATCATTTTTCATTTTTTATCCAAAATATTTACCACGCGTTGGGAAACGCAAAAAAAGGCTATCCCACTTTCAGGATACCCTAATGTGTCACTGCGTACATATACGTCATTAGATGAAGTGTCACGAAGATACGTGGCGGGTGAGGATACAGGGAACCCCTTTGCCAACTGCCCCACCTTCTCTCATTCGTGAGGCATATTCTGTCCCACGAGAGCAAGGTGTCTTGCACCGATCACATACATCGGATGTAACCAACTTCATGGACACACGCATCTTGTCACTTTTTAACGCGGGAGCTTTCTTTCCTTTTGCCTTTGCCATCCCGAATTCCCCATTTCCCATAATGCTGACTAAATACTGCATCATATGGGGATCCGCCCAATTGTGTGCCTACTTTGGAGATGCTGAACTAACTATTTATATTGTTTAACTGATCTAAAAAACGTACCTAAATAATAAGAAAATTACCAGCAGAATACCGCCAAGAATCAACCAATTGCTGATTTCCCACCAAATACTTTTCCCTCCACCAGATATGAGTTCCTGTGATTTCTCTTCATGACGCTGCAGGTGTGTGTATGATTCCGATCCATCCGGCGGCTTATTGAAATCTTTAAAATCCATATTATGCACCTCTCTTTCAATCTTCTCAATTCATCTATGGAATTGTTTCAGTTCGATAAGTTTTCACATTTATAAATTTTTACGGCTGATGTCCATCCAAAGTTTCAACATTATTACATTTATTGAGTTATAGATTTATTCTATTGTTCTCAACTCCATTCCATCGAAGCTGAAGCTTCAGGCGCGAAGCAAGTATATGTCAAAAGACCTCCGATTCCTCGGAGGTCTTTGTCTATTGCATTTATTTTATTCTAAAAGGAATGCTACGAATCCTTCGCTTATGCCTGCTCCACTTTAACGTTAACATTACCTTTAATGGCTTTGGAATAAGGGCAGTATTCATGTGCAAGTTTCACAAATTTTTGTGCCGTTTCTTCATCCAGACCAAGAATTTTCACTTCAAGCTCCACATCCAGCTTCACACCACCATCTGCCGGGTCCGCTACCAACGCAACAGTTGCAGATACTGTGCTACGTTCAATCGTTACATTGTGCTTTTTTAATTGAAATTCCAACGCAGAGTTAAAACATGCACTGTATCCTGCTGCAAACAGTTGCTCCGGATTAGTCGCTGTTGTTACTTGTCCTCCAAGTTCAGGGGGTGTAGCTACATCCATCATGAATACGTTATCCGGGGATTGTACGATCCCTTGGCGCCCACCTGTATTAATAACTGTCGTTTCATATAGAGTTTTCATTTAAAATTCTCCTCTTCCTATTTAAAGTTTTTGTTATATGGTTTGAACATGTTTTCTTTTGATTTGTTTACAAATTGATTGTACACAATTTAATTACGTTTGTAAATAGTTTTTTGAAATATACAAATGAAATAAAAAAAGCCGCCTCTTAAGGCAGCTCTCTATATATTGACATTAGGTGAAAGTATGCATGCGTTCATGCTCAAATATTTAGAAACGGAGGACAGTCTGGCAACTGAATCCTATTTAGTTGTCTCAGATTGCTCTGTTTTTTCACTCTGTTGATTTTCGGCATTGCGATTAAAACCCGTGCCCCCGAATCCACCCCTCATGCCGTTTCCTTTGAGGCTATCTCCCAATTTGGTTAGATCAACCGAAGATGCATCTATGAGTGTATTCGTGCTCGCCTTTTGCCCCTCAGAAGTGGAGGGAATTGTTCCATCAAGCTGTCCTTGAATGCTCTCGGCACGCAATGTTCCTAATTTAGTCAATTCAGCAACAGCTTCTTGATACTTGTCATATGTCACGAACGCCGTAGCATCATTTTTTACGTAATCCGTAATCAGATTGTTTAACGTCTGTACCGTCTGCTCAAATTTTCCGTTTGCAAAATAACCATCCACGATCTGTTGCAAGTATTCATGATACTTCGCTTTGTACTCAGGAACCTCCAGCAACTTGCTTAGAATCGGCCGATCTTCCATCGTTACGCCTGATAACGGGGTATCAATAGCAAGATTGACCACATCAGATGCAGAACCTGCCTGGAATCCACCAAAAGCCATATTGTAGTCCCATGGCAACATACTGATCTTGCCATTATTCTCATATAAATAATAGTTATGTCCCATATTGGAAGTGTAACTATCCATGTTCACAACCACATTATGAGCTGCAAAATATTTGAGCACAGCATCCACATCCACATATTTCTCAAGATCGGTGCCAGCATTCAAGTTTTTAAGTGCCTCTACCACACGTTGTTCATCTTCTTTCGTCGTTTTGGTCTTTGCATTATCAAAAATGCCAGAATAACTGGACACTTTATCATCCGTATACACTAAGGATACGCCGTTCCCGCCGCCATTCATTCCACCGCCTCTGCCGAATCCGCGACCACCCTCTCCGCGAGTGTTGGCAGTCTGAGAGTTGGCATCGCCTGTTCCTGTACCTGTATCACTTGGTGGTTCCATGCCTTCAGGAGGCTGACGGTCTCCCATCCCGAAGGCTTCCCCTTCTGCTGGCGGGTTCCCCATTCCCATTGGATTTCCCATTCCGCCCGCTCCCATATTGCCATCGTTATTGGGCTTGTAGATTTCTCCTTCACCATTCTTCGCACGTGCCAGATATCCGCTGTCTATGTCTTCAACAGCCAAATATAAGCCCCACGCCTTTCCGTTGACGTTAATGTTGGCAAAAGAAAACAGCGGTGCATCAACTCCGATGTAACTCATGATGTCATAGCTGAGATACTCTTTCATATAACTACCGTCGGAAATCATATTATTCACGACCATTTTGTCAAGTCCATTCCAGGTCTGACCTTTGACGTATTTGTCAAACTTGATTTTGAAACTATACCGATCGGTCGAATCGTCCTGTGCCACTTGCCTCAAACTGGAGTTTCCTTTGGCTCGAATGCCTACATTTTCGATCGTTGTTCCGTTTATCGTTACATTTGCCTTGATATAGTTCTCCTCTGTCGCTGTGTCTAGCATTTCCTGCCAGGCATCCTCATCTACATCAATGGAGAAAGACATCACTTCCGTTTTATTAAAGTTTTGTGCATAATCCACCGTTTGCGTCTGATCTTCTGTGGATTGGTTCTCCGTAGTTGTAGTAGTCGATGCTGTTTGCAGAGTTCCGCTTTCATTGCTGCAAGCCGCTAATAACATCGAAGCAATAACTGTAGTTGCCATAACATTACGCCATTTGTTGTTCATCATTCCATTTCCCACCTTAGTTCTTTTTTAATTCCTGCTACAGAGAAGTTTAAAAGAGAAACCTTAAATGGAACTGAACAAGCAAAAAGAGCCGCCTTATAGGCGACTCTTCATAAACATTTCTATTTTATGGTGGTAAAATGTATCATTCAACTTTTTTGCTAGTTTTCAACTTACCATTTCCATCCAGCTCATAGAATTGATAAATATTATTAGAGAGCGTTAGAGATTCCAGAATCTTCTCCATAAAGGACTCGGATGCCTTGACGCTGAGATGATCGCCATTCCAATAGTAATGAATCAAGAGACGATTCTGATTATATGGATGTTTAATGACATAAGCTCCGGAATGTCCTGTTGTTTTCATGGCCTCTTTCCAGTCCAAAGCGATGTTACCTGCCCGGTCATCCATACTTTGTTTCAAAGCCTGCACGATACCGTTTGACTTCGCATTACCAACAAGAATGAGGTTACTGGTGCCAATCTCACCTTTCAGCTTCTGCTTCAACTCTTTTCGATCCCGAACTACATCGTACTTCATGCCAAACACATCCAAAATCTGAGTTAACTGGCTAGTCGCTTGTTCCTGTTGTTTCGCTGCTTCTTTGCTTACCTGATCTCCAAGTACAATGGTTAATGGCTCCCCTCGAAAGGACTTTTCCATTAAACGAATCATCACTTCGTAAGGCAGATTGGGAATGTTGTTCACCACTGCTTCATACTGCGGCTGATAGGCATCATGCATATATGCTGCAAGTTCCTTCTCGGACATTTGATACTCCTGCTTAAGCTCAAACCCTGGCTTCCTTAAAGCCTTTTCCATGTCCTGACGCTGTTCTTTACCAAGCACATCCTCAATGGTACCAAGCAATCCATCAATTGTAGCATTTTGGTAGACAAAGCGATGAAAATATTCCTTCATAAACGCATCAAATTTCTGTTCACCAACAGAGCGGTATAATTGGTAAATCGCCTGACGTCCCTTTTGGTAAAATACATAATCAGCCATTTCTCCTACCTGTTCATTTGTTGAAGCAATGGGTAGATCAATAGGTGACGGATCGAGCTGAATCGATCTGAACCCTCCTACCTTATTTCCCTGATTTTCTAAAAAATACACCGTGGAGAAATCGGCAAAACCTTCATCCAGAAATGACTCCGTTTCTGAGTTGTTCCCGATCAAAGCATGGAACCACTGATGTGCAATCTCATGTATAAACGTGGTATCGTCTTCGGGAGATAACTCCGCAGCACGCTCCGGCATCTGTATTAATCTTGAATATTCTACGCCAAAGCCATCCACATATGTTTCGATGATACGAAATTCGGGATACGGATATTCCCCATATTTTTCACTGTAAAAGGCAATGACTTTAAATGCGTAATCGATGTACTTGTCCACCGCATCTTTTTTGGCAGGGTCATCTCCCGAATAAAAATATTCCACGGTAAGACCATTACGTGTCTCACGTTCGACTTTTAAGTTAGGACCAGCGAAAAAAACAAATTCTCTCGTGTTCGCGGCGCGCGCTGTAACCACTTTTCGTCCTTGTTCAGTACTGACTTTGGAAGTGATATCTCCCGGCATGACCACCTGATATGAATCGGGCACATTGAACTCTACATCGAAATCGGACGAAGTATAGTAATCACTCTCGAATGAAGTGCTATACGGTGTCTTGTTCCATTGATGTGTAGTCTCGTCATACACAGACATCACCGGAAACCAATGTGCTCCGTTGACCTGATCCTTGTAATACGATATTCGTTGCATGCCATAAGGAATGTCGATCCGATAATCCACTTGAAAGGTAACAGATTGCCCCGGTTGCAAAGGAGCCTTCAATTGCACACGTAATGCCTGATTTTGGTTATCGAAAAGAAGCCTCTCCCCTAGTTGCGACACTTTTACAATATCCATTCCGCCCAAGAAATCTGACGCTTTCTTCTCCGGGTGTTCTTTGGCTATTTGCTCATTCTGGCCTGTATACATAATCGTTTGTGTTGATTTGGATCGATTAGCATCTGCATAGGTATGCATGACCAACTCTTGAAGGGTATCTTTGCTCGTATTCAGGTAGGTCACTGTCTGGCTACCTTGTATTGTCATGTCTTTTTCGTCCAGACGTGCTTTGATCTGGTACTGAATTGGGGATTGATTTTGTGACATAGCTTGTTGTGAGCGCATGCGAAAAGCCTGTTGCATCTGGAATGTTTTCTCTGTTGTCTCAGCATTCGCAGCCAAGTTCTCTCCCTTCGAAGAGTTGGCATAAGTGGTGTGGATGAGCCCAGATGTTGTGAGCGCCAGTACTAGTGTGCTTAATATGGCCTTTTTAATCACGTTTTTGTTAGTAGATTGGGTTTTGGAAGCGTGCATGTTCTCTCTCCTCTGTTGTATGTTGTTTGCTTACTACAACAATAAGAGATCAACCTTGCATTGAATTTAGGTTTGGTTTAAATTTTGTTTAAAAAAGCATAGCATGTCCCCATTCCCGCACCGAATTCTCCCCCAAAAGCCGATTTAACCATCCATATTGGTTCAGAAAAAAGAAAAAAAGCCTTGCGTAGCAAGGCTTCTTAAGTATGATCTGTAGTGGGCTCGAACCACTGACCCCTACCCTGTCAAGATAGTGCTCTCCCAGCTGAGCTAACAGATCATGTATATTAGGTTTCGTTCAATGAAGTAACAGTATCATACCAAGTAAACGTGTTCATTGTCAATCATTAATTGGTTTTAAATCATTCATATTGGAGCACAATAATGGAAAGATTACGATATTGTGCATGAGGAGAATGTAAAGTGATGATCAAACAAAACACGAACCAACCGCTTAATACACGCCATAACAATAAACACCATAATAAAGACTGGAAACTTACTGCTACTCATGTTGCTGTTTTGCTCGTTATGACCTTTACCTTGACTGGTTGCAGGCTGGAACGGGACGAGCATACGGTACAATTTCAGCAATTGCACCAACCGAATCAACAAAATGAATCGCTGCCTGTCTGGATGGACGTTTACTCAAAATCCGTAATACAAGAGGTATACTCCCCTCGGGGAAACAGTGAGTTATTGCCTTAAATGGCAGAGTCAGCTCTAGAGCCTTTATCAGAAGTATATACTCACTCTTCTTCATCCCATTTGCGTGAGTATGCCTTCTTGGTCACATAGTATAACAAAGCGATCATGCCCGCCGACATAAGCAATGTAATGGTCATAATAGCCGCCATTCCCATGACTCTCCCCTCCTCCAAAGCCCCAGTATATACCAAACTTAACTATACAAGAAAAGCATTTTTTTGTATAATGCAGTCTGAACTTGTGCGCATGGAGCAGAAAGAAGGAATCGAATTTGGCAGCAGAGATTAGTTATGTCACAACAGAAGAAGAATTAAAGCACGCTCTTGGGATCCGCCGTCAGGTTTTTGTTATTGAGCAACAAGTGCCCGAAGAACTTGAAATAGATCAATACGATGTTATCAGTCCTGATGTGCATCACGTATTGCTTCATACCGATGGGAAGGCTGTCGCCACAGGTCGTCTGATCTATTACAGCAAAGATACGGCCAAAATGCAGCGAATTGCTGTACTGGAATCCTACCGTTCGTTCGGGTATGGACGTGTGCTCCTGTTAGCGATGGAAGAGCTTGCTCGTGAGCTTGGATTAACCTATTCGCTGCTGGATGCCCAGTGTCAGGCGCAGAAATTTTACGATAAACTCGGTTATGAAGTAATTTCGGAAGAACCTTTTTACGATGCCGATATCCTGCATGTCCGTATGAGAAAAAGCTTGTAGGCCAGCAGAACAACTCGACAACACAGGCACTACATACATTACACAGCTATTCTCGGAATGTGGAATGTTCTAAAGAATGCATACTTCCCTCCAATTCGGACAGGCTAACAGGGTAAACCTATTCCCATTTGGTCATAGAAGGAGAGTGTGACATGATGGATCAAACAACACGCGAAACGTTCACAGCAGTACAAAAGAATGGTGACGGTGACTTGACCGCCTTCCAGACATCCACAGGCCGTATTCTGGATTATCAGCAAGCTCTGAACGAAGTGAAGGCTGGAACAATCGCTGGTGTGAATGTATTCAAAGGCAAGGATGGAGAAATGTATATTCGCGGCGATGCCGACGGCGACCCGACCAACAACCTTGACCAGCTTCCGAATTTCTGATAAATGCATTCACGATACAGCGCCAATCCTTACGGATTGGCGTTTTTGCTGTAACTTCTGCAGAAGTCTGTTACACCTAGGCGTACTATTCGCCCCTCAACGAATCAGTAATCCGTAAAATATTTTACTGCACTGCCAGCAGCCTGCGCTTTTCGCACGGGCTTGGGTTCCTGCTCCCAGGCCTGCAAAATCTGTATACTTTCCAGTGTAGATGGTTGAGGCCAGGAGATATATCCTTTCTGTTCAAGCGCTAGCAGTGACTCTCGAATGTGCGCCGGGTTGCGCCCTGTCTTGGTTTCCAGTTCATCCATACGTGGAATTCGCCGCTGCTGACCTGCATAGTTGACAATAATACGAAGTATTTTACGTTCAAAGTCGTTCAGCATACTTCAGTTCTCCCTTCCGATTCCGATCCGTTACAGGGCGCCATGCCAGAATATTTTGCTCCAGAAAAGTCCGGGGTACCCCTTCCATGCCATCAGATGCCCGAATTACTCCGCCTCGCATGCTGTTGATTCGAATCTGCCGCTGTGTAATCTGTCCCGCACGATCCATGTACACAAGCTCCACCATCTGGCCAACATATTTCCCTAGCATGATCATCCCTCCAATAAGAACATTTGTTTGTATTCATTATTATATGCGAACATAAGTTCTTTATTCAATAACAAAAAAAGGAATTTCAAAAAATAAAAAAACCAGACATACTCCGGGCAAGACGGAAGTCTGGTTCTTCAGGGGAAGATCGAATATTAGTGACGATCGGATTCAGAAAATTGCACTGTTTTTAACTGTTGCGTATTCGGATTAAAATCCACATTAACATAAACCGCAAATTGCTTGCCGTCTTTGGCTCGAACCCACAGCTTGAACTGCTCTCTCGACTGATTCGCGCTAACCGACGAACGGCCGATATGTTTGTAATCCAGAATGTCGACATTGTACTTCGTTTGGGTTTCCTTCACGGCGATGATGCCCCATTTCGCATAATCCGGAATGTTGCTGCTTGCTGCCGAAATGGTCGTTGAGATGCCAGCGAAACCTAGAACAAGCGTCAATATCGTTATCATAAGCACTCTCATGCATTTCACTCCTTGGGAGAATGTGTTTGCTGATATCGTGCCCGTTCGGATTACATTTTACACCCAGATTCGCAAAATCCAGACCACTGGCAACAGCCAAAATGGAATAACCGGCATCAGTTTAACCAATGGATCAACCTCGGAAGTATTACTGAAGCTCATCCCCCAATCCCCGGAAAGAAAATGCTGCTCTGCCTGGGACTCTTCTGTAGGCTCTAAACCATACTTCTCCATAAGCATTTGCCTTGTCTGTTCATCCACCTTAACATCGTTCCCCACACCGCTTGCTGCGACATGTGCAGTGTTTATGTAAGTTAATATCATCATTAAACTCATCATTGAACTTACGATATGTATCCATCTAAATCTCATATGTATGTCTTCCTTTCTGCTTCAAATCAATAACCAAAGATCTGCGCTACGCTTTGAACAACTTGTCTGATTGTACATAATAATTGTGATATTGGAAATACCAAACGGTGAACCATTCAACACGTTCTTCGAGCATGCGTAGCAAATAGTACATGCCCCTTTAGACCCAATTCATAGTTTATCTGTTTAAAAAATCCATATACCGTGTAATGGGCCTTGACTGACCAAGCTGAATCCAACGTCCGCCCGAGTCCATTTTCACCCATATTCGAGGAGGTTATATCTGATGTTCAAACGTCTGGATGAAATTTTGATTGAAATTCCCAACGTCGAAAAGCCTGATCCCAATGCAGCAGCAGCTATACAGGAATTGCTTGGTGGTAAATTTGGAGAAATGTCCACACTGAACAACTACCTCTACCAATCCTTTAATTTTCGCTCCAAAGAAAAACTAAAACCATTCTACGACCTCGTCATGAGCATTACGGCCGAAGAATTGGGACATGTTGAGTTGGTATCCCATGGGATTAACCATTGTCTCCGAGGATCAACCGAATATAAAGAACCTGATCAGACACCGCTGGGTTCCGTCAAGGATGCAAGGCTATCGTATCATTTTCTGGCAGGTGCACAAGGCGCGATGCCTTTTGATTCGATGGGCAATCCGTGGACAGGCGCCAATGTCTTCAACAGTGGCAATCTGGTAGAGGATTTGTTGCATAATTTCTTCCTCGAATGTGGAGCCCGTACGCACAAGATGAAAGTATACGAAATGACCGATCATCCTGCTGCTCGCGAAGTTGTCGGTTTCCTGCTCGTACGCGGCGGTGTGCACGTGGTGGCATATGCCAAAGCGATTGAAATTGCAACGGGTGTCAATGTGACCAAATTGATCCCAATCCCTTCTCTGGATAACAAAGCCTTCAACGAGGCTCATAAATACGAAGAAAAAGGCGTACACACCAAGCTGTACACCTATAGTGATAAAGACTTCAATGCCATCGACCAAATCTGGAAAGGCACGCATCCCGAAGATGGACAACCTCTGGAGGTCATTCAGGGCATTCCTCAAGGCTTCCCTATTCCGGAGGCTCCAGCGGTGGAAGAGGAGTTTGCGCCAGGCATCTCTCATGAAGACTTCAAGGAGATTGCACGTCGTCTGAAAATGGCGGGGAATATTGCGGATTAAGGAACGGGTTGCTTAGAAAGTGCTGACCAATTTGTTAGATGGTTTTCCGCTATAAATGTAAATGTAGTTGGCCTATGTGCAAAAAGCCCTCGTCCCCATCTGCTTCAATGCAGAGAAGGTCTGAGGGCCTTTTGAATTAAATAAATAAATCAAGTATATGTAGTTAACTCCTTAACAGATCGCAATTTCGGACAAATGCCGTTTCCAAACTATAACTGGTTCAGCATAGGTAGGATGACTTCATCCAGTTCCTAAAGTATCTCGCTATCCGTGGGACATTCTATAATTCTTTCTAAATCAGGTTTTAACATACGCAGACATTCTAAAGGTAATCGAGTCAATTTCATTGCCAGCTTTTGAAACTTCGCTTCTTCCAATCCAGCAATAGAAAATTCGTAGTATTCAACATTCTCAAATATCCGGAATCCATATTTTATTGCCCGCTCTCCATCTGGGAGAGGATCGAACACAATAACGTTAACAGCACAACCCTCATGTTGAACAAAAAATTCAATCTCACGGGCATTTTGAATGATGAAACAATCCACTTGTCCCGTCCGTGTTGTAAGTTCTTTGAAAGGCAACATGCTTGTCTGAAGCACAGTGTCATACTCCCGGCCTAACTTCTGTGTAATTTCATAAGAGTCCTGGTATATAACAATTCCGATTGGGAATGGATACCCATAAAATACACGGATAATCTCAATAGCTTTTTGAGCAGAGCTCTTATCTATGGGAAATGAGAAATAGTAATTATTCATGAACTACCTTCCTATTTATGTACTATCTATTATTGATCAGATTACCCATGATTCTTATAAGATCAACTAAAGACTAACGTTACATTTCCATCCGCTAGCACTTCTTTTAACTGTTGAAAATAACCCTCATTTGAACACCATTCATGATCTACATTTTGAAGAACAATCCTGAATGGTGCTATGGCTCCAAATCCACCACAAAAACAGTCGGACAAACTATCCAAGTTAAATCCATAGTATCCTCCTGGACCGTTAATAGCCTCACCTATGGCACAATAAAAAGAAGAGGAGTCCTCAATGTTAGTCGCATCCATGTGATATATGCCATTCTGCCGCTCCTGAGAATGAAGTTGGGTTCCTCGATATAATCGGGCGACTTCTAGCCATCCGATTCGTTGTTCTAGAGATAGTCCTACCCATTCGTTCGTTTTAGCTAGAGGTTTTCTTCGCATATTCCAAATGAGCATACTCCCTTCTGTTGCCACTTGGGACAAATCCCCAACCAGTTCAAACTGTGTTTAAACTTCATTAAATTCTGTAAATCGATTATATGAAAGAGGTTCTCTGAGTACAAAATAATATGATCCTATTGAATTCTCTTCGAGATCAAGAATAGTAATCTCTATATTGTTTATACTAATTTTTTTCTCCTTACAGTAAGCTACAAACTCATCGTTATATCGAAAATGAACTAGCGTTATTTTATGAAACTCCTCATCACCGACGGTTTCAATAAGATTGCCAGTCACCCCAATCAGATCCGATGATTTTCCAATGGTCAAACCACTCTCATCATCAACTAAAGAATACCGATTGATCATCTATTATATAAGCTCCTTTAAATTTGCGTAAAGATTCACGTCTAACTCTTAACTTCTAGTAAAACATATGCCCCCTAGAATTTTATCGGATAAACCAGAGTTTATTCCAATGTCTATTCTAAGAGGTACACTTTAGGCAATAACTTAATGCTGCAGATTCTACATTATGGGACTTAGCCCACTCTATYATCACATTTTGATCGAACATTGTACCCTCACTTTTATTCCTTTTTGCACATAGTAAAAATTCAGTAGATTCACTGGGCACTGGATGGAAATAAAAGAAAGACCTTAAGTATTGCCCCTCAAGGTCTTCTTCCAATTTTCTACTTTAATATGTGTTTTAACTCTTGCTCAAGGTTATCAGTAAATTCAATTAAAGAGTTTAATGCAACATTAAATCTAAAACCCCTTTGGCAGTTTTGTATCACTCCATCCGCTTTAGTAGCCTCAAATGCCCATACTGTACATTTAATTTTTTCATCTTCTTCAAGATCATAGAATTCCAATTCATAGAGAAATTCAAATGTTGAAATCTCTACCTTACCTTACTAAACTTATTTGCTAATTGCATCTCAGAAATTAATGACCTTAATTTCGAAAACATTAAGTCAATCCCAAACATATTGTAATAATGTCGAGCAGGAAGCTGCCGCCTTGCACCAGGTACAACGTATCGCCGTCGCGGCTGAGGCCGAAAGGATCGACGTACGAAACAGGGTTTCCGTTTACGTATGCATAACGGTTCAGCGATTGCACCGCGCTGATCGTTCCCGTTACTACATCACGGTTCACGAAACGGCGGATTTCCGGGCTGTACTTGCGCGCCATCATGTAGTAAAGGCCGTTCGGGTCGGTCATCACGCCATCGCGAATGAATAAGCTTAACAACCCTTAACCATGCCGATTTACTTGGCACTAAACGGGGAGAGAAACACCTTGAGGGTGTTAAGCCCCAAGGTTTTAGCGTTAGTTATCAATTTCAGCTTTCATTTTGTAAAATAAATCTAAGTGGTACTTTTCTCTCTCCATTAATCCGACATGATGGTCGAAATTAAACGCGATTTCTTTATAGCCAAGGATCGTTGAAATTTGCTCGCTATTTGGTTCACCTATAAAATTGAAGTACCAAGAATTTGGAATTTTTTGATCAATGACTTCGAACCATTCATACGGAAACCATACCGGGTCAAGATTTAAATCGGGGTCCGGATGATCAACTTTCAATAAGTAAAACATGTAATTATCCCAATGGCCGATCGAATACACATTAAATGTTGCCCCAATAATTAATGACTCACATTGATAATTTATTGGGTAACCTGCCTTAGTGGATAATGAATCACTTTTATTTGATGTACATTTTACTTTCATGAAGTACCTCTCTAGGAATATTCCATATTTCTATAACCGATAATATAATCTTTGAAATTCAGGCTGGAAGGTAGTTCCCCTTCCAATTCAGACCTTAAATTATGTAAAATCCCCAAATTTAAAAATAAATTCAATCATTTGATGCATAACCGTTCGACTTAACTACAGTTCTTCCGTTACTTTTTTTAGTAACATCATTTGAAGATTGACTTAATAAACTAACTGTTCTTGCCCATCAATCACTAACAGGTCATCGTAAATCTCCCCTGACATCCTATAAAACAACTCATATCTGCCAATTTCCTTGCCATCGTAAATGATGGGGACTAAGGCAATAATGTGAGAATATTCAGGCTCATTCCAATTTATTATGCAATAAACTTTTTCTAGTTCTAGCATTAATTTTTCAGGATAGTACTCTCCAAAATACAGTTTCTCGTCTTCTGGAGACTCTGCCAAGTAGTTATTTACGCACGATAAGCAATAACTTCGTGCTGTAGCTTCTACATTATGGGACTTAGCCCACTCTACTACCACATTCTGATCAAACATTAATCGGAGTCACCATCACTTCCTTTTCCCACGCCACCAATACCTTCCCCACACACCTAATACAGCGCACAACAGCAGCGCACAATACGTCCAGGCAAATAGCATGGCAAGCCCTAACCCAATGTTGGCATCCAGACGTTCGTCAGTTGTGTAGGTATACAATGCAAACGTAAGAGGTACGGCACCAGTAATAAAAAGTCCCATAAACCAGCCAGTCAAGTTTCGAGAACCTGAGCCTTGGTTATGTCCCATCAGTTTACGAATCCCCAATAATAACAACCATAAAATAAAAACAAAACCGACACAGGTAAGTAGTATTTTAGTCAGATCTGACATGTAAATCGCCTCCCAGTAGATAGACTCTTTGTCAATAAACTTCACTACTTCTCGTAAGCATATTATACATTTCAGTCAAAGCTATACCTATCATTACCCAAAGGAGGTTTCTTTTTGTGTTTACTGTTCCCATTTGTACTGTTCATATCATTTTACTGCACTCTCGATCCTTTAATAACAAAGAAACATCCCGGTATACATCACCGGGGGAGATTCACCTATTCTATCGAATTTTCAGGAAGAACGATGTAAATTGAAAGTGATGCTTTATCAAAATTCACCGTTGCACCTATGGATTCACTGATAAATCTAAGGTTCACATATAAAGTGTTGCCTCCAAGAAAAGGTGTTTGTGATAAGGCATGTGATTTTCCATTCACAAATGCTGTCTTTTTATTCTCACTTAGTTTTATAACTGTAGCACCATCCTGACTGCTTGCTGTAACTGTTTTGTTGATATTGTCCCAACTTACCTTCATATCATATTTTTCAAATATTTCACGAAAAGGAACCATAGATACTCCTGAGTACGCAATAATCGCATCAAAATCCAGCTTTTCGTCATTTACATAGATCGTTGCCCGAGGTGCCTCTCCTTCAGCATAAATACTCGTTGAACATATAGACATGATTAGAAAGAGAAGACCAAACACAAATAACTTCTTTTTCATAAGTTTCCCTCACTCTCTTTAAGTAACAACATGTTATAATGCGCAACCACGTTTTCTCTCCTTATTTCTCTTTACTCTAATTTATAAAATATTATTGAATCTCCTGACAAAATGATAATACTACTCCCCCTCCAAGTGTCAATATATACACATACTAAAAAGCTCGAAACTCAAGTTATGACTTCAGTTACGAGCTTTTAGTATGAATAGACTATTATTGATTGATTGATTGATTGATTGATTTACAATTGTTAATGCATTTTACTTATCACTCACGAAAACATTTGTAAATTCTTACCCTGAACTATGCACCAAACTGCGCATAGTGCAGGCGACTGTAGATGCCTCCAGAAGCAAGCAGTTCCTCATGACGTCCCTGCTCCGTGATGCCTTGCTCAGCCACGACAACAATGCGGTCCGCATTTTTAATCGTCGCCAGCCTGTGAGCAATGACCAGTGTGGTTCGGCCTTCAGAAAGTTCCGCCAAGGATTGCTGAATCGCAGCTTCCGTTTCAGTGTCGAGTGCAGACGTCGCTTCATCCAGAATCAGAATCGGCGGGTTTTTCAGGAACATTCGAGCAATGGATAACCGCTGCTTTTGTCCACCAGACAGTTTCACTCCGCGCTCACCAATGAGTGTATCCAACCCTTCAGGCATAGACAGAATCAAGGATTCCATCTGGGCCCGACGAGCGGCCATCCAGATTTCCTCTTCTGATGCATCTAGCTTGCCGTACGCAATATTTTCCCGAATCGTCCCATCGAAGAGGAACACATCCTGCTGCACGATCCCGATTTGGCCCCGTAAGGAATCCAGTGTCATGTGCTGAATATCCTGACCATCAATCGTGATGCGCCCTTCCAGCACATCATAGAATCGTGGCAGCAGACTACAGAGGGTTGTTTTCCCAGCACCCGACGGACCGACAAGCGCCACCGTTTCACCGGCGCGAACACTGAGATCGATACCCTTAATGACTGGCTCTTGATCCGAGTAACCAAAAGTCACTTGCTCGTAACGAATGTCTCCACGTAGATGGGATACCGGAACAGCATTAGGGCGGTCCTTGACATCCGGCTCCATATCAAGCAAGTCCGTATAACGTTTGAAACCTGCGATACCTTTAGGATAGGTCTCAATAACCGAATTAATCTTCTGAATAGGTGTTAGGAAAACATTGGACAACATGATAAAAGCAATAAACTCACCATAGGTCATACTGCCGTTAATGACAAACCACGTTCCACATACGAGTACAAACAATGACACCAGCTTCATTAGCACATAACTGATCGAGGAGTTCCAGGCCATAATTTTGTACGCAATCAGCTTGGTTTGACGGAAACGGCCGTTATTTACAGCGAATTGTGCTTTTTCATACTCTTCATTGGCAAAAGCCTGAACGACACGAATGCCCGTAATATTGTTTTCTACACGTGCGTTGAAATCCGCAATATCCCCGAACATTCGGCTGAATGCTTTGGACATTTTGTTACCGAAATACAAAGATAGATAGATAATCAGCGGCACAATGATAAATGTGAGAATCGCTAGATTCCCGTTAATGCTCATCATGATACTGAAAGCACCAACCAACGTCATCACGGCAATAAATACATCTTCCGGACCATGGTGAGCAATCTCTCCGATATCCATCAAATCATTAGTCATGCGGGATACCAGATGTCCAGTCTTCGTATTGTCAAAATAACGGAAGGATAACTTCTGCACGTGATTGAACAGACTTTTACGCATATCCGTCTCGATATTAATCCCCAGCTTGTGTCCCCAATAGGTTACAACATAATTCAGGAAGGAATTGATCAAGTAGATGCCCAGCAGTCCTAGACATGCCCATAAAATCCAGTCCCAGCGTCCACCTGGCAGCAGATCATCTACAACCCGGTTCACCGCTAGTGGAAAGGCCAGTTCCAGTAACGCGGCCAAAATTGCACAGGTGAAGTCCAGAATGAACAGTTTTTTGTAAGGCCTGTAATAGGCAAAAAAACGACGAAGCATGAACCATGTTCCCCCTTACGGCAATCTCCGTCAATATGATGATTACCTTTTATTTCGTTCTGCTCAAGAGATACAGAAAGTATGGTGCACCAAGAATCGCAACCAGAATCCCGGCTGGGATCTCCGAAGGTTGCAAAATGACACGTCCCAGTGTATCCGCAACCAGAACGAGCAATGACCCAACCAGTGCTGATGCAGGTAGCAAAAACTGATGTTTTGGCCCAACCAGACGGCGCGCCAGATGAGGTCCGATCAGACCAACAAAACCGATACCGCCGCTCACAGAAACGCAAGCTCCTGCAAGAATAGCTGCTGCAGCAAGCAAAATCATACGTTCACGTTCTACAGGAGCACCAAGACCACTTGCTGTCTGATCCCCGAGATTCAATACATTCAGCACCCGTGCCTTCGCAAGTACCAGCGGTACAAGCACCAGGATAAATGGCAACAGTGCCCAAACAAACTTCCAATTGGAGCCCCAAATGCTACCTGCGAGCCAAGTAGCTACAAATTGATATTTCTCAGGACTAAGCCGCAGCGTTAACACGATCATAGCTGAACTGATACCAGCCGCGATCCCGATTCCCGTAAGCAACATCCGGGTTGGCAAGATGCCCTCCCCTTTTTTGTAGGAAAGGATATAGATCAGAAATGCCGCAAAGCTCGCCCCAATCAGCGCAAGGATCGGAAGCAGAAAGATGGGAGCTGCTGTTGTCGTTGGAAAAAAAGAAACAAACAGCATGACCATTAGCCCCGCTCCTGCATTAATACCAAGAATCCCGGGATCGGCGAGTGCATTGCGTGATACCCCTTGCAGGATACAACCCGACAACGCCAGACCCGCTCCGATCAGAACGGAAATCACGATGCGAGGTAGCCGGAACTCAAACAGGATCAGTTCCTGCTTCGGCGTGCCGCTGCCAAACAACGTCCGTAAAACCTCCAGCGGCGAAAGCTTGGTAAATCCGGTATTCATACTGATAATAAAAGCTGTAATAATCAAAAGACCGAGCACAACAAGAACAACGATACCTTTTGTTTTCTTTTTGCGCTCTGCGCCAACCATAGATGAGGAACCCATCTTACAGCGTCCTCCTTTCTTTCCGCGCCAGATACAAGAAGAACGGTACTCCGATGAGGGCAACCAATGCGCCAATCGGCGTTTCGTAAGGCGGATTAATCATACGTGCTGCCAGATCCGAGAATACAAGCAACAGGCTGCCCATCACGGCAGAGCAAGGAATGATCCAGCGATAATCGACCCCAACCAGCTTCCGTGTAAGGTGGGGAATGATGAGACCCACAAATCCGACCGCACCCACCACAGATACAGCAGTCCCCGCCAGAATAAGTACAACAATCAGACCAACCAGCTTGATCAAACCGGTACGCTGTCCTAATCCAACCGCAATGTCCTCGCCAAGACTGAGCAGTGTTATCGAACGTGAGATGATCATTCCAACGATGAGTGCTGCGAGCACCCAAGGAAACATCACTTCAAGTTGAGACCACTTCGTTCCAGCTACCCCTCCGGCAGTCCAGAAAGCCAAGTCTTGTCCGATTCTGAAGTAGAGCGCAATGCCTTCACTAAGTGCAGATAACATAGCCGACACTGCAGCTCCAGCCAGCACGAGACGCAGCGGCGTTAGACCCGATCTGGATGCCGCACCGAAACCATACACAAGCAGCACACCAAGCCCTGCTCCCAGGAATGAGTACATAATAATGTACATATACGGCAAACCTGGAAAAAAGGCGAAACAGATCGCGAGCGCAAATCCGGCACCAGCATTCAGACCAAGCAGTCCCGAATCGGCGAGCGGATTCCGGGTCATGCCTTGCATAATCGCACCGGCAACAGCGAAGCAAGCACCCACCATCGCTCCGCCAAGAATACGCGGTAGCCGAATCTCCCATATGATCTGATGAGGAGTCAAGTCTGGGTTAAAATTGAATACAGCCTGCCAGACGACACCGAGCTGAATATCCGCAGCACCAAACGAAATAGACAACGCCATACCCAGAGCAAGTAACAGAATACCACCAGTAAGAATGAGAGTGGCTGCCCATGGGCGTGTGTGAATTTTCGCTGTAGGTGACTCCCCATTAGATTGCGTGGAAGAACTATTTGAGCTCATACTTGTCCACCTGCGTTATGAGTAAAGCCTGTTAAACTTATGTACATAACAATCACCTCTCCAAAATACCGCTTCTATTGATATTGATTCTCATTCCCATATAACATTGTAAGACAATCCTTCCCGTCTGGCAATGGACAAAAAGGACAACTTTCGTGCAGATATGAATATTTCCGCATGAATATGCATAAAAAAGGCCATACAGCGCTACATCTCCTGCATGGCTTTCACTTTTATCATTTTGGTTAAAATCTAATCTGCCCCCTCTATTCGCTTAGCGCCTCCACGCGGTCATCAATGAAGCAAGTACATCTGGAAAATCGGTGATGATGCCTTGTACTCCCATATTAATCATCATCTCCATATCGCCGGGATCATTCACGGTAAAGGGATAAGTGACTATACCTTGCGCAACAGCAGCACTTACTTCCTCTTTGGCCACAGCCAGCTTGTACGGATGAAGACCTGATGCCTCCAGTTTAGCCGCATAATCGTAAGGACGATACAACTTCTCCATATATAAAAGCCCAGTGCGAATGTCCGGCGCAATACGCTTACATTTAACAAGCGAAGCATGATTGAAGCTGGATAGAACAACCTGCTGTTCCATTTTCCACTCCCGAATAACTTGAATGACCTTCTCTTCCATCCCTTTATATGGAACGATGCCATTTTTCAACTCTACATTAAGCAGAATTTTCTTGCCTTGTACCAAGTTAAACAACATTTCCAGTGAAGGAATAGACTCTCCGGCAAAATCCGAATGGAACCAAGAGCCTGCATCAAGAGTCCGCAATTTATCATAGGTGCAATCTTTAACCCAGCCTTCGCTTCCCGCCGTCCGTTGTAAAGTTTCATCATGAATGAGCACCAACCGACCATCGGCTGACATCTGCACATCCGTCTCAATTCCTGTTGCCCCCAATTCCAGAGCTCGCTCAAATGCAATCATCGTGTTTTCCGGGCATACCGCAGATGCACCACGGTGGGCAATAATTTCAATTTTGTTCAATCCAGACCCTCCTGCATTCAAAGTGGATTCTATGAACTTTCACTATATACACCATTTGTCATACACGTATTAAGAGAGCGTTTAATTGTATACTGGCTTGTTCATTCAGCACGGGTCTAACATTTAAGGGCTGGGGATTCACTCATTTTTGCGAACTCAATCTAAAAACCAACATAATATAATATCAGTCGTAGACAACTGCACTCCGCTGTAAGGAGGTTGCCCTTTGAAACCAATGAAACCACGAACAAGAACGCACTTGAGCTCTTCCAGGTCTTGTTCTGCCCCAAAGTCTTCATCCCACCGTTTATCTAAGAACAGATCAGAACCAGGATCAAAATTCAGTGCGCCAAGACCTCCCGGATCACGACAAACGATCCCGCGAGCTTCTGTTCGAGGACTCTCTTTACCTGATAGAACAAGTAATCAGTCCAGCGTTATCGAACCCAAACAAAATAGACTGGATAAGCTGGCCTTTGTTGCCGCCATCCTTGCACTGATCGCTTCCGCTATTGGACTATACATTGCCTGGAAAACACTTCTTCTGCCCAGCGATACTACGGAAATCGTCGTATAGTTTCCAAGTAGATAGCTCTATCTCATTGCTATGGGATGGAGGTCTTTCTTTAGGCACAAGCAAAAAAACCGTTCCCCTGAAACGCCGACAGCCGCCGACGTCTCTTTGGAAAGGCCATTTTCTTCGAATGATGCCGTGAGTCAGCATGCATCTGTTATAGAATGGTCTGCATTACAGTACGAACGTACGGGAGATGATAACCAGCAGGATAAACAACACCAGGATTGCGCCTGTTGATGTCCATACACCACCACCGAAACCTCCACAGTAGCCGTAACCTGCTCCTTTGAGATCGCTCATGAGTGACACTCCCCTCTTCATCAAAGTACACTATAGACTATGTCCGCAAGCGTTATTTGCTTGGGCAGCTGAGGAATTTTTCATTTGAAGCAGCAGGTTACGGCTTTCAATTTCTTTAACCTTTACTTTCCGCTGAGTTCAGACCATTTCTGAGTTAATTCCTTGGGGATGTAGGCGGCCATCTGAGCAAGCAGTTCAGCCGGATCAGACTCAAGACTCCACAAACTGAGATGTGATGTGTTGGAGAAGCCTTCATGTACACTGTGCTCCACCATTTTCATAAGTGGTTCATAATAACCGTTCACATTCAAGAGGCCAACAGGTTTGCGATGAATGCCGATCTGTGCCCAGCACAGTACCTCAAACAATTCTTCAAACGTGCCCATACCACCTGGAAGTGCGATAAAACCATCGGATAACTGTGCCATCGTTGACTTCCGTTCATGCATCGTACCCACTTCAATCAGTTGAGTAAGCCCCCCGTGAACTACCTCACCCCGGAATAAACCCGTAGGCATAACACCAATCACTTCTCCGCCTGCCGCAAGAGCCGCATCCGCAACTGCCCCCATCAAACCCATACAAGAGCCACCATAGACCAGAGCATATCCGCTGTTTGCAATCTGTTTACCTAGCTGGGCAGCGTGTTCAATATAATCGGGATGATTTCCCGGGTTAGACCCTGCAAAAACACATATCCGTTTCAAGTCTCTTCACTCCTTTTTGAGATCTATCTCAGTTGGACTAAAATATTTACACGGACACTACGATGACAGAATAACCTGGAGAGTAGCTGTTATCCCCAGATTTTTTGTGATTCCCTTTTCCAAAGGGAAAATCCGGTGATAAAGGCGAACGCTTTGCTTTTTCAGGTTTTTTCTCTCCTCTCCGTTTTTGTGTAAATGGTTAGTTCAACTTATATATCTCCTTAGTATACAGTACAAATGTAATTGCTATGTTACAGCACATTAACAGAATACATACACAGCGTTATATGAAGTTTATATATCATTTGTTTCTTCGCCTCTCCATGTTAGTTTCATGCGCCTTCCACTAAAAAAGACAAAAAAATACCCGACCGTTTGCAGCCGGCCGGGTTCCCAAATCCATACACATTCATTTAGAAGGGGTTGTTACTACCTACTATAAGGTCGAAACATTAATGCCGTATGATCGCAATATGAAAACCATATTAAATTTCAGCCTGGCTATCGTATGCCGCGCCGCGAACGCACAACAAACATATGTTTATCTTTGCGCAGTAACCGGCCATCTTCAAGTTCGACCTGATCTTCGTCATGTCTTACAATCGTGGTGGATAACGCGACAATTTTGGCACGCCGCCAGATCATAATTTGTGACTTGAAATAGATCGCATTTTCAAACTGGATTGCTTTTTTCATCACATATCCGATCTTGTGCACTTCGGAACGCGCTTTCCTCAAAGGCAGGCTTTCGTCAGGAAGAGGTTTGATCATTGCAATATTGTCAAACGACACCTTGATTCGTTTCGGTCCGATTCGAACACATTCCGTTTCTTCATCCCACTCAACCAGCGTTCCCTTCAGAGGCTCGCGAATTCCTGTTGCCCGGTATACTGCTACTTTTCGTCCAATCCAATGTCGCAATGTGCTCGCCTCCAATCTATCTATATCCGTTGAACCAAAGATATTTACACAGACACTCCGATGACAGAATAACCTGGAGAGTAGCGGTTACCCCCAGATTTTTTGATTCCATTTTCCAAAGGGGAAAATCCGGTGATAAAGACGAAGCCTATGCTTCCGATGCAGCTTTCTTTCAGAAAGCTCTTAGCTTCGCTTTTTCAGGTTTTTTCTGTCCTCTCCGTTCCTTGTGTAAATGATTTGTTCAACATATCTAGTTTTCAGGTATTGTCCAATCGATCGGTTTAATACCTTTGGAGACGAGAAATTCATTCGCTTTGGAGAACGGCCGACTTCCAAGAAAGCCGCGATGTGCAGCTAAAGGGCTCGGATGTGTTGATTCCAGAACCAGATGTTTGTCTCTATTAATAAAAGCACCCTTCTTCTGAGCGTGGCTTCCCCACAGCATGTACACCATAGGCTCATTGCGCTCATTCAGCTCACGAATGACGGCATCCGTGAACGTCTGCCAACCCAAGGCCTGATGAGAATTCGGCTGACTCTCCCGAACCGTCAGAACCGCATTCAGCAACAGCACTCCTTGCTCCGCCCAATGAATTAGTGAACCATGCTTTGGAACAGGTACACCCAGATCAGCCTGAAGTTCCTTGTATATATTTTTTAGTGAGGGCGGTACGCGCACCCCGGGTCTGACCGAGAAGCTTAATCCGTGAGCCTGCCCCGCCCCGTGATAAGGATCTTGACCAATAATGACGGCTTTCACCCGATGATACGGGGTCAGTTTCAAGGCAGAAAACAAATCTTCTTTGGGCGGGTAGACGGTCTGTGTTTTATACTCGGCAGCGAGCGCATAACGAATCTTGTCAAAATACTCCGCTTCCGTCTCCTGCTGCAACACCTCGTCCCAATCATTTCCAAACATAATATATAGGCTCCTTTCCCCTGATGAATACATATCCGTGTAGCCCGTTTGGATGGGCTCTTCCCTGCAAGAGTCACATGTCCAGCGACTCATAGACTATCCATCATTTTAACATAACCGTAGTCGACAGACCAGAAGTGTACGATGAAGAGAAAGCAAACCGTTCAGATAAATAAAAGAAACACCTAAAAGGGACGACACAGAATATGTTCTGCTCCGCCCCTTTAATATTCAGACTGTATATACCCGTGTTCCCGTATAAATCAGCTTCAGTGTGCTTTTGATGGATTCAAGTATGATTTGTATACATCGCAGATTCAATAGTCCGATGCTTAAGATTACACTTCATACAGACAATTCATCGTAAAACCTGCCGAAGCTATACGTGTACAGGTACCTCTTTCACCTGTTTTTGTCCCGTCTTTTGGTCCACCAGCACCCGACTAATTCTACTCAAGCCTTCCTTCAGGACAGAAAGAGGACAGGCCAGATTCAACCGAATGCAACCTTCGCCGTTTGCCACAAACATTCCTCCGTCCTCCAGCAATACGCCTGCTTGCTCTGCAAAGAACAGAGGCAGGCTGACATTCTTCGGTGCATATGGCGTAATATCAATCCAGGCCAGGTATGTGGCGTCTGGGATGTGAAAGACAGCTAGTGGCAGATGTATTTTTAAATAGTCATCAACATACGCAAAGTTATCATCCAGGTAAAGCTTTAACTGTCTCAGCCATTCATCGCCATGTTCATAAGCGGCTTGAGTCGCCGCAATACTTAGCGGATTTTTGAAGCCGTAATGACGTGCCTGCCAGATCTCCCTTAGTGCCTTGTTCGGAATGATAACGTTGGAGAACATCAGACCGGCCATGTTGAACGTTTTGCTGGGAGACATACAAGTTATAATTCGGTCCGTATCCGGAAACAGTTTGGCGAGTGGGGTATGTGTTTTTCCCGTACGAAGCAGATCGCAATGAATTTCATCTGATATGATCCATATCTCATTATTCAAACAGATTTCGCCTACTCGCTTCAGTTCCTCGGTGCTCCAGATGCGTCCAGATGGATTATGCGGATTACAGAAAATGCATACCCGAACTTTCTCGTCTCTGGCTTTCGCTTCAAAATCGTCAAAGTCAATCGTATAGTGCCCTTCTTCATTCAACATATCCGAGCACACTAGTTCAAGCTGGTTATGATCTGCTGCCGATTTGAAAAATCCATAGGACGGTGTCAGGATCAATACCTTTTCGTCCGGCTTGCAGATATACTCCACCAGCTCATAGAGCGCAGGGATAATGCCATTCGATGTCTCCAGATGCTCCTTCGGGAAAGACCAGTCATAATATCGTTCCATCCAGCTCGCAACCGCCTCGTAATAAGCCGGGTCAAAAATTTGAGAGTACCCCATAATGCGGCGATCCAGACGATCTTTCACGGCATCCAAAATCTCGGGAGGTGTAGCGAACTCCATATCGGCAATCCACATGCGGATGAACTCCTCATCCTTAAACGGAAATTTCATCTCACTCGTTGCGTTAAAAATATATTGGCGGAAACCATCCGTATTCATGGCGTTGGTTCCGGTGCGGTCAATGATCTCATCAAAATTATAGGATGTATTCATTTTGCTCATTTTGGTCATGGGGTTAACTCCTCTGTCTTTTCGTTTCATCATTTATGGATGTTGAATCTATCCGTTCTTCGGTTCATCAATTCTAACCCTATTGTTCCATGCAGCCGGAGTTGCATCAAATGCAAGGGAATCTACTTAGAAGAAACAAAACACTTTTGATGTTTCCTTAGAATAGGCTTTTCATTGAAAAAGTGATATATTTCTGATAGGCTTTGGCGTTTAAGAAAGACTTTCAGCTTATTTGTCTATTCTCAGGAAACACTTCTGATCATCCAACTCGATAAGGAGCACCCCAATGAACAACATCAACCAGGAAGTGGGCAAAAAAATACGAAACTTCCGCAAATGGCGCGGGCTCACCGTACAACAACTTGCAGACCAGATTTTCAAGAGCAAAGGTACTCTTTCCAAATATGAGAGCGGTGATATTACGCTGGATCTCGTCACACTGCACCAGATTGCAGATGCGCTGAACATTCAGGTCGAGCAGTTACTTTACCAAGAACCGAGGCATGCGTCTCCGCTGATGAACACGGTCCAGTCCAGCTTTTTCAGAAACTCCACCCGCTTCTATTCGTACTTCTACGACGGCAGGAACAACAGTCTCATTCGCTGCGTGATTGACATGATGGCTCAATCGGACGCCAATCGCTACCGTACGGTGATGTATATGAATGTGAAGGATTTTGACAATTATCAGGAATGTGAAAATATGTACTGGGGTCATACCGAGCATTATGATACTTTGACCACGCTCATTTTGAAAAATCAGGCCACGCCGCTGGAGAATTTATATATTAATATTCTGGCTTCATTCCAGGAATCGGAGAAAAAGTGGGGATTGATGGCTGGTGTTTCATTCAGGCCATTTATGCCCATTGCGCTGAAAATGCTTTTCTCCCGCACTCCGCTACCCGAAACGCCAGAGCTTTACAACGAGCTGAAAATCTCCAAGGAAGATCTGCGCACGCTTAAAATTTACAACATGCTTGCGGTAACTTAAGCGGGAACTCGAATATACTAAAAAAGACACTTGCACCAGCTGTTTTACTTACCAGCCCATGCAAGTGTCTCTTCTTGTTATCTAAAAATGTTTTTTTCTAGGGATGTTTATTGAAGCTTTCTTTTCACAGCCGCACCTGGGTCACCGCACCTTAATGTTTGATCAGATCCAACGTTTCATCGAACTGTTGTTTCTGTTCTTCAATCTTGTGCTCATTTCCAATAACACACCGATGCTGTTGCTCCAGAATGGCAGAAACAAATCCGGCAAACCCGATAATATCGCTCTCTTTCGTACCAAGCACCTCATCGCGCTCCTGCTGCAGATCAGCTTCCGTCACATTGGACAGATAACATTCCAGTGAGAATGCCCCTTCACTATAAGGCGTTCTTGGCGCATCCAGATCCTGAATCGCACCGATGATATAACGAGTCATCTCCCGTTCGTCGGCACGGAAATCGTTCAGATACTGCGGAATCTCCTCGTATACTTTATAGGTTTTATCCAGATTCGGGTCACGGTAGGAAGCCAGATAACTGTCTCCATTGCGTCTGAACCCGGACATACAGCCGTAAGCGCCACCTTTGGCACGGATATTGTTCCATAGATAGTCCAGTGACAAGATACCTTGCAATACACGCAGTGAGCCTGTATAAGCGTATCCTTTTTCAATATAATTCCCGGTTTGCACCACATACTGAACCTCGGATGGAGAACGGAAACCTTCGTTATGTGTTGCAAGCGTAAACGCAAAAGCTTCCTTCGCCACTTCATGTGTGAACAGCTTTGCTTTCAGAGCGGACACCTGCTCTTCCAGACCTTCGTATCCTTTATCATCTGCCGTATAGCTGACAAGCAGGTTCTCCGGTCTGAAAATGTAACCCATCAGCTCTTGCAGACTAGAGGACAGTTCTTCTTTTTTCGCATCAAAGTTCGCCTGTAGATCCTCAAGCCACTGATAATAAGCAATCCCGCTAACCGACTCCCGGAAATCAGCAACGGCTGAATGTTTCGAGGACGATCTGGCAATTCCTGCGGAATGACCACTGTTGATCAGATTACGTTGCAAATTACCTTTCACCTGAGAAATGATCTCGAAAAGTCGCTTGGAGTTGTCAAAACGTGACGTAAACACGATTTCCTTAATCATATCAAAAGCAAATCCCAATTTGTCATAAAGCACCTTTGCATTGAACTCATAGGTTGCTTTGAAATCATGAAGCTGATGCGCATTCGCATACGTACCAACCCCGCTGTTGATTCCGCCAGAATGGATATGAATTTCATTCGATAACTCGTTAAACAAGTAATTTTGTGTGTCTACGTAACCAAGTACGTTTTTGAGCAATCCCACATAAGGCAATAAGCGCCGTGGTACTTCCTTGATATCAAACAACAGCCTCAGATATCCGATGCCATTCGTATACAAGTTATGATGCAAAACCGTTGTGCCATCCACGTTGTTCAACGTTTGGTACAGTTTAGACGCATTCGTATCAATATCCTCAATAGACAACGTCGGGATGACCTGCTGCTGTTCCTTGGTGGAAGGAGTGTTCTGGTACTCGGCAAGTGCTTCGGTACGCTTAATCATACCCTGCACCTCTTCTGGACTAAGTCCAGCCTGCACTGACTTCAACCGCTCCTTCAGCGCCTCTTCCTTGCGTGCGTTCAAGCCTTTGTCCGGTGTGAGCGCGACAAATGATGTATGTGTATTTTGTAATAAATACTTCTCAATCAGTTGTTCGAAATAACCGTCTTTCATTTTGGACCGAAGTTCTGCAAATACATCATTCGCCTCAAAATACGTGAAAGCTGCTTCCTTATCATACAGCCAGCTTTGGAGGGAGGAGAGTCCGTAGATCAGTCCTTTCGGCATGCGGCCAAAGTCCGCTTCCCGGTGGTTAAACTCATAAGAATTGATGCCGGCAAGCAATGCTTTCGGGTCAAATCCTTCTTTCACAACACGCTCCAGCACTTCCTTGATCGTCCCGAGAAATTCGTCCTTGCTGGACAAGTTGCTCTTCTTCAGTCCCACCGTAAACACAGGCTGATACAAGCTATCATCATAAGAGCCGTAAACATCCTTCGCGATGCCTTTATCTAGCAAGGCTTGCTTCAGAACAGCTCCCGGTGCATTGAGCAATGCGTATAACAAAATCTGAAACGCAATGTTCAATTCCTTATCCAGACTTGTGCCAATTACCGCATTATAGGTCAAAAAGCTGTTGTCTACTTCGGATTCCGTGCTTCCCGCAGAGTAGGACTTCACCGTGTCCACCCGTTTCGGGAAGGCAGATTGCAATTTAACCTCAGAGTCAATCTCGATCCGATCATAGTTGCTCAGGTAATGTTCATCGAGCCATTGCAGTTTCTCTTCCATATCCATATCCCCGTACAGATAGATGTAACTGTTGGACGGATGATAGTACCGTTTGTGGAAATTAAGCAATCCCTCATAAGTGAGATCCAGAATCGCCTCCGGGAAGCCCCCAGACTCACAGGAGTATGTCGTATCCGGGAAAAGAGAGTTCAGCACCTCTCGTCGAACCAACCGTTCTGGCGAAGAAAAGGCACCCTTCATCTCGTTATACACCACACCGTTGTATGTCAGTTCGTCATCTGCAGAAGTCAGGTTGTAATTCCAACCTTCCTGCAAAAATATTTTTTCATTCTCATAAATATTTGTATTTAATACCGCATCCAGATACACATCCATCAAGTTATGGAAATCATGATCGTTGCGACTCGCAACGGGGTAGACGGTTTTGTCAGGATACGTCATGGCGTTAAGGAATGTATTGAGTGAACCCTTGAGCAGCTCCACAAAGGAATCTTTGGCCGGAAACTTTTTCGAGCCGCAGAGCACGGAGTGTTCCAGGATATGAGCTACCCCTGTATCATCTTCGGGAGGTGTACGAAAACCGATGTTGAACACCTTGTTATCATCGCTATTGGACAACAATACGATATGAGCACCCGATTTTAGATGTTCCAGCAGGTACGCATCGGATTTCAGTTCTTCGATTCTACGCTCCTGTAATACCTTATATGGCTTAAGCTGTTTCAACATAAACTTGAGTCCTCCGTCCATAGATTGTTGTGTTGTTTGATGACTGGATACTCGTTCATATGTGCAAGTTACACTGCACTCCGATTTTCGAGTAATGTATCTTATTGGAACTTCATCCGTCAGCAAGGGAAAGGTAATATATGCCTACAGATAGTATACACCATTGTCACCTCACTTCATAAAAAGACGCCCGAATCCACTTTCTGATATGTATTATGTGGGTGTTGTGTTTATGAACTGCGGGGTTATGAAGAAACTGCTTGAGATGAAATCATATTTCTAGAAGCAAAAAATTGCATAAAAAAATCACATGAACTCTTGTTTAACAAGAGCTCATGTGATCTTTTCTTAGAGATGCCGAGGACCGGGATCGAACCGGTACGGTAGTCACCTACCGCAGGATTTTAAGTCCTGTGCGTCTGCCAATTCCGCCACCCCGGCGTATGTATTATTTTCTTGGCGACAAGAAATATCTTACCATGAACAAATTAATAATGCAACACTTTTTCCTAAAAAAATGAAACAGGCACTGCAAGCGTCAGCTCACAGTGCCTAGAAAGTCCGAGTTGCGGTCCCGGACTTCCGGTAAACCATCTATATTAAGGGAGGTGTGAGATAAGAATACCCCCCCAACATTAAAGGAACCTAAAATCAGCCTTAAATTAAACTAAAAAAAACAAAATGGACTTCACACGCTCCGCTTGCTCCTCACTGCACTCTACAAAAACCAGAATGTGACCTTGCAGTAACCAGTCCTCGTAATGATGTGCATCCTCTTCAGGAATGCCTGCTTCTGTCAGCGTTAAGACTAGATCATCTGTCTCACTTCCAATCTCATTGCCTGCTAATCTCCGAACCGCTTTCCCGATGGATGCGGTCTGATCCATTCGTTTTCCGAGCCCGGCTAATATGCCCTTCAGCGCTCCAAACGCTCCATCTGTTCCGGCACCTTTTAGCGGTTTGGGTAGTCCCGTCTTCTCACTAATCATCTCCAGATCTAACTGCTCCTTGGCTACAGCCCCCAGATATTGATCTTTGATACCTTCCTTTTTTAACGCATTCAATAAGATAACTGCATCGTGCTCCGAACGAGCAAGCCCAACGAACAGTTTCGTCATGCTGTTCCCCTCCTCTTCCTCATACCTTATATAACCCTGTAGCTTATGTTCAGTAACGCCTTTCCACTCGCTAAGTCAATACACCTAGAACAGTTTGATTATTTCTCTACTGGAAATCTATACCTAGTTCTGATAGACTAGATAATGAAGACAAATTAACCATTGATAACTTAGACATACGGATGAACATCTTATAAATCAGGAGCAATGACTTATGAAAAAAGAGGTAGAAATTGCCATTCGGCGCAATCAACAAATTTTGGTTCGGAATACAAGCGGACAGACAGTAACTGGCTTCCCGGAGCGATCTGCCGACAGCTCCATTCTCTCTTTACGGACGGTCCAGGGAAATGTGTGGATTCCGTTTGATGAAGTCGAACAGGTCACTCGCCTTTTAACCCTTCGCTCTCACCATCTAGGCACTATGCAGCTCGTGTAGGTACTTGTCATTGTGCATATTCAACTGCTCCTAGTTACAGAGAACGTAGACATATGCTATTAGATATATAAGCTGTATACCGGAGACCTTGTCTTTCAAATACAGCGAACTTATACTCAAAAACCAGACGCCACTAACGTCTGGTTTTTTTTATGTGACTGATAATGACTTTTTTTATATTTTCCCTAAGCAAAAAACACTTCGTCTCCGAACCTTTCCATTGCCGCAACAGGTGCTGTTTTATTTCACAACAAATTTAACGCGCGTACCATCCGGATATGTACTTAGTTGATTACCCACCCATGAGCCTGCACCGCGATTATCTTTAGGCGTAATGTACTGGATATCCGCACCTTTTCCCCCTTCTGCACACATCGCCATAGGCCACTCATCCCGATCCTTCCCTTTTTTGACCGGAACACCTTTCAGCGACAACTCCCTGTTCCCTTCGGCGCCTTTTCGGTCAATCGTACAGACATCAGCATGCCCGGCTTGAATTGCCTTCCGAATATGGTTTGCTGTTTCAGGATATCGATCTGCAGGAAAAGTAATTGTATGATCTACACTCTTGTCGCTTGGTTTGAACGGAGATGGAATGTCCAGCGGCCACTCTCCCCCGGCCCATGCATAAAGAGCAATCAATATCATGCCCACTAAGGTTAGCAGTTTTCCTTTGAATCGCTGTTTCCCTCGACTTCCTTTTCTGCCACGTCTCCTACTCATGATGTGCCTCCCCCATGTAACACTAACATCCCTAGCATTATAACAGAACGCCAGTTCGTAAAACAATCCATTCCACAACAAAAAACAGCCAGATCTATTCCGGCTGCTTACTTTGCACTCTCTTATCCTGCGTTAAAAATACTTTGCCCGCTTAGAAAAGGCACGGTCACCTGAAACTCTGTCCCTTTTCCTTCAGCACTATCTACAGTAATGGTACCGTTCATTAATTCCAACAGCTCTTTGCAAATCGTTAATCCAAGGCCACTGCCTCCAAACCGTCTAGCATGTGAAATATCAGATTGCGTAAAGGCATCAAACAGTTGGTCCATCTGATGAGACGGAATGCCGATACCTGTGTCCCTTACAGAGAAAGTCAACATGGTCATCTCATGCGATTGCTGCTTGACATCCACTAGAAGCTGCACTTCTCCTTGCTCCGTAAACTTGATGGCATTACTCAGCAAATTATCAAGCACCTGCCGTAGTCTTAATGGATCGCCCCACAGCACATCAGGAATACCCAAATCAGCATGACAAAATAAACGAACTTTTTTATTCATGGCTACCAGTTCATGTGTCTTCACAATTTGCTGAATCAGCTTTAGCGGCTGAAACTCGATATGTTCCACTCCCATTTTGCCTCTGCCGAGCTTTGCCATATCCAGACTGTTGTTTACAATGTTCAGGAGCGCTTCTCCCGATTGACGTGCCAGATCCAGATACTCTTTTTGCTCTTCGGTCATATCACCCATTCCCGCAAGTTCGATCATGCCCATAATTCCGTTTAACGGTGTACGAAGCTCATGATTCAACTTGCCGATGAATTCCAGCTGTCCTCTGCTCGTTTTCTCAGCTATCGATGCGGCGAGTTTCAGTTGCTGTTCCGCAAATTTCCGTTCAGAAATGTCATATTGAATGCCAACAAAGTAAAGACAATCCCCTGATTCATTGAAGATGGGATCAATATTCAGTTCATTCCAGAACTTCTGACCACTCTTGGTATAGTTTAAAATCTCGACCTTGATCGATTGTTGTGTGGCTATCGCTTCCCGAATACGTGAAACGGTTTCGGGATCTGTATCTGTTCCCTGCAGGAACCGGCAATTCCGTCCAATCGACTCATCGTGCGTATATCCGGTCAACCGGGTAAAATGTTCGTTTACATACATGAGCGGAAGCTCAGGCGAGGTAGCGTCAACTACCGTAACGGAGGATTTTAATTTCGAAATAATAAATTCCCATTGCATCGGGAGTTGATTATATAGACTCATGTCTGTGTGTCCTCCATCTCACATCCTTAACTCCAGATGGTATGTGTTGATATTAAACAATCTATTTTATTGTACCACAGTTATTCAAACAATGTAGTTCTTGGGTAATAGTTCTTAATCATATCAATCTTTATCCATTCACAATAACCTGCCTATCTTTCAGAAATACACAGATAAAGTTTATTGATCATCGTCAGTATACTGATTGTCTACATTTTTTCCAGGCGCAGACCATAAAGGCAGGCCCGTTAATGGTTGACGAGGAAGGAAGATCGACGATGAAAACTCTCTTTTTTATATTTATGGTTTTATGTATGATTAATCTGTGTTTCCCCAGGTTTGGCTGGTATCTTCGCTATGGCTGGCTCGTACGAGGTGAGAACGACCCCAGCAAATCTTATATGACTCTGGTGCGTATGTCCAGTCTACTTATGCTTCTGATTGCCTTTACGCTTGCCATGGCATAACACAACAACAAAGTTTAATGTAAGACCAGATGCCACCTGCGCAACTGGTCTTTCGTATTTTCTGACGGGAATATGATAACTTTGTTTGTGGTTTTACTGCAGCGTGCACCGTAAGATAAATGATATAGAAGTATCGTTGCAGAAAGGACTACTTGGTATGAACATCGCATTTTATCCATTCTGGGCTGCCAGAACGCTGCTCTCACTTATACAAGTGATCTCAATTACAACTTTGACCTATATTATATACAGACAGACTCAATGGATTGGATATGCACTACTGTTTCTGTTCGTCTATCTGCTAGTTCAGGCAACAGCAGGAATCACGCTCCATTTGCTGATGAAACGCAATACATTATCGAGACTTATGATCAGTATTCCTTTAACCAAAGCACTGCTGCTCATTGGGATCTCATTCTCTCTTCCCCTTCTAAAGTTACATATTGTGCTTATGTGTCTAGGTGCCTTATTTCTTTTGGTAGTCATCCGCTGGGAAGCAATGGTTCTGGAAAGACTGCAGCCACGATTGGTGGGAGGCGAAGATATAGCTAAAACCGATAACTTGCTCTCGTTTTCGAATTATACGATAACAGGTATTGGATTGATCATGACGGTAATCACAATTCTATATTTAGGACCAACCCAGGCACTTTGGGCAGCAGCAGCCCTTTCATTGGCTGTACTGGCTCTGATTGTGACCATTCGTCACCTAACTTACAGCACCTCCTGTGCTTCAATAAGTATGGATACCAGACGGCCCTTGCATAAATAAAAAAAAGACACGCATGGTCCAACTGCACGTCTCAGGCTGCTTCTCTGGAGGCAGCTTTTTCGTTTTTCGTTTTTCCAAATGTATCTAGGGTGTGTCTTGAAATCCACTGAAGTACATATTTAACCGCGTTCTCAGACACATCCTAGAACCTCTTACATCTGAACATTCTAATCCAATCGGTAATCTGTAAGCGGCTTGCCTTTCTTATAATACAGATTAGGGGATAATATATTGAAAAAAATGTGCACATCCGGCAGTTCAGCCTTCTCTAAAATAGACTGCATGGACGATGCAATTCGATCATGTATCTCCTGTTCACGCTGAAACATCAAAATCTCTATGGACGCCGGGGACGGTGTTAAGGCTTGTACATCATGACGCTCTGCTTTCATTCGTTCCTGCGGAATATGAGTAATTAAGGCCATTTGTTCGGTAATTTGAGGCACAACTTCCTCCAGCTTAGAACCCGTGAATCCTTTGAATCGTATAAACGGCATTGCAATCCCTTCAATCTATGTTAGTAGTCTCCTTATGTGATTTTAAGCACATTGTTTTCAGTTGTCAAATGTCATTCATGTCATATTGGGCTGTAAAACATGAGCAAAGCCCCACCAAAGTCTTGGTGGAGCTGATGCATGAGCGCCTGACCGTTATCTTACAGCCAGAAAGATTTTGTGATGATGACGAGCAAAATGAAGAGAACGAGGATTGCGCTAGTCGAAGTCCACGCTCCGCCAAATCCACCAACATTGCCACAACCGTATCCAACATGACTCATTTAATTGGCCTCCTTTGAATTTCAAGGTATGCCATAACATATGCGTATTTCCCTCAAGTGACCGGGCGAATATCCAAGTCTCATGGCCCAATCCTTGAGAGTGCATCATTGTCAGTGATAACGGCTTTTTTGTTGGGCCCGTGCGTTGACTCTAGGACAAAAGCCGAATCCCTCATTGGTTCAGGTATGACTTGACTTATGGTCCTTATCTTCTTATGTAACTAGCCTTTAATCCCTTCGATCTGATCAAAAATGGCTTGTCCATCATTAATAGAATCCCGATCCATATCTGTTTTAAGTGAGATCAGATCGCTCATACTGTTGCTATTTCCACTAAGAATGCTAAGAGCCCCTACAAGCCATAACAACGGAAATAACAAAATAGATAGGCCTTTTTTCATTACTCCCCCTCCTCCCTCTAATCATTACTTAAAATTGGAATTAATTCCTTTTAGTAATACGTAAAAAATGGGATAAGGGTTTCATTTTAATGGAATTCAACTAATACAGCTGTTGTAAACAAGGACTCACTCTATGCCGTCCAGAAGGGCCGCAGCCTCTTCATGATCCGGATCTATTTCGAGTACACGGCGAGCATAGGCAAGGGCTTCCTGTTCTTGTTCCAGTTCATAACAGCATACAGCCAAATCATATAATACTATGGTCTGATGTGTATCCAGGTCGGCAGTCAGTGATTTTTCCAGGAAAAACTTAGCATCTTCATACATAAACATCTCCAGTAGGAGTTGCCCTGAAACAAAAGCCACCTGATTCCGATGTTCCATAGCATAATAGGAAGACCACATCAACCTGATCCCGGATTGAAGGTCGAACATCTCTTCATCGCTTGCATCGGATAGAAGATCATTAAACCTGGAGGACGCAAGAATCAGAAACTCGGCATCGTATCCTCCCAATCGCCAGAAAGCCAGTAGTTGTTTCAGCTCCATCTGATCCACTTTAGGGTCTATCCATTCTTTCAGGGTAAAGAAATCGTCTGGACCAAACCGCTCCACAAAGCGGTGATAGGCCAGCCTTGTATTGACATAACTCATGGGTGCTTCCAACATTAAAATCATTCCAACGTTCAGATCCTTATAGTGGTGTGAAGTAAAATATGTAGCGGCACCTTGCTGTTCCAGCACATATTTTAACGCATGATAATTCGCAGACAACGAGAAACTGCCGTGTAACGTAAATTCAGGTGGCTCTGCATATTTCCAGTAATCCAGCCGATGATCTCCTTTATCCGCAGTAATCAGTACGTATCCTGACCGGGACAGCTTATTCAATCGTTCAAGACACTCCAGGCCTGCCGACGGAAGCAGAATATGCGAATCCTCCAGCTCGACCTTGTACAAAGCCATCAATGCGGAGTAAGGGTAGGTCTCTTCACTGTACTCGGGTGCAGGGCGATATTTATATTGCAGTGTCATACTTTCTAGAATCTCGGCAGGTTTCTGCTTTGCTACAGGGTTCGGAAGTTCAACAAGCAGATCACATTCAAATACCTGCCCTTCCCCAATGTAAATCAAATCCTGCGGAATACTGTCAAAGAAATAATTGGCAATGATGAGCAGAGGCTGCTGCAAATCCCCTTGCCTTATCTTCGTTTCTGACATAACCAGACTTAATTCTGTATCCTGCATCGCATCAAAACGTGCAAAATCTACTATCCCCTGCTCTATGTATGTCTGCATCGACGGATGCTCTCTCCACCCTGTTATATTCTCCATAGCCAGGTCCGTCATTACATAACGAAAAGGCGGTAGCGCCATACCCGCAATTTCCCTCAATGCACATAGCTTGTTCAACACCTGATGAGCCAACCTTCCTGCTCCTGCACCAAGTTCAACGATGGTAACCATCTCATGCTGTTCACCTTGGATCGCCATATCCTGTAAAAAACTAAAAATCATTTCAGCATAGGCTGTCGCAATGAGTGGATTGCTCGTAATATATTGTGGAACCTGGTGATTCTCCCAAGCTTCCAGTCCCATCTGTTCATAATAAGCTCTCTGCCATTCCCAAACCGGCGCTTCACTAAACCGGACATACTGGCCTTCGTTCTTCATCATCACTTATATCAAACTCGCTTTCTATCTATTTATTAGAACCAAGTCATCTGATTCTATGAAAAAAAACAATTATATCATATCCTTCTGATTCTACTTTCTATACTCTGTTCATTCTTCCCCGAATACAGAGCGTCATTCATTTCTACCCTCTCTACAAAAAAAGCCTGCTCCGCATCGAAACAGGCACAACGCCAAATAAAATTAAAAACTATAAACTTCGTAGCAAATCAAAAACAGATTGGACTCGCATTTATGTTTCTAACAAGCGAGTAACCATTAGTCAGAGTACAAGACACCGTCAAAGTTCTCTGGACCTACACGAACAGTACCCAGCAAGTTACTGCTGACAAATGCAGTGTAGGTTAATTGCGGTGTAATTGGTGGATTAAAATCATCGGCAGAGAACGTAATAACTTGTGGTGCCAGAACACTCAAGTTAAATGTGGATGTTGCAGAGTAAATGACCGGATCAGTTGAGACAGTTCCCCGAACTATCGTAATGGTTATACCGGCAAGTGCCAAAGGAAGCTGCACAGTTACGGTGCCTTTGAATTGAACCCGAGGATTAGCACCGATCGTCGCTGTTGTTACCAAACCAATCTGTCCAAACAGCTGGGGAGTGTTGATAACGAGAATCGGTATGGCGATGGAGTTAGCCAAACTCGCATTTTGCGAGGTTCTTGCATCAATTAATTGAGTCATGAAATCTACCTCCTATAGGTGGGAATGAGATAGTATATGCGAGAATGATCATCTGGCATGGACATCCATACCCTTACTTGAAAAAGTTATACACCATAAAAGAGAAACGGAGCATCTGCCTCCCTTTACTCGCTATGTGAACTTTAAGGTTTTCGCTATGATCGACAGGGAAAAGATAAAGATATTCTGTCTCTACCGCGATATAAACTATAGATTATGATCTATGAAAACAGAAAAAAACCCTTGCATCGCAAGGGTTCTAAAATATGGGCCCTACAGGACTCGAACCTGTGACCAATCGGTTATGAGCCGACCGCTCTAACCAACTGAGCTAAGGGCCCTAGACAAATAATATATAACAGTGCAGATGATCGCTGTAAACCATCCAGTAAAGCTATATTGCGGGGGCAGGATTTGAACCTGCGGCCTTCGGGTTATGAGCCCGACGAGCTACCGGGCTGCTCCACCCCGCGTCGTTAAAATTAATAAACAGCGACTTAATTAATATACACCATTTTCCTACTATAAGTCAAGAGAGAATCTCAGGGAATAAATCGCACACCATAACGACCTTTCCGTGAACGATATACTTCAACTTCTTCAGGCTCGTTATGCCCGTAAATCCAGCCATCCTGCTCCAATCTTTTTGCCAGGCAGCCTGCCTGAAATTTCGTTGCATACAGCTTGCCGAAATATATCCATCTCATGGTGCTCGTCCTTTCCAAAGGGTTCATATGTTGCTTCTAATTGTAGAATACCCAAATTTCGTAAAAATAGCCGCCAGAGATCATAAAATCTCCAGCGACCCTTTTTAACATAATGATGATGTAATTCATTGTATGTTAATAATTTTGACTGATGTGTTGATATGTCTGATAAGTGGAAAGCAGAACTTATTGGAATGTTGCTTTAGGGTCTTTTTTCAACTTCGCAAGCATCTCATTTCCTTTGGCTGCCCATTCGCCCAGCGCTTCTTTCGGTGTCTTTTTATTCTCTAACACTTGATTAAAGTATTCCATCCCTTTGTCGCTTACTTGCCACAGTCCAGGCATCTTCTGATACATTTTATCAAGATTCGTGTTGGTTGGTGGCACTGGCTTCAATGTATAGAACGCCTGAATATTATAATCTAAACCGTCTTTTGGCTTAATGAAGCTCTTCCGGGATACCAATTCATAGCTGCTACGCGCCTTGATCTTCGCCCAATCCTCGCTATTCATATACTTGATCAGTTCCCACGCATCATCCGGATTCTGGGCTGAGCTATTGATTGCCATCAAGCTGCTCAGATAGATGTTGCCTCCGATCTCAGGAGCTTCAGGATGAACGGGAGGGGTAACCACATCCCACTCTACTTTCGTAAAATCTTTCATTTTATCAGCATTTTTATTGGCATCAATTAATTGATTGATGTAATTGTAATCTCCAATCGCCATAGCTGTTTTGCCACTCAGGAACAAGTCGCCCTGAAGAGGATTGTAGCGCCCCTCCGTTTGCTGATCCTGCGGCTCGTCACCTTTCGGAATGACCTTATCAATCGCCAGTTTGCTAACCGTACTCCACACTTTCTCCCACTGCGGAGAATCCACTGTCATTTTCTCTGCCTTATCGTCAAAAACTTTCAGCTGCAGTGAATTATAATACTGCTGCATGGAGTAATACGGGGAGCCGCCGTTATAGGTAGTGAATGCCATTCCAAAGACATGGTCTTTACCTTCGCCTTTAGTAAGGCGAGTCGCCAGATTAAAGATATCGTCCCACGTCATGTTATCCGTTGGCGGTTCAACACCCGCTTTTTCAAACATTCCCTTGTTATAGAACAAAGCAGAGGAGGAGAAAGTTGGCGTCAGCGCATAAATGTTCTGGTCGCCCAGATCCTTAATTCCCTCAAGCACACTTGGCACGATGTCGCTGGTGTCAAATTTGTCTTCCTGCATCAATGGATCAAGTTGTTTAACCATGTTCTCCTGAATTAACGACTTAATTGTAGAGGTATCCGCTACAATGACATCTACGGGATTATCTCCCGTCATAATTTTCTTTAAGCTCTCCATTGTATCTGGTGCTTCTTTTTGTTCCTCCTGATTTCCATAACCGTACATGCTACCTTGATCAACCGCAGGCACGATTTCAACCGTGACATTTTTGTGCGTAAGCTCAAAAGCATCCGTAAATTGCTGACGGAAGTAGCTGTCATCCTGACCTCCCCAGAGTGTCGCTACGCGCAGCACGCGCTGTTCATTATCTGTATTCTCACTCGCTGTACATCCTGCAATGAGCGGCATTGCCAGTGTTGCTGTTGCCATAATGGCCAGCACACGTTTTCCCCAAAACCTGTTTTTCATCTCCCATTTCCCCCTCGTAAATTATCTTGGCGGTGTAATAACAATACGTTCACCGTCAAATTCCAATGTAGCGCGGCTATCAATCGATAAGGCTTCCAGATATTCTTTCGGCACCTGAAGCCGTCCAGCACGATCAATAATGACGAAAGCTTCATGAATATCAGGAGCACCTGCTTCAGATAGCCCCTGATCATCGTCCAGATTTGGATTGCGCTTCACAAATTCAGTACTCGTCAAACCATCTCGAATCGCAACGATCCGATCAACCTTGCCAGCAAGCGTCAAATCATGGGTAACAATGACAATGGTAACGCCGAGTTCCTTATTCATTTTGCGAAAAATGTTCATAATCGTATCACATGTCTCTGAATCGACGGAACCGGTTGGTTCGTCCGCCAATAGGATCTTTGGCCGATTGGATAAGGAGATCGCAATTGCTACGCGCTGCTGCTCACCGCCCGACAGTTGATGCAATTTGTTATGCATCCGATCCTTCAGACCGACCCATTCCAGCAGTTGCATGGCATACGCACGATCGCGTTTGCCTCCCAGAATCATCGGTGTCTCCACATTCTCTAGCGCAGTAAGATACGGCAACAGGTTTCGTCCGTTATTTTGCCAGATGAACCCGACGGTGTGGCGTTTGTATTCCACCAGTTGAGCATCCGTCATTTTGAGCAAATCCCAGTCTCCGACAACCGCTGTACCTGCGGTAGGGCGATCCAGACCGCCCAGAATATTGAGCAGTGTTGATTTTCCGCTGCCGCTGTTACCGATAATCGCCATCATTTCCCCTTGATTAACGGTCAGATTGAGACCTTGAAGGGCAACGACTTCCACATCGCTGGATTTAAAAATTTTGACAAGTCCTTCGCATTGGATCACGTTTACCTCTCCTCTCCCATTTTGACCGCCTGATGAACCCGAAGTCTGCGAATCTGCCAGAGCAACATCGATGCTCCAATAATTAACATCACTACGGTAACACCATACAACTGCAGCATATCCTGCTGTTCAAAGACGATGCGGAATGGCGGAACCTGTGCAGACACATTATCGGTCGTTTGCAGGAAGGGCAGGAAGAGCCTGCTTGAAACCTGACCAATACTAATCCCCAGCAGTATCGAAAGCCCAGCCGTAAAAACCTGCTCCAGCAATAACATACCACTAAGTTGTGCTCTGGATAGACCCATGGCTCGAAGGACACCGAACTGTACCACACGACCCGAAAGGTTAAAGAACCAGTAAAGCACGTAACCGATTAACGAGATGATCACCGATACAAGGAAACCCAAACTCAAAATGCCGAATACTCCGCCTCTGGATGGATGTTTCCCCTGAGTGACCAGTTCAGTTCGTACATCACGAACTGAGGATAGCTCGATCCCCTCTGCCGCAAGTTTCTCCATTAATGGAGCTACCTTGGCATCCGGTTTCATTTTCAACCATACCTCATAGGGCATTAGCGGAACCTGATCGTAGATATAATCCAGATTAGCCACAAAGAACGGCATTTGATCCGGATATTGTGAAGGCCAATATGGAATAATGCCAAAAACAACAAATTCGATCGCTTGGCCTTGTATCCCCATGGAGACAATGTCTCCCGTTTTGAGCTTGAACTTATCAGCAAATTTCGAGGAGATCAGAACAGCCCCTTCATATTTGCCAAGCAAATCAAGATATTTATAAGGATGCGCAGGGAATAAATCGTTACGGAACCAGGCCACTTTGGCAAAGTCCACATTGTCAATGCCGACCAGCATCCCTTGTCCGCCAGATTTACCCGAGACAATAATATTGCCCTTTGTTTGAAGTACACGTGCAGCATGCTCCACACCGTTTAATTGGCGGAACACTTCAAATGGTGGCTCGGAGTAAATGATTTTGGTTGGCTGCGATGAACCGCCACCTCCTCCGCCAGGAGCTCCTCCGCCGCCATTTCCTCCACCAGCGCCACCACCGGTACCGCCGCCACCACCTTGCTGTCCTCCGCCTGATCCGCCACCCTGTCCAGAACCTCCTGGCTTCACCTCGGGGGTTCCTTCCCACACCGTTTGCATAATAACATCTGAGCCATAACGGTATAGCGTACGTTCCGTTGAATTCAAATCAATGGTTCGGGCTGCAGCCGAATTATATACCCCAAGGCCGAGCGTCAGCACCAATAGAATCATGAGAGGATAATAGGATGATGACGAACGTGACAACTGAGTCAGYGTCAGATACAACGGAACCGGCAGTAGCTTGCGTCCGATCAACTGTATCAGTTTCAAAATCCAAGGGAACAAACGCAGGAAAAACAGACCCAGCGCAAAGATCGCTAACGCAGGTACAAAGAACAGAAATGGCTGCACTTGTAACTGATCCGTTGTCATTCCCGTCTGGAACGTCAGCATCTGACGTTCATAAAACAGATAGTATCCATAACCAGCCAGGCCTAGCAGTCCGACATCGAGGAACCAGCGTTGCCACAGCGGCGCACGATCAGTACGTGCCTGACGTCTTTTAGCGGATACAATAGTTGCCCGTGCATACGTAATAGCCGGAATAAGCGATGCAATAATAGCGACCAGTACTGCTGCTACGCCAAGCAGGATCGCTTCTTTCGAAACTCCAATCGGTATGGATTTTCGATCAACAAATGAGAGAAATCCACTTGCCGAGCCGATACTTTTGGCCATGAACCATCCCAAAAGTGGTCCAATCACCAATGCAATCGCACCCAGGAAAATCCCTTCAAGTAGATACAGCGAGAAGATCTGACGAGCTGAGGCTCCGCGGCTACGTAGCACTGCAATGTCACTTTCCTGTTTTTGTAGCGATTGTCTGGCATTCATCGCAATAAAATAAAAGACCATCGCAATCATCGGTGCAGCGAGCGTGAATAGCATAGTCTGCAGCTGCAGACTCTGACTACGGAACTGCTTGAGCAGATCACCGAAGGTAATATCAACTTTGGTATCTTTCAGCCGCTGATACAGATCAATATCCAGCCGTTCCAGCACAGAGCTGAGGCCAGACAACTGACTGGTCTGAACCTCTTTCAGATCAAAAGCATAGTACCAGCGTGAGTTCTGGAGCGGAATGCCCTTTTCTTTGAGCAATACGTCATTAAAAACCGACTCATTCACATAAAGTCCATTCATCATGCCATCGAAGCCTTGAACCCAATAAGGACTATTCGGATTGTCTGCCTTGAAAGAACCCGTAATTTTCACACGCAATGTGATATCCAGACCACTGTAGATCGGATATTCCAAAATATCACCTACATGCAGATCATTCCGGTACATTCCTTCTTCCAGCATCACGGCTTCAATGATGTCACCTTTGACCTGATTACCGGGTTTGACACCCGCCGAGTAATTGACCTGAGCATCTAGCCCACTCATCGTACCCAGTGTCATGCTTCGTACACGGCTTGCATCGACTTTGGTAGGGTCCTCCGGACTAACTTCTGTACTGCGGATCGATCTCGTGTTCACATACGTATGGAATGGAAACCCAATGTCGCGGGGAACATCCTCACGAATGTAGCGATCCACCTCATCTAATCCTCTTGTATCAGTCTTTGCACCCCCAGGTGCCTGGTAACTCATCAACAGTGATCCAGCTGGCAAACCTTCACTGTTATCCTGTAGCGTCTGCGCGACAACCCGTTTCAGTGCACCATCGGCATACATTGGAATACTGACGGTGAACGCTACCGCCACAATCAAGCCGATTAATGTGCTGAAGGTCATCCAGCGCGTGTTCCACATTTTGCGGAACAGAAGCCGAAGTAATGGCAGCCCCATTAGCGTCCCACAACTTTCTGACCAACCGTCAGACCTTTCAGAATCTCAACATCGGTTGATGTCTGCTGTCCAACCTGAACGTCCACTTCACGCTTGCTGCCATCATTCTCAATCACCTGTACATAGGTTCTGGAACCGATGGAGCGCAGAGCAGATACAGGAATGACAATTGCGTTCTCGGTGCGCTGGGTTACAATCGAAACCGTTAAAGGCGTACCGCGTTCTACATTTTTAGGCATCTTCGCCAAGGTAACCAGAACATATTGATCCAGCGTTTCCTTCGGCGGAGGTGAGCCACCTTCGCCCTGACCTGATCCATTGCCACTATTGTTACTAGAAGCATTAGCCGTAGGCATTGCTTTGATCTTACCAGCCACTTTGCCAGCACCGTTGATGTCGACCTCAGCCTTCATGCCAGACGTAAACTTCTCCAGATCCTCCTTGGCAAATGTAGCCGCCACAACCAGGTTGGACGTATCCGCAATGGTCGCAATAGGATCATACGCTTTGACGGCTGCACCCTTCTCCACTTGAACCGCAATAATGGTACCTGCAAATGGAGCCGTCAACGTGGATTGTCCCAGCTTTTCTTCCAGATCAGCAAGCTCCTGACGAAGTTCTTCAAAAGCGATAGTCGCTTCTTCAAACTCCACCGGGTCCATCTCATCTTTCTTACGCAGTGTTTCCTTCATCTGTACTTCCGATTTGCGAATCTGAAGCCGCTTGCCGCGAATCTCCTTCTCCACACTTGCTACGTCGAGGACAGCGAGAACCTGTCCTTTCTTCACTTTATCCCCCGTTTTTACATTCAACTCTTTAATGTGCATGCCATCCAACGTGAAATATGTCTTTTCTTCACGCTGACTCATCATCTTGCCGGTACCGCTCACCTTCTTCTCCAACGTCTCCGTACGGACTTCATATTCCGGTTTTTTGGAGATCGTTGGCGGTGTTATTGGTGGAAGCACTTCTTCCTCCGATTCGGATGGCAGCAATGAACAGCCTGACATCGTTGCAGCAAGTATTGCACCAAGTACAATAAGAGCTGTGCGTTTCCCCCTCTTCGAAACGGCACCTTTACGTGAGAAATCTGCCGTCCGCCATTTCATAAACATGGTCCGCAACCTCCAAAATTGTAGGATCGTGTGTAGTCATACATATCGTTACTTGTTCTACTTCAATAATATTGCGGAACACAGCCATAACCTGTGCACCCATTTTGGAATCCAGCTCCGCCGTTGGTTCGTCCGCAAGCAGCAGGCGAGGCCTATGTGCAATCGCTTTAGCAATAGCCACGCGCTGCTGCTCCCCTCCGGACATTTCAAAAGGCCGGTGCTTCACGCGTTTGGTCAGTCCAACTAAATCCAGACAATGACCCACTCTTTCCTTCCATTCCGATCGCGGTACATCCGCCATGCGGAGCGAAAGCTCTACATTTTCCCATGCAGATAATAAAGGCATAAGTGCATACGCTTGAAAAATAAAACCAATTTCCTTACGCCGCAAAGCTGTTCGCCTCTGATCTCCCCAATCCTGAAGCGGCTGTCCGGAGAATAAAATCTCTCCGCTGGAAGGTTGATCAAGTCCGCCAAGCATGTTCAACAGTGTTGTTTTACCTGATCCTGATCGCCCTTTCAACATAACAAGCTGCTGCGGCTTTACTTCCATATCAATACCTTTGAGCACATGAATGATACGACTGCCTGTCTGAAAGCTGCGGTGAACGTTACGCACCTCCAATACAGGTCCATCATATGGAGGTAACAATTCCTTCTTTGGCTTCGTTTTGGCCTTCTGAGGTGTTTGCTCTGGAGCTATAGCAACTGCAGTCTCTTCCAAGACAGATGACTCATCAGACATGACGCCTTCGGGATCTGGATATTCGGGCTGTGTTATGTATGAAGATTCTCTTGATGCAACCCTTTCCTCCAGCCCAAGTTGGTCCTGCTCATGTTCATCGCCCGATTGGCTCTTGGCAGGTCTTTTCTTTGAAAATAATTTTTTCATGCCAGCAATCACGCTCATCCTCTCTTGTTATGCCACACATTTCCTTCATGCTCCCTAAAACTAGAAATCTGTTCCATGCTACACTGAATTATAAACGACTGTTCTCCACTAAAAGTTACAAGCTTTTTACAACGTTAGCGTGAAAAAGTTAATATTTTGATGAACATAACAAAAAAGCACCCCAACATACGGGATGCCTCTTGATTATTCGATTGTTTTGCCGTCATTACGGCAATCATTACAATTTTGATACCGTTTGCTAAGCAGCGGTTTGTCATCCACCGAATGATATTATTTACCAAATGAAGAAGGATCTTCACGCCATGATTGCAACAGTGCAAAGTCACTCTCCTGAATCGTTCCCTCAGCCAAAGCCACATCCATCAACGCTGTATAATTTGACAGAGTTTGTAGGGAGATGCCAGCCTCTTCGAACGCTTTCACACCTTTATCCAGCTGATAGCTGAAAATAGCGAGAACCGCAAGTGGGGTAGCTCCTGCTGCACGTACAGCTTCTGCCGCTTTAATCGAACTACCGCCGGTTGAAATCAGATCTTCAATTACGACTACTTTTTGGCCTTCGCTGATCAAACCTTCAATCAGATTTTCCTTGCCATGCCCCTTCGCTTTATCCCGGATATAAGCCATCGGCAGATTTAGCTTCTGAGCTACCCATGCAGCGTGTGGAATGCCTGCCGTTGCTGTACCTGCGATCACTTCTGCATCTGGATACTGGTCACGAATGATCGCAGCAAATGCTTCGGCAATATCGTTACGGATCTCAGGATAAGACATGGTCAGCCGATTATCACAATAAATTGGCGATTTGATGCCGGATGTCCATGTGAATGGCTGCTGTGGACGCAGTGCCACCGCTTTGATTTTTAACAACTGGGATGCAATATGGTTTGGAATTTGGCTAAGTTCGATCATACGTTCAACATCTCCTTCAAAATGGTCTCTGCCGCTTCACGCGGGTTTGGTGCACCGGTAATGGGTCTGCCCACAACGATGTAATGACTACCTCTGCTAATAGCCTCACCTGGTGTCAGGACACGTGTCTGGTCACCCAGACCACTGCCTGCTGGACGAATGCCGGGGGTTACTGTGCGAAAATCACTGCCACATGCTGCCCGAATCGCTGGCACTTCGAGCGGAGAAGCCACCACACCATCCAGCCCGGCTTCCTGCGCCAGTCCGGCATAACGAACGACCGCTTGCTCTACACTCCCTGGGATACCAATCTCGTTATTCATCGTCTCTAGACTTGTGCTGGTCAATTGCGTCACAGCGATAATCTCAGGTCTTGTTAGCGAAGGATCAGCAACAAGTGCCGCTTCCGCGCCTTCACGTGCTGCATGCATCATGCTAAAGCCGCCTGCCGCATGCACATTAAACATATCCACTCCGAGACGTGTGATGCTCTCGGCGCCGCCGCGCACGGTGTTCGGAATGTCATGCATTTTCACGTCAAGAAACACAGAGTAACCTCTCGCTTTTAATTCCCGAATGAAGTCCGGACCCGCTGCATAGAAAAGCTGCATACCTACCTTGAGATAACAGGGAATTCCCTCAAGAGCTTGTACCAGTTTCTGAGCCTCATCCGCTCCCGGATAATCGAGTGCAACCATCAGCCGTCCAGCCATTTCATTGAAATTCGGTTTTTTCATATCCCAGCGCCCCTTCCGCGTGCTTATTTTTTCCGTTTTTGCCCGATATAAAGGACATCCCGCCAGCCCGTGGGCTGACTGATGTCCTTCATCAAGTGACTATTCATTATACAAAGGCTGGCATAGCCTCCGAGGAGAAGTTGATCGTTTGCAGCATGATCAGCAGCGCACGAATGGTATCCAGGGAAGTCATACATACCACACCATTCTCTACCGCTTCACGGCGGATACGGAACCCATCACGCTGTGGTGTTTTACCTTTAGTCAAGGTATTGAACACAAAGTTCGCTTCACCGCTGCGGATCATATCGAGAATGTTAGGTGAGCCTTCGCTCAATTTGTTCACAACGGTTACCGGAATGTTAGCCGCTTGAAGTGCAGCTGCGGTTCCGCCAGTTGCCATGATTTTGTAGCCAAGTCTGTAGAAACCTTCAAGCAATGGTACTGCTTCGTCCTTGTCTTTGTCAGCGACTGTAACCACAATGGCTCCAGTAGCTGGAATTTTCATTCCCGCACCGATCAGACCTTTGAACAGAGCTTTCGCATAGTTCGGGTCACGTCCCATAACCTCACCTGTCGATTTCATCTCAGGTCCGAGAGTTGGTTCAACACGGCGCAACTTCGCGAAGGAGAACACAGGAACTTTCACCGATACATGATCCGTTTCAGGCCACAGGCCATCGACATAACCCAAGTCTTTCAGTTTCACGCCCAGAATGGCTTGTGTTGCCAGGTTCGCCATTGGAATGCTTGTTACTTTGCTCAGGAAAGGAACCGTCCGGGAAGAACGCGGGTTAACCTCAATGACATAAACCTGACCGTCGTGGATAACAAACTGGATGTTCACCAGTCCAATCGTTTTCAGTTCCTTGGCGATTTTGATCGTAATCTCGACAATTTTCTCTTTTAGATCTGCTGACAGATGCTGCGGAGGATATACCGCGATCGAGTCACCAGAGTGAACCCCTGCGCGTTCGATATGCTCCATGATGCCCGGAACCAGTACCGTTTCACCGTCACAGATGGCATCCACTTCTACTTCTTTACCTAACATGTAACGGTCGATCAGAACCGGATGCTCCGGATTGATTTTTACCGCTTGCTCCATGTAAGTCAAGAGTTCCGCATCGGAGTATACAATCTCCATCGCCCGACCGCCCAGGACGTACGATGGACGAACCAGAACCGGGTAACCCAGACCTTGTGCCGTTTCAACTGCATCGTCTACAGAAATAACGGTTTTACCTTTTGGCTGTGCAATCTCCAGACGAGAGAGCAAACGCTCGAACTTTTTGCGATCTTCTGCTTCATCAATGCTTTCTAGATCCGTTCCGAGGATGGTTACTCCTGCATTACGTAGCGGTGCTGCCAGATTGATCGCTGTTTGACCACCGAACTGTACGATGACTCCTACGGGTTGCTCCTGCTCAATGACGTTCATCACATCTTCGAAGAACAGCGGTTCGAAGTACAAGCGGTCAGATGTGTTAAAGTCTGTGGATACAGTCTCCGGGTTGTTGTTAATAATAACCGCCTCGTATCCGGCTTTCTGTAGAGCCCATACCGCATGTACTGTGGAGTAGTCGAACTCAATACCTTGACCGATCCGGATCGGGCCGGAACCCAGCACCACGACTTTTTTCTTATCCGAAGGAATCACTTCATTCTCTGTTTCATATGTCGAGTAGTAGTATGGCGTTGTTGCTTCAAACTCGGCTGCGCAAGTATCTACCATTTTGTAGACTGGGCGCAGGTTTTCCTCTTCACGACGTGCTCTGACTTCAGCTTCGGTAGTCAACGTACCACCAGGCTGACCTTCGGCACGTAGCTCAGCGATAGCACGGTCCGTAAAACCGAGGCGTTTCGCTTGATAAAGCGTTTCGGAAGTCAATTCGGATTCAGCGCGAACGCGATCTTCGAACTTAATGAGTCCTTCAATTTTATCCAGGAACCACCAGTCGATCTTGGTCAGATCCTGCAGTTGTTGCAGCGTATAACCTCTGCGGAAAGCTTCCGCGATCAGGAACATACGCTCATCGTCTGCTTTCATCAGACGTTCGTTCAGCGTCGTTTCATCCAGTGTTTCTGCACTTTTCAGGTACAGACGGTGTACGCCGATCTCCAGGGAACGAACCGCTTTGTGAATGGACTCTTCAAATGTACGTCCAATCGCCATCACTTCGCCTGTTGCTTTCATCTGTGTACCCAGCTTCCGATTCGCCGATGTGAACTTGTCGAACGGCCAGCGTGGAATTTTACTTACGATATAATCAAGTGTTGGCTCAAAGCAAGCGTATGTTTGGCCTGTAACCGGGTTAACGATCTCATCCAGTGTGTAACCCATCGCGATTTTGGCAGCCATTTTTGCAATCGGATAACCTGTTGCTTTGGAAGCTAGTGCCGATGAACGGCTTACACGAGGGTTAACCTCGATGACATAATATTGGAAGCTATGTGGATCAAGTGCGAACTGTACGTTACATCCTCCCTCAATGTTCAGGGCACGGATGATTTTCAGGGAAGCGGAACGCAGCATTTGGTATTCACGGTCAGACAGTGTTTGGCTCGGTGCCACAACGATACTGTCACCTGTATGAACGCCTACCGGGTCAAAGTTTTCCATGTTGCAGACCACGATACAGTTATCGTTCTTGTCACGCATAACTTCGTACTCGACTTCTTTCATGCCGGCGATGCTCTTCTCCACCAGACATTGACCAATCGGGCTATAACGAATTCCGGCAGCGACGGTTTCACGCAACTCTTCTTCGTTTGCACATATTCCGCCACCTGTTCCGCCCAGCGTATAGGCCGGACGCACAATGATTGGATAGCCGATCTCACCAGCGAATTGCAGAGATTCTTCCAGTGTTGTGACGATAACACTTTCCGGTACAGGCTGTTCCAGCTCACGCATCAGATCACGGAACAGATCGCGGTCTTCCGCTTTTTCGATGGAAGTCAGTTGTGTTCCAAGTAATTTTACGTTTTCGCGCTCCAGTACTCCCGCACGTGCGAGTTCTACAGCCATATTCAGACCTGTCTGGCCGCCCAGCGTTGGCAGCAAGCCGTCCGGACGTTCCTGACGAATGATTTGTGTTACAAAATCAAGCGTAATTGGCTCAATGTAGACTTTATCAGCCATATTGGTGTCCGTCATGATTGTCGCAGGGTTGCTGTTAATAAGTACAACTTCCACGCCTTCTTCTTTCAGTGCCTGACAAGCTTGCGTACCGGCATAGTCGAACTCGGCCGCCTGACCGATGACGATTGGACCGGAACCAATCACCAGGATTTTTTTGAGATCTTTGTTAATCGGCATGTTATTGCGCTCCTTTCACTGCGGCTGCCAATACGGCTTGACGCGGCTTTTGCGGGTTAGTGATCTTATGCTCGCGAATCATTTCGATGAAACGGTCAAACAGGTAGCTGTTATCATAAGGTCCTGGTGCTGCTTCCGGGTGATACTGTACGGAGAAGGCAGGGTATGTTTTATGCTTCAGACCTTCGATGGTCTTGTCATTGTTGTTGATATGTGTAACTTCGAGATCCGTGCTTTTCACAGATTCTTCGTTTACCGTGTAACCGTGGTTCTGGGATGTGATGAAGCAGCGTCCACTCTCCAGTTCTTTGACCGGGTGATTTCCTCCGCGGTGTCCAAACTTAAGTTTTTCCGTGTCTGCGCCTGCTGCCAGAGCGAACAACTGGTGACCCAGGCAGATTCCGAAGATCGGATATTCACCGAGCAACTCGCTGATCATGTTTACGGCATGAGGTACGTCTTTCGGGTCCCCAGGGCCGTTGGACAACTGAATGCCATCCGGGTTCAGCCGGCGAATCTCGTCAGCCGTTACGTCATGAGGCACGACAACAACGTCACAGTTACGTTTGCTCAGTTCACGCAAAATCCCTGTTTTTGCACCGTAGTCGACCAATACGATTCGTTCCGCTGTTCCTGGGCTGTTGTACACATGCTCTGTGGACGTCATAGGCACCTGGTTACGCAATTGCTCAATCGTAGTGTCCCCCATCATCTCCAGCAGTTCTTCGACAGGTTTTGATCCTGTTGTGAGAATTCCCTTCATTGTACCGTGGTGACGAATCCGGCGAGTCAACATCCGTGTATCAATCTCGCTGATCCCTACGATACCGTATTCTTTCAGCAGATTATCCACGCTGTACTCTGCACGCCAGTTGCTTGGCGTTGGCTCATGGCGTCGTACTACGAAACCGTGCACGTACGGACGAATCGACTCAAAGTCATCCCGGGTAATCCCGTAGTTACCGATCAATGGATACGTCATCGTTACGATCTGGCCACAGTATGAAGGATCTGAAAGTACCTCTTGATAGCCTGTAATTCCCGTATTAAAAACGACCTCTCCTGTCGTTTCACCTTCCGCTCCAAATGCTTTTCCGGTGAACAGCGTGCCGTCTTCCAACAATAATCTTGCCTGTCCCTGCATCCCATTTCACTCCCTCTGTGTTTATCAAAGTTAAATGCTCTTGGGTTGAACGTGGAGTTACGTTAGCGTGGGACTCCGTGAACAGAACCCCCTTCGATCGCTGTTATCCCCAGATTACTTTGGTTCCATTTTTCAAATGGGGTAATCCAGGGATAAAGGCGAGCGCTTCACTTCTCCGGGTCTTTTCTGTCCACTTCGCAGCTAAGGTGGTGCTCAAAGTTCAAAAAGTACATTTAACTATGTTTGTTTTGTATGTTGGGCTCTCGGCATCATTTTGCCTTGAGTTTGTTTAAAAAAAGAAATTACTGATTACTCCGGTATTTCAATGAAAATTTTATGTTATAAGTACTGATATACGTCGTTAACAATGTATTACGTCAGCATAGCGCTGTTTTATTGCTCTAACGTGTTATTCCATACACTTTTGCCATCCACCCATGTTTGTACCGGCCAGCCTTTCAGCTTCCAGCCTGTGAACGGTGTGTTTCTGCCTTTTGTTGCGAACGTTGCCGGGTCAACCGCCTTCTCCTGATTCAGATCAATCATCGTGAGGTCGGCAGGCGCTCCTGCTTCCAGCTTGCCAGTATCCAGTCTGAATACGCGAGCCGGATCAGCCGTCATGCGTTTTACCAAGAAGTCTAAAGTCCATAATCCTGTTTCAACAAACTTCGTGTAGAGCAGCGGGAAGGCCGTTTCGAATCCAACGATACCGAATGGTGCAAGCTCCATGCCCTTTGCTTTCTCTTCTTCACTATGCGGTGCATGGTCGGTTACGATCATGTCGAGTGTTCCATCCTGCAATCCTTCGATACAAGCTTGCACATCGCGCGGTGAGCGCAGTGGCGGGTTCATTTTCCAATTTGCATCCATACCCGGAATGTCTTCATCTGACAACACCAGGTGGTGCGGACAAACTTCAGCGGTAACTTTGATACCAATCGATTTCGCCAGGCGAATCAGACGAACCGATTGTTCTGTGCTGACGTGGCATACATGGTAGTGTACCCCCGTTGCCTCTGCAAGCAGGATGTCGCGGCCTACGTGAATCGCTTCGGACTCGTTCGGGATACCTTTGATACCATGGCGTTTGGAGAATTCACCTTCGGTGACATATCCGCCAACAACCAGCGAGTCATCCTCACAATGTGCAATTACGGGCATATCCATGCTGGCTGCGAGGCTCATAGCATCCTTCATCATCTGCGCGTTCTGCACACCCACTCCGTCGTCCGTGAAACCAATCGCACCCGCAGCTTTTAATGCGGAAAAGTCGGTCAATTCACGGCCTAGTTCGTTTTTGGTAATAGCCGCATATGGCAAAACTTTAACCAAATCTGCTTCTTTTGCTTTGTTCAGTACCCGTTCTACAACCTCAGGTGTATCGGTTACTGGTCTTGTATTTGGCATGCAGGCGATCGTTGTAAAACCACCTTGCACAGCGGAGCGAGCTCCTGTTTCGATCGTCTCTTTATGTTCGAATCCAGGCTCTCTTAGATGCACGTGCATATCGATTAATCCAGGGATGACCAGGTTGCCTGATGCATCCGTTACCTGCTCAGCTGACTTCTCGGCGTTCCGTACAATTTCATCCTCCGGGCCAGCGATCATTTTGATTTTACCTTCTTCTATAAGAATGGTTTTCCGTTCAAGTTCCCCTTGTTGATTCAAGACGTTTGCGTTTTTTATCACCTGTACCATAATTGCCCTCCGCTTCGGTTCTGTCCAGCAGGTTATATCCGCTAGATGATCTGTTTATCGTCTACTCTGTATATTGGTCTGCAAGAACATCGTCTCGCCAGCCTATGACTCTATGCTAGGCCCTGTTACAGCTTCATCGCACGTTCCATAACCGCCATGCGGATCGGAACTCCGTTTGCCATCTGTGGGAAAATTCGTGATGCTTCACTCTCTACAACCGCATCATCGACTTCAACGTTACGGTTTACAGGAGCAGGGTGCATAATAATCGTACTTGGCTTCAGGCGTGACGCCCGTTCTTCCGTCAATCCGTAGTGTTCGCGATAATCCTCAGCTGAAGTGATCAGGCCGTGTTGATGACGTTCCAGTTGAACCCGGAGCATCATGACTACGTCAGCATCCAGCGCTTCTTCAAGACCTACATAAGGTGCGTGCTGTGCAAGCTCAGGTGCCTGCATCGTTTGCGGTGCGCAGAAACGTACATCTGCACCAAACTTTTGCAGTGCCCACAAGTTTGAGCGTGCTACCCGGCTGTGTAAAATATCTCCGATGATCGAGACACGTAAACCTTTCAGTTCACCAAATGCCTTCCGCATCGTATAAAGATCAAGTAGCGCCTGCGTCGGATGCTCATTATTGCCATCTCCCGCATTGACAAGTGGCACACTCACTTTCTGAGCCAGCTGCTGCAAGACACCCGCCGGTTTCAAGCGAATAACCCCTGCATCGATCCCCATAGATTCAAGTGTTCGAACCGTATCGTAGATCGATTCGCCCTTTTCTACACTTGATGCGGCTGCCGTGAAGTTCAACACCTGAGCTCCCAGACGTTTCTCCGCCATTTCAAATGAGAACCGGGTACGAGTACTGTTCTCGAAGAACATGTTGGCTACAAAGTGTGATTCCAGAATCGGAACCAACTTTTCCTTCTGTCCTTCCCAGTGAGCTGCGCGGTTTAGAATCGACTCGATCTCGTCACGGCTAAGGTCTTTCAATCCAAGCAAGCTCCGGTCTCTCAACGCTGACTGTGTAATCATCATGCCTGCTCCCCTCGGTTCTGTGTAATTTTGACTTCATCCTGTCCGTCCGTTTCCATGAGTGCAACCTCGATCTCCTCTGATTTGGAAGTCGGCACGTTTTTGCCGATAAAATCAGGTCGGATCGGAAGTTCCCGGTGTCCACGATCTGCGAGAACAGCGAGCTGTATGTTCTGTGGTCTTCCGCAGTCCATCAGCGCATCCATCGCGGCCCGTATCGTGCGCCCGGTATATAGCACATCATCGAACAAAATCACTTTTTTGTTATGAATGGAAAGTGATTCAGGTGTCATAATCAACAGTTCCTTGCGATTCATCTGGTTGTCATCCAGACGATCATCACGATAAGGGGTTACATCCAGTTCTCCCCAGGGAACTTTGGCGCCTTCAATCTCTTCAATCTTCGCGGCGATTCGTTCAGCCAGGTACACTCCTCGTGTACGAATTCCGACCAGCACACAATCGTCGATTCCTTTGTTCTTCTCCAATATTTCGTGGGCAATCCTTGTCAATGCGCGGCGGATCGCCGTTTCATCCATAATGACATGTGTTTCTGTGCTCATGCGTTCAGCCTCCTCAGGATTTTCCTTCGAAACCATGGCCCCGTGACGAGGAGAACAAAAAAGACTCCTTGCCGTGTTTATTGGCAAGGAGTCTCCGAACTTCAGGCGTCGCTGAAGAAAGTTTACTCTCGGGATCCATCGTCTTGTCTGCCGCAGCAAATCAACGATGTATCATTCACGTTACCTTGCCAGTCTCACGGGACTGATTTAAAGGTGCTATTCATGTCGTGCATATGAGGAACCTCACAGAGTTCTGTCTCAATATGCCCGTTTGTCTTCATGAATTATGACAGAAAGACAACCCTCTGTCAACACCTCACCATCGCAGGTGCAAATCCTCTGCTTCGTCTTATTAGAATCAGCATTTAGGCGAAAAAACATCCATGTCACATCACATGTCATTCGTCATTTATAATTATACAACAATACTGCATATTTATCCATAAGCAATTACAACCTGTTTCTAATCCAAAAAATTCCACCTGTCACCTTTTCAAATGTTTCTCCTCAATCTATGCAGATTATGAATCATACCTCTATTTAATGGGGAAGTTTTATACACACTTTCATTTATTAAGGCTGCATTTTCTCCGATATACATAAGGTTTGGGAATGGAGCCTGTGGGGAGTGCACCTCATCCACCGTGTTAAGCTCCCTACAGTGATTAGAAGGAGGATATCATGCGTCATATATGGCATATTTACAAGTCAGACTGGCTACATATTTTTAAAGTACCCACAGGGATATTTCTGATCATCGCCATCATATTACTACCAGGAGTATACGACTGGGTGAATGTCAAATCCGTTTGGGATCCGTACAGTAATACGCAAGGCATCAAAATCGCCGTAACTAGTGAAGACAAGGGTGCCACGGTTACGGGTACTGCCATTAATATTGGCGATGAGTTAATGAATAGTTTAAGTCACAACCACAAGTTGGGATGGACATTTGTAAATCAGGCCGAAGCTAGCCGCGGTGTTCAGATCGGTGAGTATTATGCCAGCTTGCTCATTCCTGCTGATTTTTCATCACGGATCACGGGCATTGTGGATGGAAAACTGGATCGGCCGGAAGTCATATACACAGTCAATGAAAAGGTCAATGCCATCGCTCCCAAAATAACCGGTTCAGGCGTATCCGCCATTACAACGCAGATTAATGAGAATTTCACTGAAGCCGTCAGTGAAGCTGTGCTTACCAAGCTGAAGGAAGCTGGCGTAGAGATTAATGCTCAGTTGCCAACGCTACGCAAAATGGAAAGTGGCATCTTTATGCTGGAGAAAAATCTGCCTGAAATCCAGACAGCAGGTCAGAAAGTGCTCGAAGTCGACCAAGCGATGCCGGAGATTGTAAAACAGGCACAAAAAATTGTTGAATTAGAGAAACGACTGCCTGAAATTAATGAAGCTGCTGGATATGTATTGAAAGTACAACAGTATTGGCCTCAGATTAAAGCGGCTGCTTCAGAGGTGGTAGCCTTGCAAGATCGAATACCAGAAATAGAGCAAGCCGTCGCTCGCATTCAAGAGGTTGATGCCAACTTCGGACAAGTTTCTGGAGTGATTCAAACTGCCCTGGACAAGACAAATCGCGCTCTTGCTATCGTATCTGCTGCTGAAGAGGATCTCGATAAAGTGTCCGAAATTTCTGATAACGCAGTGCAGTTTGCTAATGGATTGAATCAATTTGCAGATGCCAGTCAGGAAGCCTTCAGATCAATTACACCAACCATTCAGCAAAATCTGCTGTTCGTGCAGCAAATAACAAACGCAGCTGGCGATGTGTTCGAACAATTAAAAGGAATCGATTGGAATAAGTTACCGAGCGCTGATGACTTCAACCGTCTTACTTCTCGTCTTGGCACTGCAGTAAAAATCGTGGACAGTATGTCGGGCCTGTTCGGCAAAATCGATGCTATACTGCCCTCTCATCCACTGGCAGCAAGGATACAGCATTTGCAAACGATATCCGAACAACTTCAGCAACAGATAAAACTGGCCGGGATCATCAGTACGGCCTTACGGGAAAACTCGATTCCTCCAGCAGATATTGTTGATCGATTAAATGAAGTGAATAGCAACATTAACACCGGGATTGATCGCTTCCTAAACACCTTTGATAGCCAGATTATTCCTGCACTTACGGCTGCAGCCGATCAACTAAAGTCTGTTCTATCTACTTCAGCAAATACACTGCAAGCAGCAAAGGAGCGTCTTCCTGACATTGCAGCAATTCTCGCTACAGCGAAGGAGGGCATTCAATTTGGTCAAACGGAGCTGGAAAAAATTCAGGATGATCTACCCGATATTCAGGCCAAGGTACATGAGATTTCACAAACCCTTGGCACCAAGAGTGAATCCTTTATTCGTACTTTGAGTGCGGTGTCTTCCCTTATTCAACGTGATCTGCCCAAGCTGGAGGATAAATTAAATGCAGCTGCCGATTTTGTTCGCAATGATCTGCCTCAAGCTGAGAAGCAAATTGGCAAAGCGTCCAGCTTTGTGCAGCATCAACTGCCCGATGTGCAACAAGGAGTACATCGCGTAGCTACTCTTGTTCGTAAGGACTTGCCAGAGCTGGAACGTGCAATCCGCAAGGCTGCCGAGAAATTACGAGAAGTCGAGGGCAACAATCAATTTGCCGAGCTCGCCAAATTGTTGCGGGGGGATATCGAAGAGGAAAGTGCATTCCTCGCGAGTCCAGTACAGATTAAGGAGCAACACCTGTACCCCATTCCGAATTACGGTTCAGCCATGTCACCGTTCTATGCCGTATTATCACTATGGGTAGGTTCAACATTGTTAATTTCCCTGCTACGTGCGGAAGCAGAAAACCCGGAGGGCACATACCGCGGATATGAACTGTATCTCGGTCGCCTAGCTACTTTCTTAACCGTTGGTTTATTGCAGGCGATATGTGTTACCGCGGGAGACATCTGGATTCTGGGAACGTATGTCGCTGATAAATGGTTGTTTATTGTCTTCGCCATGCTGGTGAGTGCAGTGTTTGTCACGATCACATATACGCTTTTATCTGTATTCGGTAATATTGGCAAAGGTATCGCTATTGTCTTCATGGTGTTTCAGTTCTCCAGTTCGGGTGGTACTTTCCCGATCAGCATGACTTCACCCTTTTTCCAGGCGTTAAATCCATTCATGCCGTTCACTTATGCCATCAGTCTGCTACGTGAAGCGGTCGGTGGTATTTTATGGTCAACAGCCTTAAAAGATATTTTGTGGTTATGTCTGTTTATTGTGCTTAGTCTGATTGTTGCTCTTTTGTTGAAACGCCCATTAAGCAGCTTGACGAGACGTTCTGCCGAAAATGCGAAAAAGACGAAGATCATCGCTTGATTCGTCCGTTCAATGTATAACGTTATCTATGCTTAGCCAACAAAAAGAAAAAGCTTCCTGAACGTCACCGTTCAAGAAGCTTTTTTATTACGAAACAGAACTTTACGCATGCTGATATTTACATGTAATCTTCTTCTGAATAATTATTATTGGACTGAACGCTGCTGCTCCAGCTGTTCATAAGATTGTTTAACCGTCGTTAACGTTTCGAAATGACGATAGATATTGTTCCCTGCCGTAACGAGCAGCGATGCCAAGAGCAGTCCAATCAGTACTTTTTTACCAAACCCGGAACGCAGACCACTGATAAACATACCACCGAGCAGATAAAAAGCAAATAAATAATGTCCTGCATACAGGTACATATCATATTGGTATACAGCCAGCCCGAATCCAACAACGATATGAAGCAGGAAAGCAAATAAAATGTAAGGCATCAACGTCCACACACTTCGCTCTCGAATACCACGAATGAAGCCTGCTAGTGCAAGAAGCAATAAAAATCCTCCAGTAATCTGAACATAAAGCGGATTAGAGCGGGAAAGATCGGTAACAAATGCGACCATACCCGGATCAAGCAAATGCACTTTGGGAGATAACATCGGATTAATCGTAAGTAATACTAATGCTTTAAAATGTGCAGCCCACTGGAAAGGTGTCGCATAACTGGTACCTCCATTTTGAATCCCTAACAGCCAGTTGCTGACCCAACTTCGTCCGCCAAAGGCAACATACTGAATAGCAGTTAACACCACGATCATCAGCACGGCCAGTGCCATGATGCCAATATATTTTTTCCATCCCGCCTTGTTACGCCATGCCTGCATATTAAAGAAGACAGCCCCGGCAAACGGTATAATATTGGTGGAAGTTAATCCGAAGTTAATTGTGGCTAGCAGCGCATTCGGGACATAACGGATGTCCCTCTGTGCACGTGTGTACTGCAAGTAAACAACGGACAGAAGAATCACAAATTGCACATACGGATACGAGTCCGGGATAAAGGCGGTAAACATAAGATACGAACTGAAACCAAACAATAAAGCGAACAACAGCGGTGTATAGGAAGGTTTCTCTTCATTTTGGCTTAGAAAAACAAAAGCCAGCACAACCGAGCCTGCATTCACAAGCGATTGCAAAATCAAGAAGAACCAGTTTCCTCCCAGCAGTTTGGAAATAGCCGCCAATGTCACTGCCAGATAAGAAATTAAAGGATGAATCACAGAGGAACTGTTATCCCCGTAATACATCGAAGGATCGAAATTAAACAGATTTAGGGGGAACAAGGCCGTATTAAACGGTGTATATTTTCCCAGCATCTCTGCGTGTTGACTAATATACAAAATATAAGATCCATTTATTAAACCATAAAAAAGGGCAAAGCCCGCAAACAAAACAAAAGAAATACGGGTCACTCTACGATCATAAAATATGTAATCTAAAAATTTCATGCGTTCACATCCAATATTTGAGATAAATTTTAAACACTATAGTACGAGTAGGCATAATCCACCCATTATACAGGCCACACCCATCCAGCGCATCGGCCCCACAGTCTCTTTGAATGCCCATTTCGCGATGATAAGCGTCCAGACATAGGTTAATGCGTTGGCAGGCAGTACAACGGTTAACGGCAGGAATTTTAGCAATAAGATATTCAGCAATGCACCTGTTCCATAAAAACCAAGGCCTATGAGCACATGAAGTCGCTTGCGACTGGTTGCATAATATTTCAATCCCGCCCCGCCCATCGCTCCGCATAACGTCATCACAACTAATACAGCAATCATCCAGCTATCGATCCACACTGGTTAACGTCACCCCGATTCCCAGGAGCACAACTGCTGCAAGCTTTTGTACCGTAATTTCTTCACCAAGCAAGAAGTATCCATAGATTAAAGCAAAAACATAACTGGCACACATTAACGGATAAGCTACCGATAGCTTCTCCCGAGCGAATGCCTTAATCATTAAAATTGCACCCAATCCGTAACATAGAAAACCGACGCCCATGTAGGTCCACTCCGTCAATCCCCATTTCCAGAACAACTGCCCGGTTGCTGTCAGAAACGCAGAGGCCAGCATCAACCATTTGCCGGTATGACGTGCCGAACTTATTTCCCCCACGTTAATGCCTCCATCTCCGGAACACGTTTGTTAATAAAATACCGCTGGCTCACAAGTTGCATGACGGGAAGGTCGGATAACGAGTCCGAATAGGAGCAGGATTGCTCATAATCAATTTCCAACTTTTTTTCAGCCAAATAAGCCTGAATCCGGCGTACCTTTTCTTCCCCTTTACAGTTGGCACCTTCAATGATGCAGGTATATCCATTCTCATGCCGGACAAGCTCGGTTCCGATGACATGATCGACCCAAGGGAAGTTTTTGAAGTACTTCATATACGCATGCGGGGAAGCTGTCACGAGTAGCACATGATAACCGGCTTCCTTCCGATGTTGCATCTCTACACTGGCCTCGGTAAATATGGATGTGCGCAGGTGGGTATCAAAAAAATGTTCCAGATCCTTTTCAGACATGCGCCTGATTTCTTGAAAATAGGAACGTTTAACACGTTCAACCGTCATAAAGCCCGCTTTGAATAATATCGTGTGAAGAGCAATGACAGGTAATCTCCATACCTGCCACGGATAACGTCGCATCCCGTAATATACAAACTGGAACATGGAGTCACTGCGTATAATCGTTTTATCGATATCAAAGATCGCAACCTTCGTACGTCTCACCCTGATCCCCCTCTATCTTATATTCTCTTCTCTCTACATCTACTCGAAGATGGCAAAAATCGTAATCACACTCACTACATACAAAATAACAGTAATCAGGATAGGCTTGTCCTCAAACAAAACCCGGTCCGGTGATCCACCCTGATTTTTCATATGGATGAGATACAGATACCGGAACATGCCATAGATCACCAGCGGAATGGTCCACATCAGATGAATGGTGCGATCCGACGTAAAGGTGAACAGTGAATAACTGATGATGGTTGCTGTCGTCACGATCGTGTTGAACTGATCCAGTAACGTTATCGAGTAATTATCCAGCACCTTACGATGTGATCCCGTGTTGCCTTCGAGCAATGTAAGTTCATTTCTCCGTTTACCAATCGCCAGGAAGAGTGATAACAGCATTGTACAAATTAGGAACCAAGGTGTGAACGGAACATGAATCAAGACACCCCCAGCAATGGCACGTAGAACAAATCCAGCTGCAATGGTCATCATATCCAGAATAACGAGATGTTTAAGCACAAATGAATAGGATACGTTCAGCAAAAAGTATACCACGCACAACACACCGAATAACGGGTTCATCATAAAGGCGGCTACCAAAGAGATTACCAGCAGTGCAATTCCGAATAATAACGCATGTGCAGGATTAACCTGACCGGAAGCAATGGGGCGGAACTGCTTGGTCGGATGCTGTCTGTCCCGTTCCCGGTCTACATAGTCGTTTAATATATAAACACAGCCTGCAACCAGACTAAACAACAGAAAACCAACCCCTGTTGCAACAATCGTTTCTGTTTGAATTTCCTCAAATGAAAACAACAGTGCTGCAAACAACAATAAATTTTTAGTCCACTGTTTAGGCCTTAACAATTTGAATAAGCCGGATATCGTTCCAGCGCTGCCCTCAGCCGATGATATCGTATTTTGCCTTGATGAAAACAATGGTAATAGCTCCCTTCAACAACAATTCTGACTTTGATGTCTATACAAATAACGTAAAGACTTAATCATAAGTTGCTTGGTTATTTTTGTAAAGAGTATAGAGTATATATTTTGACATAAAAAAGAGACCGTTTCCGGTCTCTTTATACCAATCATAAGTCTATATTATCCCATGTTTGAATTAAAATTCAAACTCTACATCACTCAGACGACGTTTGATTTCAGCAATAACCCGTTTCTCTTCCTCTTCGCCATTTGCGATAAATGTAACGGAGAAACGAACAAAGTTACCTGCATCATCCCAAGGTACGGATGAGATCAGTTTCTCACGGATCAGGAATTGAGAGAAATCTTCACCCGACTCGAAGCGACGTCCACCTACAACACCTTTTGGCGCTTCAACATAGAGGAAGAAAGAGCCCTTCGGTTTCTCAGCCTGGAAGCCCAGTTCATTCAATGCTGTAACCAACATATCGTGACGACGGGAATACTTCTCTGCAATTTTCTCTGTGATTTCCGGATGATTCAATCCGTAAGCAGCTGCCTTCTGGATCGCGATGAATTGACCGGAGTCATTGTTGTCTTTCACATCACTGAATGCTTTAACTACAAGTGGGTTACCCGCTACAAATCCGATTCTCCAGCCAGTCATATTGTACGATTTGGAGAGAGAGTGCAGTTCCACACCTACATCCTTGGCACCAGGTACGGATAGGAAGCTGAATGGTTTCTTCCCATCATATGTCAGTGCTGCATAAGGTGCATCATGGACAACAACCACATTGTATTTTTTCGCCCATTCAACAACCTCAGTGAAAAACTCTACCGTAGCACTTGCGCCAGTCGGGTTGTTCGGATAGTTCAGATAGAGCAATTTCGCACGTTTAGCAATGTCTTCCGGAATCGCCTTCAAGTCAGGCAAGAAGTTATTCTCTTTCGTCAATTGCACGTTGAACACTTCTCCACCCAGATATTTGGTGTGTGTGCCCATAACCGGATAACCAGGAACCGTCATAATGGTTACGTCACCAGGGTTAATGAAACAAGAAGGCATCATTGCCAAAGCCGGTTTGGAACCAATGGAGTGTACGATCTCAGTATCTGCATCAATACCTTCCACGTTAAATACGTTTTTCAGATATGCTGCTGCTGCAGCCTTGAATTCAGGAATCCCGTTATCGGCATAACCACGATTCTCCGGTTTGCCCGCTTCTTCAGCAAGTGCAGCTACGATGCCTGCATCTGCCATCTCGTCCGGTTCACCTACTCCAAGGTCAATCAGCTCGACATCGGGAAAGTCTTTTTTTGCCGAAGCTTTCGCACGTTTGATTTTCTCAAATTTATAGATGTTGGTGTCTTTACCATAGTTGGAGCCACCGATACGGTCGGCAAAATTAGTTTGGATATATGTTTCCTGATATTGTTCGATACTCATATGTCGTTCATCTCCTCATTTGACGCAAATTTCTCATGTTTTAATATGAAGTATTTGAGCATTCAACACCATGGACAAAATATCCGAACATTTGTACTTTCTTCAAGCGTCAACGGCTTCTCAGCGAAGCCAGTACATCCTCCATATCCTGCGGGATCGGCGCGTTAAATTCCATGTATTCTCCTGAAGTAGGATGCACAAAACCGAGTGTTGCTGCATGAAGGGCCTGTCCATTCATTCTAATCCCCTTATTTCGTCCGTAGGTCGGATCACCAACAAGGGGATGACCGATAAATTTCATATGCACCCGGATCTGATGAGTACGTCCTGTTTCGAGCTTCAGCTCAAGTAAGGTGTAGTCATTAATACGCTCTGTCACTGTAAAATGAGTCACCGCATGTTTGCTATTGCGCTCCGTGACCGTGTACATTTTACGATCATTCGTGTCACGCCCGATCGGTGCATCTATCGTACCTTGATCATGGCTGAGATGGCCGTGTACCAACGCAATATAACGTCTGTTGACACTATGCTCCTTTAACTGGGCCGCCAGCGAAGCATGAGCACGGTCGTTTTTGGCAGACATAATCAAACCTGACGTATCCTTGTCAATCCGATGTACAATCCCCGGACGCAGCTCACCATTAATGCCGGAGAGATCCTTGCAATGATACATCAAAGCGTTCACAAGTGTACCGGACGTATGCCCAGGTGCCGGGTGTACGACAAGTCCACGTTGTTTGTTAATGACAATCAGGTCACTGTCTTCGTAGACCACTTCAAGCGGAATGTCCTCCGCAACGATCTCCACCACAGCAGGCTCAGGAATCTGTAATACGATCTGATCCCCCTCCGATAGTTTCGCATTGGCTTTCACTACAGAACCATTAACCGTAACTGCCCCGTCTGCGATCCATAGCTGAACTTGCGAGCGAGACACGTTATCTACAGCGTCTGTAATGTATTTATCCACACGTTCCTTCTTATGTTCAGAGGCAACGATCCATTCCAAACGTTCCTCACCGTTAAATTGTTCTTCATTATTATGTTGTTCCTCATTAAAATTACTCATGATGCTGCTCATTCCCTTCAATCTTTGCAGCCGCTTTTTCACGGCGTCCTTCAAGCAATGTTTCTACAACAATCAACGCTACTCCGATACAGATCGCCGAGTCAGCAATATTGAAAATCGGAAATGTGTAACTACCAAAATTAAGCTGCACAAAATCTACAACTTCCCCTGTCAAAGCACGGTCAAGGAAGTTGCCAATCGCCCCTCCAAGCACCAGGCTAAGCGCTACCGGAAGCAATTTGTGCGGAGTATCTTTTACCTTTTGCAAATACCAAATCAAGGCGACAACCACAATGATGGTCACCACAATAAAGAACCAGCGTTGGTCCTGCAAAATGCCAAACGCCGCACCAGAATTACGATGGGAAGTGATGACAAAAAAATTGCCAATGACCGGAATTTCTTCTCTAAGTTCCATCCGGGTAGCAATCAGGAACTTCGTTCCCTGATCCACTAAAAATACGATAAAAGCAAGGATATAATACACCACGTTTGTTGTCACTCCGTTCTTGTCTTTTCCAGCGATACCAAGCATTCGCCAGACTTATTTATTGTAGCACAGCTATTCAAAGATCGTCCATGACATGGCAAACGTGCAAGGCAGAAGCAGGCTCAGACGGCTTGGAAAAAACGATAACATTTGCCTTCTCTAATCCCGCTCCAAAAGGTACATCCTAGGATGGAGACATCAACCGGATTCCAGATGGAACAGAAAGGGGAAAGCCATGTCACATTTTACAGCCGAGCAAATGCAATCTCTACGTTCCCAGCTTTTATCCGACAAACGAGATATCGAACACCGGTTATCAGAAAATGAACACTACGGCTTGGGAGACTCTTTAAAATTGCAGACCGGTGAACTGTCACCGATCGATAACCACCCTGGTGACCTTGCCACCGAGGTATATGAGCGAGAGAAAGATATCTCTCTGTTAGAGCATGATGAGTTTCAACTCGAACGTATTGATTCAGCCCTGCATTCAATCGAAGAAGGTCATTACGGTACATGCGCTGTCTGCCAACAACCGATCCCTTATGAGCGTATGGAGGCTGTCCCATACACAAAATACTGCAAAAAACACCAGCCTGAGACGGTCGTTTCCGAGAATCGTCCTGTCGAGGAGGAATTCCTTGCTCCATCATTCGGGCGTACCAGTCTGGATGAACGGGAGGATCAGAACGGTTTTGATGGTGAGGATGCCTGGCAGATCGTAGAGAGCTGGGGTAATTCGAACTCACCTGCAATGGCGGAAAACGGTGATATCGACAGTTACGATGTGATGGCTATTGAAGCTACGGAAGAGCTAGACGGCTTTGTCGAGGCTTACGAAAGCTTTGTCGCAACAGATATTTATGGTCATGATGTCTCCATTGTCCGTAATCGCCAGTATCGACAGTATCTGGAGAATGGCGAGGGCTTAGGGCTGCTTGAACCCGATGCCGAGGACGATGAAACGTATTGAGCTTAGTCGAAGTTAACTACATGAAAGGCAATTTATGTTTTTAATACGTGTTCATATCAAGCTGCCGCTGTACAATGCGCACAATATCGGCAATATAATCCCCCACGATGGGCAAGTTTAATGCTCCAAGAACTTGTAACACATAGATAATGGTTGCGGCAAAAAAGGTGAAGCCAATCGCGATTCCTACACCTCTCGCTGCACCAGACAACAGATTTAACCCGATGAGTTTCCATGGTCTGTTCAGCAATTCTGTATATTGTGCAATTCGTGAACGCTCAAGTTCATTGGCAAGCCGGTTCGTTAATGTATGTAACTCTTCGATTTTGTCCTGGGATGTATTCACGGAATCCGTTGCAGAGGTTTCTTTCATGGGTTCGACTGACTGTTCTTGTTTGCTCATTTTTTGCTCCATTCCTTACATGAGTATAGATCAAACTAACGAATTGTTTAGAATAAACTTCACATTTCAATCATTGCCTTATCCTCGAAAAAACAAACGAGCCCAGCTTATGGAATTGCTTCCTAAGCTGTGGCTCATTTATTTATATCCTATATTTAATCACATGTCCTGATCCAATTGATCAAGTTATCCGCAAGAACAGAAAACGTCCCTATCCCCTAGGCTTCAATATAGATTCCGATGGCTTTGCCTCCGGCTTCTACACGCTCCATTGCATCCTTCTTACCAAATGTCACGTCTGTGACGAGTACATTTTCGCGCAAGACATCGTCGAAAGCTTCAATTGCTGCTTGAAGATCTGCATCTACATCCAACGTCAGACGCACTCTTTTTTCAATTGGCAGATCCAGTCGTTTGCGTGTATCCTGTACCGCTCGAACCACTTCACGAACCCAGCCTTCCTGCTCGAGCGCCGTTGTAATCTCCGTATTCAGCGCAACAGTCAATCCGTAACCGGATGCCGAAGCAAACCCGGATTTGGCCTGTTTCTCAACAAGCAGTTCCTCATCTGTCACCTGCAGTTCCTCGCCTTCCGGAGAAACCACGTTAAACGCACCTTCTGATACCACTTTACGAGTCTCATCAGCCGTCATGCCTTTAAATAGGTTTTGCAAGAACCCTACGTTTTTACCGTATTTTTTGCCTGCAACTTTGAGATTCAGCTTCAGTGTAAAGTCAACAAACTTCGCATCGTTATGCTCTGTACGGATTCCTTTCACGTTGATCTCTTCCTTGATGATCTCTTCATAGCTTGCTAGATCGAAACCTTTATCGAGAGAAACGATCAACTCGGACAGTGGCTGACGGGTTTTGATACCTGTCTCGTTACGAACGTTACGCGCAAGCTCAACGACGCGGCGAGCTGTTTCCATATCTTGCTCCAGATCCGCATCGATTAATGTTTCATTCGCTACAGGATAGTCATCCATATGCACACTTTCGCCAGTTGTCAGGTTGAGGTAGATGTCCTCAGCAAGCATTGGAGTGAATGGCGCAACCAGCTTCGCTGTAGTCACGAGCACTTCGGTAAGGGTACGATACGCATCCAGTTTATCCTCTGTCAAACCACTTCCCCAGAAGCGATCACGGGAACGGCGGATATACCAGTTACTGAGCTCATCTACAAAGGCTTCGATCGCTTTGGAAGAGTTCAGATAGTCGTTCACAGACAATGCTTTCTCTACCACAAGAATCAAGCTGTTCAATCTGGACAGAATCCAGCGATCCAGTTTGTGAGCAGACACTTGGAATGGATGTTCCTGTGGATCGAATCCATCGATGGTCGCATACAGAGTCAAGAATGCATGAGTATTCACCAGCGTATCCACCATTTTGGATTTTGCTTCCCCTACGATACCCTTGGAGAAACGTTTGCTGTTCCACGGTGCACTATCAGACAACAACGCCCAGCGGAATGCATCCGTACCGTACTCCTCGATGACTTCCCATGGATCGATAACATTGCCTTTAGATTTAGACATTTTTTGGCCATTTTCGTCCAGTACATGTCCTGTTGCCATAACGGCTTTATAAGGCGCTTTGCCTGTCAAAAGTGTAGATACCGCAAGCAAGCTGTAGAACCAGCCGCGCGTCTGGTCAATCCCTTCACAGATCATATCCGCAGGATATTGCTGTTCAAACACTTCTTTATTTTCAAAAGGATAATGCTGCTGTGCAAACGGCATGGAGCCGCTGTCGAACCAGACATCAATCACTTCAGGCGTACGCTTCATTTCGTATTTGCCACAAGAGCTGAGCACTTTTACTTCATCCACATACGGTTTATGCAACTCCAGATTTTCAGGCACATCCCCCACGGCACGCGCACGTAACTCAGCGATGCTATGAGGAGCAAACTGTTCGCCTGTCTCTTCACACACCCAGATGTTTAGCGGTGTTCCCCAGTAACGGTCACGGCTGATGTTCCAGTCCACGAGATCTTCGAGGAACTTCCCAAAACGGCCTTCACGCACATGACCCGGATACCATTCCACTTCACTGTTGTTGGCAATCAACTGGTCTTTGATCGCTGTTGTCTGGATAAACCAGCTGTCCATTGCGTAGTACAGAAGTGGAGTATCACAACGCCAGCAGAACGGGTAGCTATGCTCGTATTTCTCTTTGCTGAACAGACGGCCATTCTCGGACAAGTATCTTACGATGTCAATGTCGCAATCTTTGACAAAACGACCTGCGAACTCAGTCACTTCTGCCACAAACTTACCTTCCAGATCAACCATGTTTACAAAACTGATGCCATTCTCGCGACATACACGGTAGTCATCTTCACCATGTGCAGGAGCCAAATGAACGATACCTGTACCACTTGCATCTGTTACAAATCCTGCACCAAGCACGATATTCGTTTTCTCAGCCTGTACGTAGTTAAATGGCGGGCTGTACGTTTTACCGACCAGGTCTGCACCTTTCAGTGAACCGATGATCTCATACTCGCCTTTGCTGTCTTTCATTACTTTTTCCACCAGATTCGTCGCCATGATGTACACTTCATCGTTTTGACGTACACGGGAGTAATCCATTTCCGGGTTAACAGCAAGAGCAACATGAGAAGGAAGTGTCCATGGTGTCGTCGTCCAAGCCAATACGAATTCGCCGCTGTTTTGCAGCTTGAATTTCGCTGTTGCACTCAGATCTTTAACGTCCTTGTACCCTTGTGCAACTTCATGCGAAYTCAGTGTTGTCTGGCAAGAAGGGCAGTATGGACTTACGCGGTGACCGCGGTACAACAAACCTTTCTCATGGATCGTCGCAAGGATGTTCCACACACTCTCGATGTAGTTGTTGTCGAGTGTGATGTACGGATTATTCATATCCGTCCAGTATCCGATGCCTTCCGTCAAGTCGCGCCACTGCTGCTCGTATTCAAATACGCTCGCTTTACACTCGTTGATAAATTTCTCTACGCCATAATCTTCGATTTCCCACTTGTGGGAGATGCCCAACTTCTTCTGTACACCAAGCTCTACAGGTAAACCATGTGTATCCCATCCCGCTTTACGTACAACGCGGTAACCCTTCATCGTGTTGTACCGACCCACAAAGTCTTTGATTACACGGCCGAGAACGTGACCGATATGTGGTTTACCGTTCGCTGTAGGGGGACCTTCATAAAATACAAAGTTTGGCTTACCCTCTCGATTCTCAATAGAGCGTTTAAACGTATTCTCCGTTTTCCATTTATCTAACACGCGTAATTCTCGTGCGCGTGCTTTCTCTTTGACATCCACTCGTTGCATGTTGATCAACTTCCTTTCTGTTGTTAAGATGAATCGATTGTAAAAAACCACTAGTGCTGCTCATTCCGCTCACCGTTTTGGGACACAAAAAAACCTCGTCCCTGGAAAGGGACGAGGCTCTGCTCGCGTTACCACCCTAATTCTGTTCATCACAAACCACATTCAGGTTACCCTGAGTATGCTCTGTCATCAACAGCGCTTAAGCCCCGCTAAACTGATGCAGGGTACCGTTATAACGTACGGTTTACGGTTCAGCTTACACACGGCATTGCATTACCGCTTCAGCGTCACTTCTCCGGGGAGATATTCGGCTATAACTCATCCGTTGGTTTGCACCAGACACCAACTCTCTGAGGGATGAGATCATAACGTACTGAGCCCGTCATGGAATCACTATTCAATATGAATATAGTTATAGCTTCTTTACCCGCAAAAGTCAACCGGGCGGCAGACTAATAAATTTCTTTCATCTCCCGCTCACGATCACGCACTTCCTGCTCACGGCTCTCCAGTGCCTGCTCACGGCTCTCCAGTGCTTCCCAGCCATCCTGTGTCAGCAGTTCCAGCTGAGCTTCAACAAGCGTGCGGAAACGCGCACGATAGATGGATGCCTGCTTCTTCAGCTCTTCCACTTCCAAAGCAATCTTACGTGATTTACCAAGGGCTTCGTTAACGATTCGGTCTGCATTTTTCTCTGCTTCCTTCACGATTAACTGAGCTTCCTTCTTCGCGTTACTCTTCACATCGTCAGCAGCTTCCTGTGCAATGATGATCGTTTTGCTAAGAGTCTCCTCGATGGTAGCAAAATGATCCAGCTTCTCCTGAACGGACAGCAGCTGATTGCTCAGCTCTTTGTTCTCGCGGATGACGCCTTCGTAATCTTTGATGACTTGATCCAGAAATTCATTGACTTCATCCTCGTCATACCCACGCAAGCGTCGGGAGAATTCCTTGTTATGTATGTCCAGCGGCGTTAATGGCATGCTGTCCACCTCCTGTAAAAATTCCTTCTCACGATTAGAGAAGGTTTGCAGCACATGGGTTCCACCCAAGGGGGCCCTATACAAGATACCGAATCTGGCAACTTGTACGGAATACAAGTTCTGTCCTGACATGACATGATCAGATATCCAAATATCTTGCACTTTAATGTATATCGGAATCGCCGAATATTTTTTTACCTTTACGTTTAATATTTCGACAAGAATTCGGATTATCCTGCAACAACCTCAAGCAAATTTCCCGATTTTCACTCGGCAACGTCCCTTTTTGGTCATTCCATCCTGTTCCAACACCTTGAAACGGCCAAATCCTTGAATGGATACCACATCCCCCGCCTTTAGCGGCTTCGAAGGGTCTTCCACCACTTTCCAGTTCACTTTACAGCGCCCTGCCTTGATCGGAACCAATACTTTGCTTCTGCTCAGTCGATACACATCTGCACAGATGCCATCCAGTCGTAATGATGCGACGGTAATATCTATGGTGTCCAATTTCGTCTCAGACCATTTCATCTGATTCAATGGCAGTAGCTCTGTAAATACATGTAGCCTGTGCACCTGATTCAATTGAAGCGATAAAAAAGCGCCGGTCTCCGCTGCCACTACAGTATGGCAACCATCCTCCAGCACTTGAATATCTCCAATCTTGCCTCGTTTCATCCCGAGTCCGAGCAGGGAACCCATATAGTCCCCATGCTCGAGTTCAGAGATTTTCTGATCGTCAGACGTAATGCTAAGCACCTGCATCCCCATATCTTCATCATCCAGATATCGATAATCGGGTGCAATCAATGCACGTTTGCGTTCAGCCGCTTCGTAACCGCCGTCCAGACGAATCTGAACGTCATCGGTACGGTTGACCAGAGTTTGAAGAATAAACACCTGTCTTGGATCAAGGAAATCGGTGAGCTTCACATCATGAACCTTGCTCGCCCGTTCAACCCAATCGGAAGCTTTATCTACAAAGTCACGCTCATCATGGCTAAAATGTTCGTAAATATCACCACTCATCTATGTCACCCTAACCTAAAATGTCAAATACTGAACGATAGAGAGTAACCCAACAAGCGCCAGTCGAAGGACAAGCAGCGCCACAATCGGGGAAATATCCAGCACACCGAACAAAGGCGGGATAAACCGGCGGAAAGGACTTAAGTAGGGTTCAACAAATTTGCCTAACAATTCACCGATGAAGCTTTCCCGTGCGTTGGGAAGCCATGACATCAATATGTAGACAATAACCATGTAAAAATAAATCTGGTATAGCGTTCCCAATATTCCTTCAATCATCTGATACAAAAAAGGCTCACCTCATTCTGTTATAATCTTGCTCGCTGTCAGCCAGTATCTCCGTAATGGTTCCCTGAATTTCAACCGTATCTGGCGTACAGAGAAAAATGTTGCCGCCAATTTTAGATATACCGCCGCCTAATGCATATACCGTGCCGCTCAGAAAATCAATCACACGTAAAGCCTGATCCTGACGGATTCGCTGCAGATTCACAACAACGGTACGATGCGACCGTAGATGGTCGGCAATCTCCTGCGCTTCGTCATAAGAACGAGGCTCATAAAGGACAACCTTTACATTTTTCTGGGAATGAATGCTAACCACATTATTACCCCTTTGGTTTCTACGTTTATCGAGTGCAGAGGTTTCATTTTCCTGATGTTCAGAATCTTGTTCTTCCTGTGCAGCAAGACGCTCCCGCTCTACAATCTCTTCCTCTTCCTGAAGTCCCAGGAAATTCATAAATTTGTTCATTACGCCCATCGTGTTCCCTCCTCTTTTCCTACGAGAATTGATCCAAGTCGCACCCAAGTTGCCCCTTCTTCAATGGCCACTTCGAAATCGTTGGACATGCCCATGGACAACTCGGTAATCGGTTCAGTTGTCAATGCTTGTCCATTCAAATCCTCTCTCAGTTCACGTAACCCTCGAAATACAGGGCGCGTCAACTCTGGATCTTCCTCATGAGGCGCCATCGTCATCAGACCGATGACCTTAAGGTTTTTGAACGATTGAATATCCTTCAGAAAAGAACTTGTTTGTTCAGGCTGCAAACCATATTTGCTCTCTTCGCCTGAAATGTTCACCTGCATAAATGTGTTCACCTTAATTCCCAGTGAGCCGGCTTTTTTATCCAGTTCTTTTGCAAGTGACAAACGATCCAGTGAATGTATGTATGCAAACTTACCAATGACGTCTTTCACCTTGTTTGTCTGCAAATGACCGATAAAGTGCCATGTCCCCTTCTGGCCAAAGGCTTCCCATTTTGCCTGTGCATCCTGCCAGCGATTTTCTCCAATATTCTCAAGACCATGCTCAAGCACAGCACCCGTCGTTTGCAGTGAAACATATTTCGTGACCGCAATCACATTCACATCCTCAAAAGTGCGGTTGCTGCGCTTACACGCATCTTCAATCTTCTGATTAACTTGTTGTATACGCTCCTCCAATGACACAGAGGGTCACCTCTCTTCCAGCCCAATCCAGCTTGCCATTCTTCCCGTTACCCCATTTTCCTTACGATAGGAAAAAAAAAGTTCGGGATGACAACTTGTACACCATGTTGTACATTCGATATGATCCGGCAATATTCCTGCTTTCATCATAATGTGTCGATTGCATTCTTTCAAGTTTAACATCGTTTTTCCGTTCGCAGCAGGTGTATAAATGCGTTTTGAAGCAGAATCATTGTATTCATCATTACCCTGAGGTTCATCAAGCCAAACCCGCACATGCTTCATGACAGCCTCATCCACTTCATAACAACAATCCCCGATGGATGGCCCAATAGCCGCTCTTATATCCTCTCTCCGGCTTCCATACTCTCGTTCCATCGTTTCCACCATAGAGACAGCAATACCTGCAACTGTGCCTTTCCATCCGGCATGAGCGAGCCCTACAGCCTGTTTCACCGGATCATAGAAATACAGCGGAACGCAGTCAGCGTAAAATGAAGTCAGCAGAATACCAGGTATGTTAGTCACCAGACCATCCGTATTCTGCAATGCCGATTGACGATCCAGCAGGCCTCTGCCCCGGTCTTTAGCTGTAATGACAGCTACCTCTTTACCATGCACCTGTTCGCCACAAGTCCATGCATCCAGCGAAAAAGCAAGCTTCTCCGTGACAAGGCGGCGATTACCAAGCACTGCTTCCGCTTCATCCCCAACGTGATACGCGCAATTAAGGGTAGCATAAGGTTCCTGACCAGCACCCCCGTGTCTGGTTGTAAAACCAACCGTTAACCGTTCAAACGAATGTTTCCAAGGTTCAATATATAATAACAGCGGATCTTGTTCACTATGATACGTTTGCCCTTTTATATCCTTAACGATATCTTTATCCAATACAAATGGTTCCATTCCTGATCACCTCACAACTTCCAGTTTACCAAATGCAGATGCATTCTGTCTCCTTTATATCGTTCTTCGCTGACTCCGATCCAATCGTTCCTGTCGCTCTGTGCGTTCTGAGCGGCCCTGCTGCTGCTCATCATACAAACGTGCTTCACGTTCACGTTCGTCATAAACCTGTTCCTTCACCTCATCCATTTTGACCAGAATGACATCTGAGCCAATCTTCACAATATTTCTCCAAGGAATGATCAGATCCGTTCCTCCGCCAAACAACCCCATAAAACGGCTATATCCTGGCACAACGATGGCTTCAATTCGCCCTTGTTTGAGATCCAGTTCCAGATCACTGATCTGGCCAAGACGTTTGCCATCCGTAATATTAATGACATCCTTCGTTTGAAAATCGGAAATTTTAATACCGCGTGATGTTGAGTCACTTGTATTCAGTCTCATCCCTTCCGCCCCCCGTTAACGCTCATCTGCCCGTTCTGCATCCTTCTATACCAATATATGTCCTGTAGGCGAAAAATGTCCTTTTTTTCAATCGCACATTCCAAAAGTGCACCCGATTAAAAGCGTTCTTCCATAATCCTCCTCCCTCCTCCTATGCACAAAAAAGACGATCAATCGAATGGTTATCCGACCGATCGTCCCTTTTGTTTTATGTGATTCTACGACTTCACATGTTTCTGCATCTGCTGAATAGCCGATTTTTCGAGACGTGAAACCTGAGCTTGTGATATCCCGATTTCGTCCGCTACTTCCATCTGGGTTTTCCCTTCAAAAAAGCGCATCGACAAAATCATCTTTTCCCGTTGACCGAGACGATGCATGGCTTCCCGCAATGCAATTTCCTCAATCCAGGACACATCCTTGTTTTTGTCATCACTGATCTGATCCATCACATATATCGGGTCTCCCCCATCATGATAAATCGGTTCAAACAGAGATACCGGGTCTTGAATGGCATCTAATGCAAAAACAACATCTTCCTTCGGCACATTAAGTGCCTCTGAAATCTCAAATATCGTCGGCTCGCGTGAATTTTTATTCGTCAGGCTGTCACGAACCTGAAGTGCCTTGTAGGCGATATCCCGTAGTGACCGGGATACTCGAATCGGGTTATTGTCACGCAGATATCTGCGAATTTCACCGATAATCATCGGCACCGCATAAGTTGAAAATTTGACATTCTGGGATAAATCAAAATTATCAATGGCTTTCATCAGGCCGATACATCCAACCTGGAACAGATCATCGACAAACTCCCCCCGATTGTTAAAACGCTGAATGACACTGAGTACCAGACGCAGGTTGCCATTCACTAATTTCTCTCTTGCTGAGCGATCATGGTGCTGCTGAAGGGAATGGAATAATTCCCGCATTTCAATATTGGTGAGAACAGGCAACTTTGCGGTGTCCACGCCACAAATCTCGACTTTGTTTCGGGTCATCGTGATTTACCTCCCAAGGAGAAACATTAATGTACATTATCTCCGGGGCAGGCTTTTTTATTCGTCGTTGGCACCCTTGCCAGTAATACCCATTCTTCTATTTTCACTGGATCAGACCATTTTGTTGAACTCTTTTCGAAGCCTCTTAATTATTCTTTTTTCAAGCCTGGAGATATAGGATTGGGAGATTCCAAGCAGATCCGCCACATCTTTTTGCGTCTTTTCTTCGCCATCCGTCAAGCCAAAACGAAGCTCCATAATCATCCGCTCGCGATCCGTCAGTTTCTCCAGTGCTTTGTGCAACAGCTTACGATCTACCTGTTCTTCAATATTTCGATAGATTGTATCGTTCTCGGTGCCTAACACATCAGATAATAAAAGTTCGTTTCCATCCCAATCAATATTAAGCGGTTCGTCAAAAGAAACCTCAGTACGGATTTTACTGTTACGCCGCAAATACATCAATATTTCATTTTCGATACACCGCGAAGCGTAAGTAGCGAGCTTGATTTTCTTTTCCGGATCGAAGGTATTTACGGCCTTAATCAACCCGATCGCACCAATGGATACCAGATCTTCGATATTGATGCCTGTGTTCTCGAACTTGCGAGCAATATACACGACCAGACGCAGATTACGCTCAATTAACATGGCACGTATAGCAGAATCTCCTGACGATAACTTCTGTAGCAAGTACTCCTCTTCTTCCCGTGTCAATGGAGGTGGAAGTGCCTCACTTCCCCCGATGTAATAAATCTCTTCACTTTTCAGCCCAAACAGGAACAACAAACGATAATATTGCAGCTGGGCAACCAGTTTCCATTTCACAAGCATGTAGGTTCCTCCTATACCACATTCAGCGGCTTTTCTGTTACTTCCGCGGATGGAGTCTTAGACTGCGCAGAAGCATCTCCTTGCACCAACTCAGGATGAATTACGGCCTGATATTTCCCGTCTGACGACAACACGCCACCATCCAGTCCAATCAGAACCTTTGTCGTCACATATTCCGTTCCCTCCATCGTCACTTTGACCTGATCTGGCTTGATCGCCAGCATAAACGCCGTTCCTTTGTTAATCCCTCGATAGGGAACCAATCGCAGTCGATCCTGCCACTGAAAATGTTGATGATCCAGCTCCATAATGAGGTTGTCCGGCGCTTCATGCTTCAGTCTGCTCTTCCATGAATTAGGCAGCATATTCTGCCACAATGAAACTTCCATGACCATCACTGGCATACGTGACAGTGGATCTGTAAGCTGATTGCCTGTATCCAGAAGGCCTGTACAAGACACAACAACTTCATCAATGCTGACCTCTACTTGACCAAGGTACGTGGTCATTCGATCTGCTTTACGTTTGGCACCTTGCACAATTTTGAATAATAAGAGAACCGCGAAGAATACAATAAATGTGAACCAGAACGCAACCTTGAGATCAAATGACATACCACCAGATGCTGTAAACCAGATGCCATTGAACAGATCTCCCGAACTCTGAAGCATATAGTGCACACCCAGGATGCCTCCAGCTGCCACAAAATTAATAATATAAAATGTACCCAGCGTCCTCAGAAAAGACTGCAATCCCTTATATCCAAAAGCGATACTCAACATAACAAGTGAGAAGCCAAACTTGATTAAAAACGTGAACAGAAAATCAAATTCCGGTACAAACATCATCACAACATATAACGCGCCAACGATGGCCGATAATAGCCATCTCCACCAGGCCAGCTTCGTTTGGCGCATCCAAGCCGTCAATCCAATGAGCGCTCCATCAATACAAAGATTTGTCAAAAAGATGAGATCGACATAAACAACCACGCTCTTCACCTGCCTGCATCCAACCTATCGAAATAAATGACTGTAGCGATCTCGCATGCTTCGGATCGAATCCACCCAAATGCCCCAGATTGAATTGTCTCAATCGCTTCGGATTGGATCGACTCAATTGCCTCGGACTGAATCGACTCAATTGCCTCATCATTTCGATATTCATGAGCATATTCCCAAGTATACGGAGCCTCCTGTTCAAAGTCTGTCTAAATGTGGGAGCTTGTTTCCAACTTTTTTTGTCGGAATACGCAGGCGAGTTGTTCAGAATTTGTTCATTCCTGTATGTTAGACTGTATAAAAAACAGCAAAAACCCGGCTGCTGCAGAAGCAGCGCCGGGTTTACAAGAGGTAGAATTAGCGTATTATTCGTTATTGTTGTTGCGGGAACGATTGCGTAAAAATGTCGGAATGTCCAGCTGATCATTGCTTGGCTGGTTTCCAAATGGACGAAGATTCGGTGAACGCGTCTCTGCTGTCTCTGTTGCTGCAGCAGGTTTGCGCACTGGCGGAGCAGAAGGCTTATCTTCAAACCCAGTCGCGATTACCGTAACCTTGATCTCCTCTTTCAGATCTTCATCAATGATCGCACCAAAGATCATATTCACTTCCGGATCGGAAGCCGAAGTAACGATCTCTGCTGCTTCATTCACTTCATACAGGGACAGATTAACGCCACCTGTAATATTCATAATTACGCCACGTGCGCCTTCAATGGAGGTTTCAAGCAAAGGGCTCATGATCGCTTTGCGTGCAGCTTCTGCAGCGCGGTTCTCACCCGTTGCTTCACCGATACCCATCAATGCAGATCCACGCTCGTGCATGATCGTTTTGACATCTGCAAAGTCAAGGTTGATCAAGCCCGGTACTGCGATCAAATCGGAAATACCCTGTACCGCTTGACGCAATACGTTATCTGCTTGGCGGAATGCCTCCAGCATCGGCGTCTTTTTATCTACGATCTCAAGCAAACGGTCATTCGGAATAACGATCAGTGTATCTACTTTTTCCTTAAGCGCCTCAATACCTTGTTCTGCATGGCTGGAACGCTTACGGCCTTCAAAAGTGAAAGGGCGTGTTACCACACCTACAGTGAGTGCACCACACTCTTTGGCGATTTCAGCGATCACTGGAGCTGCACCAGTACCTGTACCACCGCCCATACCGGCTGTAACAAATACCATGTCCGCACCTTTCAATGTGTTCATGATCAAGTCACGGGACTCTTCGGCTGCTTTTTTACCTACATCCGGGTTAGCGCCCGCACCAAGACCACGAGTTAATTTATCACCGATTTGCAGTTTATGCTCGGATTTTGCCAGGTGTAACGCCTGAGCATCCGTGTTCACTGTAATGAACTCAACACCTTGTACACCATTTTCAATCATTCGGTTAACTGCGTTGCTACCTCCGCCGCCTACACCGATGACTTTAATCTGAGCCAAGCTCTCCATCTCAAAATCAAATTCCAACATATAATTCCATCTCCCCCTCAATGTGCATGGATGGCCCGTCCAATTTTTGATTTGAACCGAATCAATTTCATATATCGACGAACGAAAGCGTTTATTTTAGTACCAGCGCATTCAGACGGCTTCAAGAATGTATGAAATGGATCCAACCTGTTATATAAATTCACTGAACATATTCTTCAGTCGTTCGAACAGACCGGGTTTTTGCTCCGATTCCTGTGCCGTATTTGGCTTCGGACGGTTCRTCGGTTTCTTGCTATTATTGTTGTTACCGCCATTGCTGCTCGAGGGCCTGATGCGCAAACTGCGAATAACATTGTGTAAAATACCAACGCCACTGGTATATCCAGGATCCCGAACACCAATGTAATCTGGAACGGCAACACGCACCGAAGCAGCAAGCTCATGCTGTGCGACTTGCAGAACACCAGGCATAGAGACCGTACCTCCCGTTAGTATATAACCTCCAGGAAGCTCGTTGTAACCAAGGCGTTTGACTTCTTGCCCGATCATCTGAAATATTTCCTGAACCCTAGGTTCAATAATGGCTGCAAGATCCTCTTGGGAAAACTCCTTGTCCACGTTGCTGCCAATGCGCGTAACTTTGAACATCACATCTGAGGCAGCGTCATCAAGCCAGGCACAACCATACTTCAGCTTAACTTTCTCTGCCTGATCCGTCAAAGTACGCAAACCATAAGCAATATCATTGGTTACAAATTCCCCACCGATTGGCAGTGTTGAAGTGGCAACCAAACTATCCTCTTCAAAGATGGCGATCGTTGTAGCTCCTGCCCCGATATCCACGAGCACAGAGCCCATTGTTTTCTCATCCTTGGACAGGGCGAGTTGACCTGCTCCCAATGACATGAGGACTAGGTCACTCACTTTTAATCCCGCTTTTTCCACGCAGCGCAACAGATTATGTATCGCGGTTTTAGCCCCCGTAATGATGGTTGCTTCAACTTCCAAACGAACACCAATCATACCACGCGGGTCTTGTATGCCTTCCAAGCCATCTACAACATATTGCTTGGCGACAACATCAATAATTTCCCGTTCGGGCGGAACCGCAATAACTTCGGCTGCTTTCAACACCCGCTCCATGTCTTCTTCTCCGATCTCACGATCCTCGTTCGATACTGCCACCACACCGTGACTGCTCATAAGTCCAATGTGATTGCCCGAGATTCCAACATATACTTCGGATATTTGAATACCTACCATACGTTCTGCATGATCGACTGCATTGCGAATCGACTGCACCGTCTGATCGATATCTACGATTACACCTTTGCGAATTCCTTCCGAGTCGGCAGATCCAACTCCAATAATATTAAAGGTTCCATTATTAATTTCCCCAATAATAGCGCGAATTTTGGATGTACCGATGTCCAAACTAACAATGATGTCATTGTTGCTCAAGTCTGTGGCACCTCCTGACTCCAATAGTAAAATACGTTCGGGTTCAAACACTCATTAAAACATATTCAACACAGCTTAGGCTTTCCCTCTTTTTTCTACAATTTTTTTGGGTGCCAAGTTCTGGATGTGTAACATAAAACCTTGAAGAAAAAAGAAGGAGGCAACTCATGTGCCGTAAGTTTAAGTGTACCATTTTTTCTTCATCTCAGAAAGAACAAGTTTCATACATCAACCGGTGCTAAAACCCGACCCTGCCTACACTTTTGCGCAATGTGCCGCCAATCAGCGGCATGCATCATTGCCCTACCCCCGGCTCAGCATTATCCTCTGGATTATCCGGTATAAACGGCACATACGTATCTGCCTCAAGCATTGTAATTTTGCCAGGCCGTTCCGTCTCGATCACCTGATTTAAATACTCCACTTTATCCGTTAACAGCGATATCGTTGTAATCACTTCAAACTGTGATTTGGTATACATACGGATCTGATCCGGAAAAGAAGGTGTTGGATTGGGTATGATTTCGGAAATGTCGGTCGTTAATTCATTCGGAATTTGAGCCAATGCCTCGCTCAGTTTAGCTTTGAGCGGATCATTCGGCTTCCATTGCGTCAGAATCGGCTTCTCAACAGCAACCCCAATCGTTGGCGGAACATTAAGGCTCGTCCCGTTGGATAATATGGCTTTAAGTGCCCCGGTTGCATCCAACTCATAAGCGACTGTCGGGAACTCATGCACCTTGATATGGATCGTACCCGGAAATTGCTTGTCCACCGTAACGGTTGAGACAGCTTTAATCATTGTAAGACGTTCTATAATTTCGGATGCACTTGTTCCAAAAAACTGGTCGCCTTCCTTCAGGCCACTCTTTTCCAGCAACTCCGCAGTCGCTGTGTACACATTACCCGTAATTTCGATCTCCGATATACGGCTTACAGAAGATCGAAAGAATAATACAGCCAGCAATACAATAAATAATAATAATAGGATAATTACAATTTTACGGCTTGTGTTTCCTTTTGGGCGATTCTCCTTGAGAACCGGAATTTGACTTTTAGGCATAATAACGCTCCACAAAGCCTCAGGTCCCCTCCTCTACCAAGAAGGGGACGCCAAGGACGTTAATTGGCAAAATCCAACTGTTTCGAAACAGTCGACTGTCTCTCCACCGAGGCTCCAAGACTCTGGAATAACTTTTCGATCTGATCATATCCCCTGTCAATGTGGTGCACTTGCTCCACAACAGTTTTACCTTGAGCCGCCAGACCTGCAATAACCAAAGCTGCACCTGCACGAAGATCTGTCGCCTCCACAGTAGCACCATATAATCTTGGAACACCACGGATAAAAGCTGCGTTCAGATCAACAGAAATATCTGCTCCCATAACATTCAGTTCATCCACATGTTTAAACCGGCCTTCAAAAACAGTCTCTTTCATCACACTGAATCCATCTGCCAAACTGAGCAGCACCATGAATTGTGATTGCAGATCCGTTGGAAACGAAGGATACGGAGAAGTCACGATACGGTCTACTGATTTGGGGCGGGTCATACAACTCACAGTCATTATATCATTGCAGACTGTGATTTGAACACCAGTGCGCTTTAACACATGTATAAGCGAAGTAAGATGTGCCGGATTGCAGTGTGTAAGCGTAACATTGCCTCGGGTTGCAGCAGCAGCAATCATGACGGTTCCAGCGACAATCCGATCCGGTATGATTTCATAGGTGCAGGGTTGCAACTTCTCAACACCATTTATCGTGATTGTATTGGTGCCAGCCCCCATAATTCGTGCCCCCATCGCATTCAGAAAATGCTGCAAATCCTGAATCTCCGGCTCCCTCGCTGCATTGAAGATTGTAGTTGTGCCCTCTGCCAGCACAGCAGCCATCATAATGTTTTCGGTTGCTCCGACACTAGGAAAGTCCAGATGAATATCAGCTCCAGTCAGATTGGCTCCATGGCATATAATTTGCTGATCCTGCTCTTCAATCACTGCCCCAAGTGCTTCGAGCCCCCGGAGATGAAGATCGATCTTGCGTTCTCCGATTGCACAGCCTCCTGGCTGATATACGGATACTTTCCCAAACCTTGCGAGCAACGGCCCCATCAGAAAAATGGAAGAGCGCATTTGCTTCATTAGGTCTTCTGGCACATCATGTGACCGGACCAAAGACGTATTGATCGTCACTGTTCCCTGCTCATGCCTACACGTGCATCCAAGCCGTTCCAGGATATACAGCATTACTTCGATGTCCAGCAAGTGTGGAACGTTGTGCAGCGTAATTTCTCCGTCTGCGAGCAAACTTGCGGCCATGATCGGTAAAGCGGCATTTTTTGCTCCATGGATGCGTATGGATCCTGATAGGGGTCGCCCACCTTCAATCACCAATTTGTCCAATGTATCACCTCCGGGGTTTACGCTCACCCACTGCGAAGACATACGGTATCAGGTTAATACCGTCATGAGATGACATATGCTACGATTAGACTGTGTAAGGGTGAAGACGTCCTCTGCTGTCGCTTGGCCTGTGTGAACAATGAAAAGTAGTACATCCACTGTCCCAGTACAATCTCAGCGAATTGAAATATCCGTGACACATCCGATCCATGAGAACCTGCAATCCATCCCTCGGTTTTACCGCTCATGACTAGAGAGGCCGCCAGGCAGGCTTCCGATCTTACCCCTGGTGAATCTACTCCGATATGATGCTGTGCTGCGGTATCATGGAACGATTGTCACGATTTATACGGTATCTTATGTCAGTCCCGTCTGGTGTGTGACAATCGCCCATAAACATGACTTAACTCTAACTAACGTCCCGCAACAAGACGCTTGATTTCGTTTACGAGCACTTCTGCTGCATCCGGTTTCCCTAATCGCCGAGAAGCCTCTGCCATCCGTTTACGTCCCGATTCGTCATTCATAATGCCCGCAATCGCTTCATACAGACCTTTGCCTGTAAGATTTCTCTCCAGCACTGTGAGTGAAGCTCCTCCCTTTTCAAGGGTACGCGCGTTGGCTTCCTGATGATTGTTGGTTACGTTTGGTGACGGAATCAGAATCGACGGAATCCCCAGCGATGTAATCTCCGCCAGGAACGAAGCTCCGGCGCGATTGACAATCAGAGAGGTGCAAGCGAGCACTTCAGGCATGTTATGTACATAAGGAAGTACATGTAGATGATTGGGCATCGTTCCTAAAGAACTGCGGATCGATTCACGGGTTTCATCGAAATAGGTCTCACCAGTAACGTAAACCACATGTACATCATCCAGTTGCTCCAACATCGGAGCCATCTCGATCATCGCCTGATTGATTGCTTTGGCTCCCCGGCTTCCGCCAACGACAAGCACCACACGGCTATCCATCGGAACACCTAATGTGGCAAATCCACGATTCCGACTAGCTTGAGCTACCGTTGTTGCTCGCGGGTTGCCAGTATAAATGACCTTTTTAGCACCAGAAAATGATTTTTCAGAGCCTTCGAAACTTACAGCAACCGTATCTACGTAACGCATGAGAAACTTGTTCGTCAGACCTGGGATCGCATTCTGTTCGTGAATCACACTTGGAATTCCCAGCTTCGCTGCTGCATATACCACAGGTCCGCAGACATAACCTCCTGTACCGATGACAACATCAGGCTTGAATTCCTTCAGCATTTTTTTGGACTTGCGTACGCCCTGAACGAAGCGCATGATGGTCTTTACATTTTCAAAAGACAACTTACGCCTGAAACCTGTAATGTCAATCGATTTAAAAGGGATATCTTCCTGAGGAACGAGTTTACTTTCCAGTCCTCGGGTTCCACCAATGTATAAAAACGTCGAGTCGGGATTCTCCGCCTCGCATTGTCTTGCTATGGCAACGGCCGGATAAATATGTCCTCCTGTACCGCCGCCGCTAAGAACGACTCGCATCGTATAAGTCACCTCGCATAACGGGATAAATTCAATAGTATGCCTAGTGCTGTAAGCATGAGCGTCAGAGATGAACCGCCATAGCTGATCAGAGGCAGCGTAATACCTGTGACAGGCATCAGTCCAATAACTACACCGATATTAATAATGACCTGCACAGCAACCATGCCGATAATCCCCACAGCTAACAGACTGCCAAAGGCGTCTGGAACCGTCATCGCTACACGCATGCCTCTCCACACCAGCACCAGAAACAATAATAAAACAATCATTCCACCAATAAAACCTAGCTCTTCCGCCAAAATACTAAAAATAAAGTCTGTCTGCGGTTCAGGTACATAACTGTACTTTTGCCTGCTCATTCCCAGCCCCAGACCAGCCAGTCCACCCGGACCAATAGCGTAGAGAGACTGAATAATCTGATAACCTGCCCCGAGCGGATCAGACCAAGGATCCAGAAACGCCGTGATTCGCTGCAAGCGATAAGGTGCTGCTGCAATCAATGCTGCAAATCCGGCAACTCCTCCGAGCGCAAGCAGAGCCAAATGTTTCATGCGTGCGCCCGCTGTGAAAATGATGAGCATGGAAGCTCCCATCATTACGGTGCCTGTACCTAAATCCGGCTGCAACATAATTATGCCGAAAGCCAGCCCCATCAGCCCGAGCGGAGGCAATAAACCCGTTGTAAAGGTTTTAATCTTGCCGGGGTCTTTGCTTAGCCAGTGAGCCAAAAACAAAATCATACCCAGTTTCATGAACTCGGAAGGCTGAATACCGAAAGAACCAATCCCCAGCCAGCTGCGTGCACCTCCGCGAACAACACCGATTCCTGGAATTAACACCGCAATAAGCATAATAAAACAGGCAATTAAAGTCGGTTTGGCATACTTACGCCATACTCTGTAGTCTACATTAGCTGTTACAAACATGGCTGCCAGCCCCAGCACGGCGAATAAAAACTGTCTTTTTACAAAATAAAATGAATCGCCATAGTTGCGAAACGCAAGCACCGAGCCTGCGCTATACACCATAATGATGCCGATGGCAAGCAAAGCCATAATACAAATCAGGAGCCAAATATCCGGCGCCGGTCGCGTCTGTTTCATCAGGAGGCCACCCCTTGCATGGAAGTAGGGGCTTTTCCACCCCCCTACTTACAAGTTATGCGCCGCCTCTTTAAAAATGCGTCCCCGTTCTTCATAGGAGGCAAACATGTCCCAGCTTGCACACGCAGGGGATAACAAAACAACATCCCCTGGTTCAGCCAGACTTGCTGCTTTCTGAACGGCAACCGTCAACGTACGGGCAGCGTCCTCCTCATTATCGACGACCTTAATATGCTTTAGTCCCGCAAGCTCTGCGACGTTAGCCATTTTAGCGCGGTTTTCACCAAGGACTACCAGCGCCTTGACTCGTTCCTCGAATACCGGCAGCAGTTCCATCATATCTGAACCCCGGTCCAGTCCGCCAGCAATCAGTACAACAGGTTCCTTGAAGGAATTCAACGCCATTACTGTTGCTTTCGAATTCGTTGCTTTCGAATTGTTGTAGTACACCGAGCCATTGTGCTCCAGAACATACTCCAGTCGATGTTCAACCCCTTTAAAATCGGCGAGCGGTGCAGCCAGCATGGACGGGTCAGCACCAGCTGCGATGGCAATAGCTACCGCAGCTAACGCATTGCCCACATTAAAGCGTCCAGGGATGCCAATGTCCTCTACATCGATAATCATATGTCGATGGCCATTGCCATCTGCGTAGATGACCTGACGTTTCACATCATCCTCTTCGCCGTCGACATAAGGCGGATCTGCATACACACCTGCATCCAGCTTCTCTGTCAACGAGAACGGAATCAATCTAGCCTTGATATATGGAACAAGTTCGCGGCATACCGCATCATCCCAATTGAGGATGGCTACATCATCCGACTGTTGATTGGCAAACAGCTTTGCTTTGGAAGCTACATAGTCCTCCATACCCCCATGATAATCCAGATGGGTCTCCGCCACGTTAAGCAGTGCAGCAATACGCGGACGAAACTCCACTGTGCCTTTGAGCTGGAAGCTACTTAGCTCGACGACCATCCAGTTGTCGGGAGTTGCCTGCTCTGCCGCTTCGCAGAGAGGTGTTCCAATATTACCAGCAACAATAGGATTCAACCCGGCTTGCTCTAGCATATTCCCTACCCATGTTGTCGTCGTCGTTTTACCGTTAGAACCGGTAATGCCAATCATAGGTGCCCCGCAGAGGTGATACGCAACCTCTACCTCAGTCACCACTTCAATGCCTAGCTCAAGAGCTTGCTGCACAGGAGCAGCGTGATAAGGAATACCAGGGTTTTTAACGACCAGTTTCACATCGCTATGAATCAGATCATCCGGATGACCTCCGCATACAACAGAAATTCCCAAAGCCTCCAATTCGGAAGCTTCGGGACACTGTTCTCTGTCTTTTTTATCATTTACGATAACGGCAGCCCCGGCACGATGAAGCACCTTAGCTACCTGTACGCCGCTCTTGGCAAGCCCAAGCACAACAACTTGTTGTCCGCGATACGTTTCTGGATGGTTCATAATTTACAACCCCTTGTTGAGATAAAGTCCAAGAGCGGCCAAAATGGCACCTACCGCCCAAAAGGTGATAACAACCCGCCATTCAGACCAGCCACTAAGTTCAAAGTGATGGTGAATCGGGCTCATTTTGAACACACGTTTACCACGGGTTTTGAAGGATACAACTTGAATCACAACGGACAGGACCTCGATGACAAAAATACCGCCTATGACGAGGAAAAGAAGCTCTGTCTTCGTAACGATGGCAATTGCACCGATGGCCCCACCGATGCCAAGCGACCCGGTATCACCCATAAATACTTTAGCCGGGTGAGCATTGTAGACCAGAAATCCGAGAACAGCTCCAATCATGGCAGCCGCACATACGGCAGCTGGCATCGACGTTGCTTGCATCGCTACAATAGCAAACGCACCAAAAGCAATCGCACTAACACCGGAAAGAAGACCATCCAGTCCATCCGTAAAATTAACTGCATTAGTAATGGCCAGCATCATAAACACAACAAACGGATAATAGAACCATCCCGTCCAGTCAAACGAAACCGAAGTCCCCGGAATGGAAATCGCGGTGCTGTGTCCGTTTTGGATAAGCAAATAACACATAAGGGCACTGAAAAACAGCTGTCCCACCATTTTTTGTCTAGCTGTTAATCCAAGCGAACGTTTAAATACGATTTTGATATAGTCATCTAAAAAACCAATTAGACCAAATCCCAGCGTTGCGACAAGCAGCACATAAAAGTCTGTGTTTTTGACAGCCGAGAATTTGAGAAATGCCAGCGTGAACGCTAGTAAAATAACAATTCCGCCCATCGTGGGTGTTCCGCTTTTTTTCAAATGGCTCTGAGGCCCATCTTCCCTGACCTGTTGTCCAAACTTCATCCGTCGCAAAAGCGGAATCAGCAGCGGTGCGGCAATCACCGCCAAAATAAATGAAACGCCGATTGTTAACAGTAATACCTGAAAATCCATGGGTTCACCCCTCTAGTCTACTCAATTGTGTAATGATGCTGTCTGTAGCGCTTGAGCCACATCCTCCAATTTCATGCCTCGTGAAGCTTTAAACAAGACAACATCTTTCGGATGTAGATTTCCCAGCAAATAGCGGGTCAAATCATCTTTATTCTCAAAAGTATGGACTGCTTCAGCGGCCATATGCTTTTTCGCCCCCTCGGCAATGTGCAGGGATAATGATCCGTATACCAGCACTCTGTCCAACTTGTCAGGGGTAATATACGTCCCAATGTCCTGATGAAGTTGCTTCTCTTCAGGGCCTAACTCCAGCATATCTCCTAGTACAGCCACTTTCATCCGATATCCTTTTAACCCTTCTAACACATCGATCGCAGCCTTCATAGAAGTCGGGCTTGCATTATATGCATCATTCAAAAGAGTCAGTCCACTGACCGCCTGTGTAACCTCAATACGCATACCAGTCAATTTTAACTTGGATAAGCCTGCCGCCATATGTTCAGGTGTAACCCCAAAATGACGTGCTACAGCCATGGCCGCCAGACAGTTAATTACATTGTGCGTACCCAGTAGAGGGAGTGTATAGGCTTTGTCCCCGGACTGATTGGTTGTAAACACCATTCCATTCTGCGCATTCATCATCCCTGTTGGAAAATCGTCATTATCCCTTTGCAGCCCAAACGTAAACCGTTTCATGCCTTCAGGTTGTTTGGTTGCAGACTCTTCAAGCACTTGAGCAATTAAAGGCTCGTCTCCGTTGTATATGAATAATCCGCCAGGTTTCATTCCAGCCGCAATTTCAGCTTTGGCTCTCGCAATTTCGAGTCTTGAGCCGAGCTGAAGCAAGTGTGATTCACCAATGTTGGTAATCACTGCAACATCCGGCTGAGCAATGACAGAGAGATCATGGATCTCGCCACGACCACTCATGCCCATCTCCAAAATGATAATTTCCGTATCTGGAGTCATGCTTAATACCGTTAATGGCAGACCGATATGATTGTTGAAATTGCCCTGCGTTTTATGCACTTTAAATGTGGTCGAGAGAAGCGCGTCCACAATATCCTTTGTCGTTGTTTTACCGTTACTGCCTGTAATGCCAACGACAGATGCCTTGTTCTCAGCAAGATACGCTGATGCAAGCGTCTGTAATGCAACAAGTGTATCGTCCACCAAAATAACCGCTCCCTGCGGTGGGACGCCATGATCCTTTTGCCACATTGCACCCGCAGCACCTTGCTCCAGACAAGCTTGCACAAACTCATGTCCATCAAAACGTTCACCCACCAAGGGGATAAACAAACTTCCTGCCACTGGTTTACGTGAATCGATAAATACCCCTTCGATTACAACTTCGCTATAAACCACAGCGTCACTTAATGTACCGCCACACATGTCGGCGATTTGCGCCAATGTTCGTTTTATCAATTGGATTTGCCCCTTATCGCTTCTTTGGCTATGATCCGGTCATCGAAATCCGTCTTGGTTGTCCCGATAATTTGATAAGTTTCGTGACCTTTGCCCGCAATCAATACTACATCGGCTGGGCTTGCCATTTCAATAGCCTCATAAATCGCCTGTCGCCGATCTACAATCATCGTGTAACGTTCGGATGGAACAGAATCTTCCACCAGACCTTGCTCAATGTCTTCTAAAATCAAATCTGGATTTTCAGTCCGCGGGTTGTCGGAAGTCACTAATACAAAGTCACTATACTTTGCAGCAATTTTGCCCATCAACGGTCGTTTCGTCCGATCCCTGTCCCCGCCGCAACCAAATACACAGATGACACGACCTTCAGCAAACTCTTTGACGGTGCGAAGCACATTCTCCAGCCCATCCGGTGTATGGGCATAATCCACGATAACAGCGAATGCCTGACCTTCATTGACGGCTTCCACTCTGCCATCCACACCTGGAACAGTTTCCAGACTACGTTTGATTTCTTCCAATGGAATACCTTCGACGAGTGTTGCTGAGATGGCTGCCATCGCATTGTACACGTTGAACTTGCCTACCATTCGCAGCTCGATGTCCGTGCTGCCAGCAAACGTATCCACATGGAAAGAGGTTCCCTGAGCTGTAATTGAAATTGAAGACGCACGGACATCGGCGTTTTCTCCCATGCCATATGTAATAACCTCAGCAGCCGTTACGGAAATAAAATAATCCGCAGCCGGGTCATCCGCATTGATCACCGCATACTTCCGTTCAGAAGCATCTTCCGCATAACCGTTACCGAGGCGAGCAAAAAACAACCCCTTAGCTCCGCGATACTCCTCCATAGAATGGTGGTAATCGAGATGATCTTGCGTTAAGTTTGTGAATACTGCCGTACGGAAATCCGTGCCTTTTACCCGGCCTTGTTCCAGTGCGTGTGACGAAACTTCCATCACACAGCAGTCCGTATCGGCCTGAACCATATCATGCAGACTGCGTTGTAAATCAAGCGCTTCAGGCGTTGTACCCGACATCGGATAAGTGCGTCCATCATAACGCATCTGAATGGTGCCGATGAGCCCGGTTTTCTGACCGTAATCACTCATGATTTTTTCAATCAGATACGTCGTTGTTGTTTTGCCGTTGGTGCCCGTTACACCGATCATTTTCATTTTGCGGCTTGGCGAGTCGAAAAAGAAGTCAGACAAAACAGCCATCGCAAAGCGACTGTCTTTAACCATTAACTGTGGCACAGGCAAGTCAAGCTGCCGCTCGACAACGAGAGCCGCTGCACCGGCCTGAACCGCTTTATCTGCATAATCATGTCCATCTACCGTATGCCCCGGAAGACAGATAAACAGATCACCCGGTTTAACCTGCCGGGAATCTGTCTGAAGGTTGTGACATTCTGTATGGGGGTCGCCCACGAGACGAGCGGTAATCAACTTGGATTCAAACTGTTTTAAAAGCACATGAATAACCTCACTTTTTCCAATATACTTCTGTATCAACAGATTATTATTCTAATAATATCGACCATATCACCAAATAATGAAACGCGGTCCCTTAAATTTTGTTGCGGTATGGGACTGAATCTGCGCTTAAACCTTTAATGTATCCTAAATTAAAACCCTTTTTCAACGCCTTCATTCATGTTTCGTGTGATCATGCCCATCATCTTTCAAGACGTTGCCCATATAGATACGTATCGTTGAGCCTTGCTCTACTCTTGCTCCTGGTTTAGGCGCCTGATTAATTACGTATTTGCCACTTCCCGACTTCGCCAGCATAAAATTCATGTTGAGATCCTCATACAGATCCTCCACCGTAGCTCCGGTAAGATCAGGAACCGTCACAATTTTGGTTTCCCCATATTTATACTCTTTGGCGAGCTGGTCCTTACGTACAGGCACATTCATGTAATGGAGCGAATCTTCCAAAATATTTTGTACGATTGGGGCTGCAACGACACCGCCAAACTGAATCCCCTTTGGATTGTCTACAGCGGTGTATACTACGATCTGCGGGTCATCAGCCGGAGCAAATCCGATAAACGAAACGATATGCTCACTCGACGAGTAACGCCCGTTAATAACTTTCTGGGCTGTACCCGTTTTACCTCCAACCCGGTAGCCATCGATAAATGCTGGACGCCCTGTTCCTTTGGCCACGACACTTTCTAGCGCTTCTCGTACTTGTTTGGACGTATCCTCCGAGATGACTTGCCGAACCAGTTCAGGTTCCACTTCTTCCAACACCTCTCCGGTTTCGGGATGCACCCATGCTTTCGTAACATAAGGTTTGTAGAGCTTGCCACCGTTAATCGCAGCCGATACCGCCGCAACTTGCTGAATAGGGGTTACGGATACACCTTGACCAAAAGCGGTTGTAGCAAGTTCAACGGGACCTACGTTGGCTAATTTAAAAAGAATACCGCTTGCCTCTCCACTAAGATCGATTCCTGTTTTTGAACCGAAACCGAAGTTTTTAATGTAGGAGAACAACGACTCTTTGCCAAGCTTCTGTCCCAAAGCAACAAATCCAGGGTTACAGGAATTCTCTACTACCTGAAGGAATGTCTGGCTTCCATGTCCACCTTTTTTCCAACAGCGCAAGCGTGCTCCGCCGACTTCTACGAATCCGGGATCAAAAAATTGATCCTGCTGCAGGTTTACCTTCTTTTCTTGCAACGCAGCAGCCAGTGTAATAATTTTGAAGGTTGAGCCCGGTTCATACGTCATCCAGATGGGCAGGTTGCGGTTATAAATCTCAGACGGGTACTGCTGGTAATCCGCCGGTTCGTAGCCCGGTCTGCTGGACATGCCTAGGATTTCGCCGGTTTTGGGATTCATCGCAATTGCCAGAGCAGAATTGGCTTGAAACTTAACCATAGCTTGGTCTAGCTCCCGTTCCATAATAGACTGAATAGATTTATCAATGGTCAGTTTAAGATTTAGCCCGTCCTTCGGTTCCACATACTTCTCAGATGAGCCCGGCATGAGCCTTCCGGCCGCATCGGACAAGTAGGACACGCTGCCATTCAAACCATTCAGCTTATCGTCATATCTTTTTTCAACACCTGTTAGTCCCTGATTATCAATCCCTGTAAATCCGAGAATGTGAGCAGCAAGATCATCATAGGGATAAAAACGTTTATTATCCTCAGCAACAACGATACCCGGAAGCTTCAAATCACGGATGCGCTGTGCTTTCTCCATCGTAATTTTGCGGCCACCGGGCTGTAGGCGTACGATCAATTCTCGTTTCTTGATGGTTGCCAGCACTGTCTTTTCGGTCATACCTAGCAACGGTGCCAACGCCTTGGCCGTTGTCTCCGCTTCTTTGACTTGAGCTGGGATGGCCATAATCGTAGGTGTTGTCACATTATAGGCTAGAGATGTTCCGTTTCGATCGAGGATCTCTCCCCTTTTGGCCGTGTACGGAATGTTACGACGCCAGGATTCCTCGGCTTTGGCCGATAACTCCGGCCCTTTCCCCAACTGTACATAGGCAAGCCTGATAACCAGGGCCGAAAATAACATAACCAGAATGAATAAACTCCATAGCAATCTGCGGCGCAGATTTACACTTGATCCCTTCACGAAAAGATCCCCCCACTCGTCCCAAAATCATGAACTGTCTCCTTCATGAATATTCAGGACAACCGGGGGTTAGAACAAGCTGTCTATGAAGCTTATGGTAGAGTGGCCCCTTCAGTCGCTGCTTCATCAGATGTTTCGCTTTGACTTGCCTGCTTGTTGGACTGACTCTGATTAGGGGTATTTCCTGACGGATCATCCCCAGCCGCTTTATCCTCATCACCTGTTTGCGTATCCTTGTCTTGGCTTTTCGCATTTGGATCAGACGAATCCGGCGCTTCATCAGCGATGCCGGTAACTGCAGCCTTCGCTGTTTGTAATGTCAGCTGCACCGTTCGTTGCTCACCCGACACCTGCTCCTTCTGTTTCACGACGTAACCCTCACCCTTGACAGTCACACCTACCTTCATCAGTGAGAGGACTTCTAACGCATCACGAAGGGATTCCCCCGTCAGATCTGGAATTTTCATTTTGCTGCTCTCTTCCGTCAGCAAGTAGATTCGTTGACCTGGATTCATCGAGGCACCCGCTTGTGGATACTGCCGAATCACATTTTCACCCTGACCAAGCGTAACATAAGCAATACCTGAGTTGAGAAGCTGACTCCTAGCCTGTTTGGCTGTTTTACCGCTTAAGTCTGGAGCTTTGGCCTGCACAACAACAGTTTCTTTTGACTTTTTGTTTGTCGATTTTGCCGTGTCTTTTGGGATGCCCATATATTGCAGCGTTTGGCTCACAACCTTTTTGAATACCGGAGCCGCTGCAGTCCCTCCCCCAATGTTTGTACCATCCGGCTGGTCAATAACAATCAGCATAGCAATCTTCGGATTGTTGACCGGTGCAAACCCGATAAACGACACGACATCTTTGCTTTTGCTGTATTGACCGTTAATTACCTTTCTTGCTGTTCCTGTCTTGCCTGCAACTCGATATCCCTCGATATAGGCATTACGTCCTGTGCCTATCGTCTGATCAGCTACGACCTGTTCCAAATACCCGCTAACCAGCTTGGCTGAATCTTGCGAAATCACTTGACGAATCACTTTCGGTTTGACCACCTCTGTTGAACCGTCATTCGGATTAATAATCTCTTTTACGAGATGGGGCTGAAGCAATTTGCCTCCATTAGCAATCGCTGAGATCGCAGATAATTGCTGGATTGGCGTCACCTGTACGAGACCATGGCCATATGCTGCGGTAGCAATCTCGGATTTGAACACCAAAGGTTTAATTGGCGATGCAGCTTCACTTGGCAGATCGATGCCTGTCTTTTTACCAAAACCAAACTGATCGATGTAGTGACGCAGCCGCTCTCCCCCTAGCATACTGTACCCGAGATTAACAAAGGCAATGTTACTGGAGCGTTTCACACCTTCAAGATAGGAGATTCGTCCATATGAATGACCATTATCACCAATGGTGAAACCACCGATGCGTGTTGGCTTGGATTCAAACGTAGCGTTCGGATCAAACAGTTTTTCCTGCACGGCTCCCGCAAGCGTCACAATTTTGAACGTAGAACCTGGTTCGTAGATCGACTGCGTCGCATGGTTGATGAAGTTTTTCTGATCCGGCGTGCTCGCATACGTATTCGGATTAAATGTCGGCCAGTTTGCCATCCCCAAAATCTCCATCGTGTTAGGGTCAGCCGCAATGACGGTCATACTCAGAGGGTTATATTTCGCAACCGTCTCTTTCATTGCACTCTCAATATAAAACTGGATGGTATCATCAATCGTCAGCTTTAGGTTTTTACCATTTTTCGGCGGCAGGTAGTTATCCTGTGAGTTTGGAAGCTTGACGCCCTTGGCATCCTTCTGGTAGTTCAAGAAACCGTCTGTACCTGTCAACACATCATCATATGACACTTCGAGCCCATTGACAGCTTTGCCATCACGACTCATATAACCCAGCACATGAGAGGCCAGCGACTCTTCCGGATAAAAACGTTTGGACTCTTGTGTCATGACGATAGCATTGCCCGCCTTATATTGATCCTGTAGCTCTTTACGCAATGCTTTGACTTTTTCTGCAAGCTCAGGACTAATCTTGTACCCTTCGCTACGCACTTCACGTTGTTGAAAAAAATCCCCGTCTTTATTCTTTGCTGTAACAAGAGCACGCATCTCACTCTCATTTTTCTTGAGCAGTGCGGACAATTTTGTCGTCACCTCATCCTCAATCCCTAACTGATTGATCAGGAGCGGGTTAACCGAAACGGTATAAGCCGGTGAATCGGTTGCAAGCACATTCCCATTTCGATCTGTAATCGTTCCGCGAGCAGCCTTAATCGTCTGTTCTCTTTCGATAAGACCAGCTGCACGTTTTTGCCATTTGTCCCCATTGACCACCTGAATAAAAAATATACGGGTTACGAGTACAAGAAAAAAGAGGGTAATGAATCCCCCTATTAGCAATGTACGCATTTTTATTCTTTTTACCATCGAAACACCTCTTTACTTACTACTGGTCGTATTCGAGGATGATTCAGTACCTGTTGATGTATTCGTTGTTGAGCGTGGTACAAAAATAACATCCTTACCGGAAGCCTCAACGTAACCCAGCCTTTTTGCATTTTCGACAACCTGATTGTTCAATGTTTCTCTCTCCACCTGCAAATCGGCAATGGTCTTCTCAGCCTTTTTAGTTTCCACAATTGTAGACTGCGCCTGTTTGTTCAGTTCATAAATATGAGCGTAACGAGACATGAGCGCACCACCAACAATAATGACCGCAAAGAGTGTGATCAGGTATAATAACTTTTCGCTAGCTGGCAGACCTGTGCGACGTGTCACTACTTTGGTTGTTTCCTTGTACCTCTGCTGCGTTACACGTTCCTGAGCTTTTTCTTTAACTGCTAGATTGCCGCGTGTATATGCCATTCGAGAGCCCCTCCTCCACTTTTGTTCTACAATTTCTCAGCTACACGCAGCTTGGCTGATCGTGCACGAGAGTTCTCGGTAAGTTCCGCTTCTGTTGGAATCAGCGGTTTTCGGTTGACGAGACGCAAAGTCCCTTTACCACCGCATACACATAACGGAAAGTCAGGTGGACATGTACATTTTTCAAGATAGCTGCTGAGGATCTGTTTACATATCCGGTCCTCAAGGGAGTGGAAGGTAATAACAGATACGCGCCCCCCTGGTGCTAAACAACGAACAGCTTGATGAAGTCCTTCTTCGAAAGCACCCAGTTCATCATTCACAGCAATACGCAGCGCCTGAAAACTTCTTTTCGCAGGATGTCCACCAGTACGGCGGGCTGCTGCAGGGATACCTTCTTTGATCAATTCCACAAGTTCGCCTGTCGTTTCAATCTCAAACTTACTACGTTTATCCACAATGACACGAGCAATCCGTCTGGAAAACTTCTCTTCACCGTAGCGATAGAGAATCCGAGCAATCTCTGCTTCCGGCCACTCATTCACAATCTCTTTGGCTGTTAAAAGCGCATCCTGATCCATACGCATATCTAATGGTGCATCGTGATTGTAACTGAACCCACGTTCTCCTTCGTCGAACTGTGGTGATGACACACCAAGGTCATACAGAATTCCGTCAACCTGTGGTACACCATCCTTCATAGGAACATCAAGATCTTTGAGAACTTGTTCCAAATCCCTAAAATTGGTTTTCACCAATGTAACCTGGTTTTCATAAGCAGCCAGCTTCTCGCGTGCATTGTCCAAAGCCCAATCATCCTGATCAAGTGCGATCAAACGTCCCCCCGGACCAAGCTTGGATGCAATTACGGAACTGTGTCCCGCCCCTCCTAAAGTGCAGTCCACGTATATACCGTCCTGCTTGATGTTTAGTCCCTCGGTTGCCTCTTCTTTGAGTACGGTGATGTGGTGAAACAACCTGCACCCCTCCTTACTTTATAAGTCAAAATTAAAATCGACCAGCTTTTCGGCAATGTCGTTGAATGCTTCTTCGGATTGATTGTAATAACTTTCCCATATGCCTTTGCTCCAAATCTCCACCCGGTTCGACACGCCAAGAACAACACAGTCCTTGTCCAATTTGGCATACTCTCTCAAGTTGCCCGGCAGATTTACCCTGCCCTGTTTATCCAGTTCACATTCAGTTGCACCCGAGAAAAAAAACCGGGTAAATGCACGTGCATCGGATTTCATCAGCGGCAGTGCTTTGAGCTTCTGTTCCATGACCCCCCACTCCTCTATGGGGTACACGAAAAGACACTGATCCAAACCTCGTGTGACAACGAAAGAGGCTCCTAGAGATTCGCGGAATTTAGCCGGAATAATGACCCGACCTTTATCATCAATGCTATGTTGAAACTCGCCCATAAACATTGTCTCGCTCACTCCTCACCCAATTCCCCCACTTTGCCCCACTTTCCACCACCTAAGCATAATAGATTCGGTTAAAAAAATCAAAACCCTTCTTGACATTTCTACTTTTTTATTTGATTTCATCCAAAAAAAACGTCTCTGATCCTGTCATTCAGGATCAGAGACGTTTCCCGGTTACGGGCGATCGTATGTGCACCCGTACATGAGCCATATCATCAATACACCATTTTACTTCTTTCGAAACAGTTTATCAGCTTGTAATTATTGGATGAACCTTTAGAATTTCCAACTATCGAGATACTTTACTTGCTCAGCGGACAAAGAATCAATGGCAATATTCAGACTCTCGAGCTTGTAACTCGCCACTTGCTGGTCAATTTCGTAAGGAACATTAACTACGTTTTTACCAAGAGATTCATAGTTTTCACTCACATAACGCAGCCCAAGTGCTTGTAGAGCAAACGTAGTGTCCATAATCTCGGCCGGATGCCCGTCAGCAGCTCCCAGATTTACCAAGCGACCTTCCGCAAGAAGATACATTTTACGTCCATCTTTGAAACGATACTCCTCAATATTGCGACGAACCGTACGAATCGATTCGGAGCGTTTGGCAAGCTCCGGTTTGTTGACCTCAACGTCGAAGTGACCTGCATTACTCAGAATAGCTCCGTCTTTCATAACATCGTAATGTTCACCTGTAATAACGTCCTTATTGCCAGTTACCGCAATAAAGAAATCACCCAACTTCGCTGCTTCCAGCATCGTCATAACCCGGAAACCATCCATATGTGCTTCCACGGCTTTGATCGGGTCAATTTCAGTTACAATGACGTTGGCCCCCAAACCTTTTGCACGCATGGCAACGCCCTTACCGCACCAACCATAACCGGCAACTACGACATTTTTGCCCGCAACCACCAAGTTTGTTGTCCGAATGATGCCATCAAAAGCGGATTGGCCAGTGCCGTAACGGTTATCAAACAGGTATTTGCAATATGCGTCATTTACCGCAACCATCGGAAATTTCAGTTGTCCTTCTTTCGCCAATGCTTTCAAACGAATAATACCTGTTGTCGTTTCTTCTGCGCCTCCGCGAATCGTAGCTGCAAGGTCAGGACGTTCAGAAGCAATAATTGTAGCGAAATCTCCGCCATCATCAATGATCAAATCAGGCTTTACTTCAAGAGCGCGAAGCTGTAGTGCTTTGAACTCAGCTGGCTCTGGATTATATTTAGCATAAACCGTAACACCGTCTTCTACCAAAGCGGCACATACATCATCTTGAGTGGACAACGGGTTACTGTGCGTGATCGTCACTTCAGCCCCACCAGCCTGGATGACTTTTGCCAGATATGCTGTCTTAGCTTCCAAGTGAAGACAAATCGATACTTTCAGACCTTTAAAAGGCTGATCCTGCTCAAATTGACGACGAATCCGGTTTAACACCGGCATATGAGCTTCGACCCAATCAATTTTCAGATGGCCTTCAGAAGCAAGTCCCATGTCTTTAACGATGCTGTTTTGCAGTGCAGATGTGCTCACTTTATCTCCCCCTCTACTGTGTTTCTTCTATTATAAAGATTCATATCATCTAGATACTCACATCGGTATAACCTTGTGTTGACCGTGGAATTCAGCAGATGCTTTAATCAATTCCTTAATCCAGTCGGTTCCATAACGATTCAGGTAAAAGAGAGCATTATGTACTCGTTCCTGCGGTTTGCCCATCGGGAACAGAGCATTCTGAATACCGTTCCAATGCCTTAAAGTTACTTGATGTTTATCTTCAATAGCCTTTCGAGTCTGATTCTCTAAATATTGAATCTGCTCGTTCATTTTTGCTAAATTGGCTTCACCGATTCGGTTCAGCCCAGGATGCACCTCTGCAACCTGATCCAGCAACGGACGATATAGCGCTATAAACTGCTCACGGATCTGTGTGAACTGCTCATCGACCTGGAATGTTTCCTGCCGAGCAAGCCACTCTGCCTTCTTTTCTTCCAAATCATACTGTACATCCTGAAAAGAAAGTCCGTATTGCTTCATATGTTTATGCTGCACTTCTTCCAGAATGGTGAAGGAAAGACGCGGCAGTAAAATCGGCATCTGCAATCCAAATGTAAGGAAGGCTTCGCGTGTAAGACCCCAGTAAGCAATTTCACCGTGTCCTAGAATTACGGCCGCTACAGGCAGCAAAGAATCTTGCATTAATGGCCGAGTAAGTACATTATTACTGAATCGTTCAGGATGATCTTCCAACTCTTGCAACAAACGTTCCTCTGTAAAGGACACTAACCCTTTTCGATCTTGATACAAGTGATCTTTCAGCGTTAATAGCAAACGGGCGCCTTCATGAATATAGAAGAGATTGGCCCCATCTTCTGCCACTTCTGCTGGCATGGGGTAACCTGCTTGCTCCACAAGTGTTGCTCCTTGCAAATAAGCTGTACGTAACGAATCACTCTCCCGAATCATACGATCAAATACAGGCTTCTCTAACTTACGTAAATCCGGGTCAGCAGCATCCATAAGTACCAGTCCAGTGTCTGCAAACAAAGTGGATATCATTCGCGCAAACACATCACTTAAATTGGTACTGGAATGATGAATTTCCGTAATCACCTTCATTAAACCTGGTTTATGGATGGTATCCGGCAATAACTGCTCTACTTGCTCCAGTACCGCCTTCCACTGTTCCCATTTCACTTCCACCTGACTTACTGAATCTCTTCCCGTAAAATGACCTTGAAGTTTAATTTTATGGATATCACCTTGAGAATCAGGCAAAAATGTATGATTCACTTCGTCCCAATCATGATCCTCACCTGCAATCCAGAATACAGGAATAACAGGACGGTTCAGTTGGTGTTCTGCTTCACGGGCGGCAGCAACCACACTTGCTGCTTTGTATATCACGAACAATGGTCCGGTGAGCAAGCCGCTCTGTTGTCCTCCGGTAACGACCAATGCATCCTCTTCAACAAGGCGGTTAATTGAATCATGCACCTTGTCATGATCATTCACTCGCTTATTATATAAACGTAAATACGTCGCCAATTCATGACGGTCAACACGTGTATGCTCCGATTGCTTCAGCCATTCAGCACGCGCATGGAGGCTGTTTTCCCAGCGAATGTCATATTCATAAAGGCTTCGCGCAGCATCTGCCGTACAGATATAATCCTCTGCAAGCTTTGATCCGCTGCGGAGCGCCTCGGTAATCCCTTTCATGAGGTCTGCCTCCTATTCTGCTTCAAAAGAGCCTTCCTTGATTGTACCGAATTCAGTGGCTCTTCGTCAAAGCAAAGTCACAAATAATATAAAAAAACCGCCGATTTAAATCGGCGGTTATGATGTAAATAATAGCATATTCGTTTTCAAAACGATTATACGTAAGGCTCTGCAACCCAGTGTCCTTTGGAAACCTCAATCAATTGAGCATTTTCCAAATTATATGGATCGTTTTTAGAACCGCCAGAACCATTTTGAATTGGACCAGATTGTTCCTCTGGCAACAAAATACGGCGTTTATTTGCTTCTACTTCCGGATCTGGAACAGGGATAGCAGAAAGCAACGTTTTAGTGTAAGGGTGAATTGGGTTGGCATACAACTCTTCGCTCTCAGCCAATTCTACCACTTTACCCATATACATAACAGCGACACGGTCACTGATATGCTTAACCATGGACAAGTCATGGGCGATAAAGAGATACGTCAATCCAAGCCGTTGCTGCAACTCTTCAAGCAATTTAACAACCTGAGCTTGAATGGATACATCCAGTGCAGAAAGCGGCTCATCACAAATGATAAATTTAGGGTCTACGGCAAGCGCACGTGCAATCCCGATCCGCTGTCTTTGTCCACCAGAGAATTCATGCGGATAACGCAAAGCGTGACTTGGGTTAAGACCCACGAGATCCAGTAGCTCTTCTACCCGTCTCTTACGCTCTTTAGAGCTTGTTGCCAGCCCGTGAATATCAAGAGACTCACCGATGATATCCATAACGTTAAAACGCGGGTTCAGCGAGGCATACGGATCCTGGAAAATCATCTGCATGTCTTTACGCATTTCTTTCATCTTGCGTGGAGACAATTTGTAAATATCCGTACCATTGAAGTTCACACTTCCGCCCGTTGGTTCGTAAAGGCGCAGAATGGTACGTCCAGTTGTCGACTTACCACAACCTGACTCACCTACTACGCCAAGTGTTTCTCCTTCAAAGATGTCAAAGCTCACGTCGTTTACAGCTTTGAGGATGTTACCTTTGCCAAGGTTAAAGTATTGTTTCAAGTTTTTCACTTGAACCAAAGGTTTGTTGCTTCCTTTAACAATACCTGCTGGTGCTGGTTTTTCCTTTTTCGGCTCGTCCAGACGCGGAAGAGCGTTCAACAACTTAATCGTATAAGGATGCTGCGGATTGCTGAAGATTTCAGCCGTTGTTCCCGTTTCAACAACTTCACCTTCTTTCATGACAACCACACGGTCACACATGCCCGCTACAACGCCAAGGTCATGTGTAATCAGCATAATGGATGTTCCAAGCTTTTTCTGCATGTCTTTCATGACATCCAGGATTTGAGCCTGAATGGTAACGTCAAGTGCAGTTGTCGGCTCATCCGCAATCAGCAATGACGGACGGCAAGCAAGTGCAATTGCAATCATCGCACGCTGACGCATACCACCTGAGAATTGATGAGGATAATGATTCATGCGAATTGCTGCATTTTTGATCCCTACAAGTTCAAGCATCTCAAGGGCAGCTTTGTTCGCTGCCTTCTTGGACATATTTTGGTGTTTACGCAATACTTCCGTAATCTGTTTACCAATTTTAATTGTAGGATTCAAGGAAGTCATTGGATCCTGGAAAATCATACCGATATCTTTACCACGAATGGATTCCATTTGTTTATCTGTCTTATTCAGCAAATCCTGCCCGTGAAACGTAATATCTCCGCTCTTAACTTTCGAAGGCGGGGAAGGGATCAATTTCATGATCGTCTGGGCAGTAACACTCTTACCACTACCGGATTCACCTACGATCCCCAGCGTTTCTCCTTTGCCAATTTCGAAACTCACATTTTTAACGGCATCAAATTCACCCGAGCGTGTCGAAAACGATACACTTAAGTCTTTGACTGTTAAAATCGGCTCCATAATCCCACCTCCTCTTTCTATTTACGTAATTTCGGATCAAGTGCGTCGCGCAGTCCATCACCGAGCAAATTAAATGCAAGCATTGTAATAACCATCAAACCAGCCGGGAACCACATCCGCCATGGATATAGCGTCCAACCTGTAAGTGCATCGTTGATCATGGATCCAAGAGAAGATCTTGGTGCAGATACACCCAGACCGAGGAAGCTCAGGAACGCCTCGGCAAAGATCGCACTAGGAATAGACAATGTCAAGGTAACGATGATCGGTCCAACCGCGTTTGGCAACAAGTGGCGGAACAATTGACGTCCAGTACTTGCACCCATCGATCTTGCAGCAAGGATAAAGTCTCTATTTTTGAGTTGCATAATCTCACCACGTACAATCCAGGACATACTAATCCAGCCTGTAATGGTAAGAGCAATAATAATCGTTGTAAGACTTGGCTCCAATACAACCAGCAACAGGATAACAACAAGCATGTAAGGCAGTGAGTACAAAATCTCAGAGAACTTATTCATAATTCCATCAACTCGTCCACCGTAGTAACCCATGATTGCACCATAGATAACCCCAATCACAAGGTCAATCAATGCCGCAGCAAGACCTACTGTCAAGGATACACGTGCGCCGACCCATGTTCTTACCCATACATCGCGACCCAGATCATCAGTACCAAACCAATGCTCTGCACTTGGCGCAGCATTCGAGTTGAGCAAATCATTGGAATAATAATTGTATTTTGTAAACAAAGAAGTCGGTCCAATCAAAGCAAACAGCACAACAAGTACCAGCACACCAAGACTGATCATTGCAGCTTTATTCGTTGCCAGTCTGTACATTGCATCTCTAAACAGGGAAATACTTTCTTGCGGCTTCACCGCTGCCTGACTGTTCAGGTCAGTGTTCGCCGTTCCATTATTGTTATTATTCGTGCCAGACAACGTTATGCCCCCTTCCGGCTTTCCAGCTTAATTCTAGGATCAACCAATACGTATACGATATCTGTAAGGAAACGTGCAAACATCAAGAGAATACCGTAGAAAATAGTAATCCCCATAATCATGGTGTAATCACGGTTTGTGATGCTCTCTACAAATACTTTACCGATTCCGCCAATGTTAAAAATTTGCTCAATAACAACAGAACCTGTGATAATGTTAGCGGTCATTGGACCCACATACGTAACAACTGGCAAAATACCGTTCCGTACAACGTGCTTAAACATGATGGCAGGCCATTTCAACCCTTTAGCTTTCGCGGTTTTAATGTAGTCTGCATGTAAAACTTCCAGCATGCTTGAACGCGTTAGACGTGCGATAAAGGCAATTGGTGATGCAGATAGAGCAGCAACCGGAAGCACATAATCAAGTGGACCATCAAAGCCCATAACGTTGAACCATCCGAGTTTGAACGCAAACACATACTGCAATAAGGACGCCAGCAAGAAACTTGGTACAGCAATCCCGATGACAGCAAGCACCATCGTGACATCATCAATCAGTTTTCGATGGTATACCGCAGCAAGCAGCCCCAACAGTACCCCCACAATAATGGAGATAATGATTGCAAAAATACCGATCTTCAAAGATGCCGTAAATGTTTTCACAATCATGTCTGTGACACCTTGGTTAAGATAGTTCATCGAAACCCCAAAGTCGCCTTGCACAATATCGCCAATGTATTTGAAATATTGCACATACATCGGTTTGTCCAGACCATATTTTTCTTCAAGTAGAGCCCGAATTTCAGGTGATACTCTTTTCTCCGATGTAAAAGGGTCACCAGGAATGGCCTTCATCAAGAAGAAGGTCATCGATGCGAGTATGAAAAGCGATAGCAGCATAAATAGCAGTTTTTTCAAAACGTACTTTAACAACCCTTGCACACCTCCACAAACAATATTTTGTATACAAATCGATTGTAGAATTAGACAGCAATAAAGTCCAATCCATTTATCGGAAATTTCAAGAATTATAAGGAAAATCAGTGCACATACAAAAAAATCGGGATATATATGGAATTCCACATATATATCCCGAAGTAATCATATTAGACTTCAGAACAACTTACTTCTCTTCCAGATGTGCGCGAGTGAAGTCAATTGCTCCACTGAAATCAAGTTGTACGCCTTTCAGATAAGGCTTAGTCAAGGATACGTTCGTGTAGTAGTAAATTGGCAATACGCCCATTTCATCTTGAACCAACACTTTTTCAGCGTCAGCAAAAGCAGCCATACGTTTAGCAACATCAGTTGTTTTTACAGTATCTTCGAGATCTTTATCATACTGTGCATTGCTGAATTTCGAGTCGTTGTTTGTGTTGCCAGTTTTCCACATTTCCAAGAAGTTGAACGGATCGTTGTAGTCTGCAGACCAACCCGCACGAGCGATTTGGAAGTTTTGTTTTTGACGGTTATCCAAGAAAACTTTCCACTCTTGGTTTTCTGTTTTCACATCTACACCAAGGTTCTTTTTCCACATATCCGCAATTGCCAAAGCGATCTTCGCGTGACCATCACTTGTGTTATAGATCAAAGTGATCGCAGGAAGCGTAGTGTAACCTTCTTCTTTCATACCTTCAGCAAGCAATGCTTTAGCTTCGTCTACGTTTTCAGTGAAGTAATCATCTTTGTGTTCTGTACGGAATTCTTCTTTTTCACCACGAATACCTGGAGGTACAAAACCGAATGCCGGAATTTGTCCGCCTTGTGTTACTTTATCAACGATCAGTTGACGTTGAATAGACATTGCAAATGCTTTACGGATTTTAGCGTTATTAAATGGTGCTTCATTTACGTTGAACTGGTAGTAATACGTACTTGCAATACCAGTAGCTTTGAACTCGTTTGGCAATTCAGCTTTCAAAGAAGGAATTTGGTCTGTAGGAATTTCACCATTAGGGTTACCAGTGTAGTCCAATTGTCCTGATTTGTAAGCCTGCAGCTCAGAAGCACTGCTGTTTGTCAGAGACATGTTAATTTCAGTCAATTTGATATCAGAAGCTGCATGGTAGCCTTCATTTTTCTTCACGACAATTTTTTGACCTTTAGCGTATTGATCCATTACAAATGGTCCGTTAACGATCATGTTTTTGTAGTCAGAGAAGAATTTGTCATTCGTATCAGCAGACTTGTGTACTGGATAGTACGTGTAGAATGCTGTAAGACCCAAGAAGTAAGGAGTAGGATTTTCCAACGTTACTTCAAGTGTGTGCTCGTTAGTTGCTTTCACACCAACTTGGGAGAAATCTGTGATTTTAGTACCTTTGAATTTTTTATCTTTGCTCATGTTGTAACCTTCAGCACCCTTGATGTAGTACAATTGGTATGCATAAGGAGAAGCTGTTTCCGGTTTCAATGCACGTTCCCAAGAACGAACAAAATCTTCGGCAGTGATCGGGTCACCGTTGCTCCATTTAGCATCTGGGTTCAGGTTGAAAACATATTTCAAACCATCTTCAGAGATTTTCCAGTCTTTAGCAACACCAGCTGCTTCTTTACCATCAGCATCAATGCGTACTAGACCTTCATACAAGAATTTCAAAACCGTGTTCGTTTGGCTGTCTTTTGCTTGAGCCGGGTCAAACGTAGGAGGTTCAGCTGATAAGTTGATTCTCAGCACTTGATCTTTGGCAAGACCCTTTTCTCCGCTTGCAGAATTGTTATCTGTTGTGGTACCTGTGCCTTCATTTTTCGATCCGCACGCTGCAAGTACGGTACCGAACGCCAAGATCAGCGTCAAAAGGACTAATAGACTTTTCCTTTTCATCTAACTTTTCCCCCTAAATTTATGTGGTTTATGTTTATAGATTATACAACCACCGGTCAAAAAAATCTACATTACTTTTTCAGAAAGTAATGTTTTTTTCAGTTTTCGACAAAATCGCCACATCTTTTCGGGATTTTGCGTTATGTAACCTTACATATGGTTCGTAATGTATCTAAATAATCCAAATAAAGTAAACAAAACATATCCAAAACTCATCATCACGAATGACATACGCCATACGGCCCTGATCATTCTCCCCCCATCAACCTTTCCTTTTAGTCGATTTTGCGCACCTCCGATAAAACCAAGCGCTATTAGTATGAGTATTAATGTCAGATAAAAACCAAAACTCGAATCAAATGTTAAGTTGAATAACGCTGAAACCGAGAAAATAAGAAAAAATGTAGTGATATCCATAGCTGTCCGCAGTGCAAATGACTTATCTTTCTTCCATACCATCATGCCCCAATACACGAGAAAAAACGGAAAAAAAGGCAATATACTCAATACGATGAAAAATCCCATCAACTCACCCCTTCTGATTGCATACCTTGAATCAAATGAAAAAGCATTTCATGTGTAGGTACTTTCAGATTGAACTGCTTCGCCATTCTTATGATGGACCCATTAATAGATTCAACTTCTGTTGTACGTTTATGTAAAATATCTGCAAGCATGGAGGACGTATTGGAAGCAGTAGCTTGACATACCCCCTCAATCTGTTCCCACAAATCCCCTTGTAATTGTACGCCCATAGCCCTGTATACGGTCAACGCCTCATCATACAACTGGCGCATCATTCTGACCCGCTCTATTTTGTGAAGCAATTCACCATTAGGTATTCTCCATATTGCCGTAAGCGGGTTAATGACCGCATTAATTAACAGTTTTCTGTATATCAGCTTATCGATTTCATTCGACACTGTACAGTCAAATCCTGCCTGTCGCAAAACCTTGGCTAAAGTAAATATTTGTTGTTCTTCTATTATTATCTCATTCACTGTAGCCAAAGCATTACTCCAGCCTAATTGTGTTTCCCCGGAACCGGCTCGGTATACTTGATCCCCTGAACGTTTTGCCCCTTCTGTTGTAATCGCACTACATAGTAATGTTTGTGGCAATGCAGCCTGTAGCTTCTCCAAATGACCGAGACCGTTTTGATAACAAGCTATCTTTATGTGCTGCTGACCTTCCAATGTTGCCATCATTTCAATAAAATCCTCAACATGAGTTTGCTTCACAGTGAGCAGTATCCAGTCTCCAGGTTTCTTGTTCCAATGATTCGTCAGTTGAGATATCGGGTTAGCCTGAATCTCATCCGGCTTGACGTATGTTTCTTCATCGCTCTGGGTAATTGTGATTCCATTTTGCTTAAGCTGATCAGCCTGTTCTGATGTTCTGGTCCAGAAACGCACACATTCACCTGCTGCCTGTAACTTGCCTCCATATAGAAGTCCTAGCGAACCCGCTCCTACTACGTCTATAATCATCTAATCCCCTGCTTTCATCGTTTGATGCATCTCATCTCTCATATACCTTCCCGTATTCCCTTTCCTTCTATAATAGAACAAATATACACAACTAAAAACCCGACATACCTACCGTAGAATCACGGAGGTCTGGCGGGCACGATATTATCATGTTACTTCAAACTCAAATTTGCTACTCAATCCGTTCCAAATTTCCGTTAGCATCCATTTTGAACCTTGTCTTAAGTTCTTCTTCTTCTTCGGATAAAAAGGCAAGCCTACGTGCCCGATCCATAATCTGGATCAACGCTTTGTAATCATCGTTAACCACACGATAATCCGTCTGAACCTCGTTGACTTCTTTGGAGAGTCGGTCGTTCTCACAACGTAGTTCCAGCAGTTCATCTTCCTTCTCGCGCAATTCCTTTTCCAGCATTTTAAGCTGACGGCTATTCTCCTGCACTGTGCCTTTCCACTGCCGCAGAAAACGGATCACCGCATCCATAGATAAGGATTCATCAGACACCCCATCCGTCTTAAAGATACCTTCCTCGGCGTCTAATGTTGCCAGTGCAGCAACCTGCGGACCCAGCATTGCAGGCTGTTTTCTAAGATAGCTCCGCTTTTGCCTTTGTGCTTTAGCATTGCTAATCGCTGATTCATACTTTTTGCGAACACAACTGTTCCAACGGAATCCACATGCGGCAGAAGTTCTGCCTATTTTTTCACCTACTTCTTCAAAAGCTGCTAGCTGCGTGCTACCTTCCCGAATATGACGCAATGTAACCTCTGCCAAAATCAAATCGTCCTCTGTACTCCAAGCATCCTGTCTCACTGCAGTCATGCTATAATACCCTCCTAACACCATCCTGAAATAACCGTCCCCATAACCGGTAACCCGTTATGTGAATTAGGTATAAAAGTTGCTTACTCATTCTTATGCCTCTCATAGAGTTCATAGAATTGATTTTCATACTAAAATGTATTTCCATATTGAGGTTACCTCATACGTAATCATGATAATTCTGCCTACTTTTAATCCTAGCCCACAAAAAAGAATTCGCTTTCATACCCAAATTTGTTTACACGTTTTTCCTTTCTCGGTATAATATTATGTAGACAATCTATGAACGTACATAAGAAAGGAGGATTTACCGTGGCACGCATGTTTAGGGTACTCGGGTTCTTCACGCTTGCGATTGGCCTGATGGCTTTTGCAGGAGATTTAGTCGAAATGGCTTTGCTTTTCTTCCTGCAGACTGCGTTTTTTGTTCTGTTGGGATACTTGAAGTTTACCGAACGTACGTATATATTGCTCTTCTGGGGTTATATGATCGTGACGTTCACAGGGTTCAGCTATTGGACTGTATTCGAAATGGGACTGCCGCTCTAATCCGCCAGCAGCATCAAAGCAATCCGGTTCTTGTCGGATTGTTTTTTTGTTTTTCAGATTACTTATGAAGATATAATGGTATGTAACCACTAAGGATATTTTTCGTATGGATTTCATATATTGTTAGGAAGAGTAATGATCTCTACGTATGTTAGGAGTTAAGAAAGGAGAATGATTGTGAAGCATCGATATGGTTTGATCACCATCATGTTCATCATTATATTGTTCGTACACCCCATCTCTTCATTCGTTTATGGAGAACCTTCACCCGAAGAAACGCAAGCCATTTTGCAAAAGACATTATCTATTGTAGAAATTGATCACGAGATTGAACGCATTACAGAAAGGCAGCAGGAATTAGCCAAACAACACGAGACTCTATCAGCCCAACTGTTACAGCAGGAAAAGGAAATACATATCCAGCAAGACCGGGCCGGAGCTGTTGTAAGGTCTTATTATACAGGAGAGCGCGATAGCCTGCTCATGACAGTGCTTGGAGCAAGATCGTTTAAAGATTTGTTTGTTCTGTATGACTACTATCAGATCATTATCGGCAAAGATCAAGCCGTGTTGGACAAGTATCAAACCCGATATAATGAGCTACAGCGAACGTCAGATCAAATCCGTCATACCTCATTGGAGCTTGCTGACATGAAAACCAATTTAGAGGATCAGCGTACTAGGGTAGCCTCATTGCAAAAAGAAGTGGATAAGCAAATAACCACCAGCGGTGACGCGGCAGCTATCCAAAAATTAATGAACGAATTAACGTTGTATTGGGAAAACATCGGCATATACGAAGTGAAACGTTATTTTAAAGCGTTGGCATCGGCCATGCAGAACCTACCCGATTTTGTACAAAAGCAAAATGGAGCCATATCCACCACAGGAACCACGTATACCATTCGCATAGGTCAGGATGAATTAAATTCGTTTTTGCGTTCGCAGAATGCGATCTTTGAGGATTTTGCCTTTACATTTAATCAATCTAAAATTACAGCTTCGGGACAGAGGGATCAGTTGCAATTAAGCATCGAAGGCCACTATACAGTTGAGAATGAACCGCAAAACGCTATTCGCTTTCATGTGGATAAGCTGGTATTTAATCAGCTTGAACTCCCCGACACAACACGTCGAATGCTGGAGAAAGAATTCGATCTTGGTTTTTATCCACAAAAAATTCTTTCCTTTGTTAAAGCTACCAATGTTTCTACAGATGAAGGTGTTTTAGAAGTGAAATTAGCCATTTCATTCTAGGGATTAGATTCTTTTTTGATGCTGTTCACATACTGAACAGCACTGATCTTCCCTTGAAGCACCTGCTGCACCCGCTTCTGAAAGTGAGTGATTATCGTTTGGTTTTCGGCCAGTTTTAATGAAGTGAATTCTTTGGATAACCAGGGTTGATTTGGAATCACACGATACCGAGCTTCAACATTTCCGGTTTCCTTCTCCATTTCTTGCTGCCTTGCAGGTAAGCGCTTGGTTTGTTTAACCCATTTATTCTGTGTCGCTGCAGACAACATCCCTTCAATCCATCGGCTTGCCGTATCCATCTCCGCTGATCCTGCTGTAATAACCAGACTTCTGGACTGGGCCGTATGCAGGACTTGTAAAAAAATAGGTGAGGCAAACGATCCCTGACCTTTGGAAGCTTCATCCACCTTACGAATACGAGACAATGTAGATACAAACATCGGAGTTTGCACCTTATAATCTGAAGCAGATAATACCGGATCTACAGACATGGTCAAAATATGGGGTTGGAGCTCGCTGAGCAAGCTTACTCCCTGTTGAAATTCATTTGTCATGGATGCTGGTTGCATCCTTAGAATCTGGTCGGGACTCATTCCCAGCGGCAAATAACTCAACCACGCACTCGTTCCGTAAGTGTCATCTATATTCAATGAAATCAAAGGTATGCTCTTTGTTTGAGATTGCTTGATCAGTTTAAACCATTGCTCCCTTTTTTGAGGAAACTCCAGCAACCCGGATTCATTTAAGTATGAAGGTGTTATTCCCATAACATAAGGATCAACATCAAAGGGCATTGCCCATTGATATCCGTTCCACTCTGTCATTCCTCGCAATTCGTTAACCGTATCCCCAATTGACTTAGAGAGAGACGTCCCATTTAGAGGAACAAGATATCCTTTTTTGGCATAGCGCTGCACTTGGTCAGTTTGCAGTAAAATAATATCTCCGTTCACTCCTAAAGAGAACTCCTGATCCAGCACCTCCTGATATTTATCCGGTTCTACATTACGAATATTAACCTCGACAAAACGAGAAGAAGCCACTTCTTCAGCCATTTCTTGAAACAAAGCAAACTCTTCTTTCGTCATGGATACCATTATTTCGAGAGGAGCATGTGTCTCCTCATTCCGGGATGAACCACCCGGATATGTATCTTTCTCTTGATTTCGTGCTGGATTTTGCTGTGAACCTCTAAAATCAAAACTAGGTGAGAGGATCGTTAGGGAAAGCAGCAACACTGCAAATAGAACAACCTGATGTCTACGCTTCATTCACTCTCCTCCTTGAATTCACTTCCTTTGTATATTCTCGCAACCATTATTGTATCAAATGTGTAGTCCTCTTGTCCTACCCTGCCAAAAAACACTTTTCTTGTATTTTGCATATTACGAGCATATCCAATTCTGTATAACAATTGATTTTTATTTTTTCAGCAAAAAAAGCCGACTTCAGGAGTCGGCTCTCATGTAGAACATTTTCCGGGAAATAAATCCAGATATGAACTGGAGAAAAGCTTACTATAACAAGTCCGCTGCAAGTTGTGCCAGCTTGGAACGCTCTCCTTTTTCAAGCATAATGTGTCCACTGATCCCCTCTTGTTTAAAGCGCTCCACAATGTAGGTAAGTCCGTTGCTCGCTGAATCCAGATAAGGGTGGTCAATCTGTTCAGGGTCACCCATCAAAATAATTTTACTGCCTTCACCTACACGGGATACAATGGTTTTCACTTCGTGACGAGACAAGTTCTGGGCTTCATCAATAATGATGAATTGGCCGGGAATGGACCTTCCACGAATATAGGTTAGTGCCTCTACCTGAATGCTGCCGAGGCCCATTAGTATTTTATCAATATCACCGGCCTTTTTTGTATCAAATAAAAACTCAAGATTATCGTAGATCGGCTGCATCCACGGACGAAGCTTTTCTTCTTTCTCTCCTGGAAGATATCCAATATCCTTACCCATTGGCACAACAGGTCGTGCGATCAGTAGCTTTTTGTATCTGTGATCATCCTCAACCTTTAGCAGTCCGGCCGCCAGTGCAAGAAGCGTTTTGCCTGTACCGGCTTTTCCTGTAATGGTTACAAGTGGAATATCATCGTTCAATAACAGCTCTAACGCCATTCGTTGTTGTGCATTTCGGGCACTTATTCCCCAGACATTATCATTACTGAGGAACAATGGCTCCAGCTTTGTACCTTCCTTGTTCACTTTAAGCAAAGCGGACTTGTTCGTACCCATCTCATCCTTCAGAATGACAAATTCATTCGGGTAGAGAGAATAGGACAGTTGCAAGGGTTTTATCGGCAAGAAACGATATGTGTAAAACTCATCAATGACAGACGGGTGAACTTTCAGCGCTGTATATCCAGGGTACAACTCGCTAAGTCCAGCAGTCCGATCCGATAAGTAATCCTGTGTGATCAGTCCAAGTACGTCCGCCTTGATCCGTACCAGAACGTCTTTACTGACAATAACAACTTGTCGCTCCACCACTTCTTTTTCATTCTCTTCAATCTGATAATTCAGCGCGACGGCCAAGATTCGATTGTCATTGGACACTTCGCCAAACATTTCCTGCACTTTCACAAAACTACGGTGATTAAGCTCAACTTTTAGATTGCCTCCATTCGCAAGAGGTACACCGCTATGAAGGTGGCCCAGTTCCCTGAGTCCATCGAGCAGTCTGGACACATTGCGTGCATTACGGCCGATCTCATCGGCATTTCTTTTTTTGGAGTCAATCTCCTCCAGTACAACCGCGGGAATGATTACCTCATGTTCTTCAAAGGCAAATATGGCATTGGGGTCATGCAGAAGCACGTTGGTATCCAATACAAAAATCTTTTTCATTCAATCCCCTCCAAGCGGCGTCGTTAAAGGCATGGGCTGGAACGTGTTCTCGGGAATGACGAAGTTGCTCTGTGTGAGCCTTCCGTTTCCCTACATTCCCGAGTTCTTCTTGATCGTGTGATCTTCAGCAGCGGCATGGACAATCATGCTCCCATACATAAATGTATTCGACTAGGGCAAAATAATTGTCAACCATTCTGAAAAACTCCAAGAAAGGATGAACATTTATGAAAATGGGGATATGCACGCTGCTTCTAATCTTTGTTCTTACTGGATGTAATACTTCTACACGTAACGCTTCACAGGAGCCGCATGAGATGCATCCAAGAAGTTACGGAGGAAACATAACAACGCAGCAAGAAGATCGAATGAATTCTTCGCGCCTCGATCGTTTGAATGAAAATACAGGTGAAGTTCACGACCTTAATGTCGCGGACGATACCGAAGCGGGCCGAATGAGCAATAAAAAACGAGTGAGTCACCTCAAAGCACTTGCCCAGCAGGTTGAAGGTGTACAGGATGCCAATTGTGTCATACTCGGAAACACAGCCGTTGTCGGCATTGATGTCGACGGTGATCTCGAACGGGCACGCGTCGGTACCATTAAATATGCCGTTGCAGAAGCTTTACGTAAAGATCCGGAAGGTGTAGATTCCATCGTAACCGCCGATGCTGACGTCACCGAACGTATTAAAGAGATTGGTGAGCATATTCGCAAAGGCCATCCAATTTCCGGTTTCGCTTCCGAACTTGCTGATATGGTAGGCCGCATCATTCCGCAGCTCCCAAAAGACGTCAAAGTTCGTCAAAATCCGGATGAACCCGCTCAAGATCAATACATGCAGCAACATACATCAGAAAAAAGACAACAAAAAGCCCAGTGATCTCTCACTAGGCTTTTTTCATGGCTGCAAAGACTTGCTCATCAAGCTTCTCCGCAGCACGTTGATCGTATATTTTGACAAATTGAGGCACAGAGGACAGCTGAGCGCCATAAAACAGCGCATTTCTCACCGCTTCAATCGTTATGTCGAAACAGCAAATATTAAAGGGTACACCCAGCAACGGATCTTGTCGCACGGAGGCACGTCCGTTCACCGCATACACCATTTCTTCGCCAAAAACGGTTATCGTAATCAAGGGATTCTGAATCATATTGTTCACAAGACGGGATCGATGGTCAATCGCCAAACGAAAAGTAGAAGCATTCTCGGCATAAATCCAGGAGATTGCTGTTGAAGTCGGCCCCCCAGATTCGACATCAACGGTGTTAAGAAGCACAAAGGTCTCATCTTTAAATTGCTGTAAAAGAGATTCTGTTAACTGTGTGACGGCTTCGGACATTCAACCAGCCCCCTAACCTTCTTTATGCAATTCTTATCTTGTGAAGTTATTATAACACACTGCGAACCCGGCTTCCAATCCCCAAAGCTTGAGTCTATTGAGCTGATGTCGCGGCCTTCACTTTCCCTTCAAGTGTATCTTGAATCGCCTGTTTTGCATTTGCCAGTTCCGTTTCATTAATATAAACATAAGGACTTCTCCACTCACCGGTAACCGGAGTAAAGTGTACATCGGTGGTCGAGATATTCCAGTAGGTAGCAATGAAATTTTTCATTTGCTCGGATTCCACATCCGTGGTCATATTTTTATCTACCGCACTGATTACTTTGCCAATTTTGGCAATGCCACCGAGAGATTTCATCTGATCAAGCATCGCGTTCATGACCTGATTCTGTCTTTTGTTTCGGTCAAAATCGTTTGACTCTGCTGTCTTGGGTGTGCAATTGGATTTACGATAACGTACAAAATCGAGCGCCTCTTTACCATCCAAATGCTGAGCACCGGCCTTCAGATTAATATCTGTATTGTCAGCTTTGTCTCGCCAACACATGTTTTTATCCACCGTGACATCTACTCCGCCCACAGCATTCACTGCATCACGAAAGGCTTGGAAGTTGATTACTGTCGCATAATTGATATCTACTCCCAGATACTGTCCCATCATATCCTTCATTTGATCCTCAGCCTTTTTGCCCGAGGTCTTCTCCTGCGCTTTGAACCTTGGATAATAAGCGTTAAGTTTGTTGGACTTATATCCATCAAGCTGAATACGCGTGTCACGAGGCAGGGAGACCACCGTTGCCGTTTTCGTATTCGGATTGAGAGCAGCAACCATAACCACATCAGATAAAAACGTACCAGTTTCGGGACGATTGTCCGTACCCAGCAGCAGCATCGTAAGGGGCTTCGTCGTTGCCGACATACCAGGAGGAACAGGTTTGTCTACACCTGTATTTGCCACTTGATTATAGATCCAGTACAAATAACCCCCACCCACCAGAATGCCGATGACCAGTATACTCAGAAAAAATTTTACAAACCCGTTCATGCGTTTCTTCTTCTTCGGCTGCTTCCCTTTGCTGTTTCTATTTCCTGAAGTGCCTGATGAATTCGAAGCTTGTCTCCGTGGAGACAGCCCGTTTGAATTTGAGTTCATATGTTCAACACCTTTATCACATCTGTTTGGTCTAAATAAAACACAACCGCTTTCCCGAAGGAAAACGGATGTATTTATGCATAGACAGCATTATGAGTTTCGAGCAGCAGCTTCCGCTTTTTTCTTTTGACGACCTTCAACGAAATAACGCACGCGCACTAACAGCATCAGACCTACAGCAACTAACAAACATTGAATGATAGGCAACTTGTCGATCTGAAAAATAAGAAGCATGAACGTACCCATCGCCATCAAAATATACAAGACAATTTCCTTACCGATCGGCAGTTTCTGGCGTACCCGAAAGACCTTGTTATACACGTAAGTAATCAGTACAAAGATGACGATATAGGCGATGATCGGGTGTGATGCAAACCATGCTTGCATGTTAAGGCATCTCCTTTCATGATCATGCTGTATAAGTTAAGAGATTGATGGGATTATAGTGCACACATAAAAGCTGTTCGTCGCATGAGACCGTTCCGGTTCCGGATCGTTCTTTAGATCGCTGTTGTCCCCGAATTTCTATGAACACTCTATCAAGTGTTGAAATTCGGTGACAAAGGCGAGCGCTTCGCTTCCAGAATCGATTCCGGCCCCTCCACTACTTAAGCTGGAGAACATCAATTTTAGAATGGTGCATAACGTCCCATCAAAACATAACTTATACTTCTTTTTGCGTAGTGGGTATTACGCGTTATTTTGAGCCATTTTGCGTTGTTTTTCTGAACGCTCACGCTCGGATTTATTCAAGAGTTTCTTACGAAGACGAATGGATTTCGGCGTGATTTCACAGTACTCGTCATCGTTCAAATATTCAAGCGCTTGTTCTAACGAGAAGATAATTGGCGTTTTAATTTTAACCGTATCATCTTTACCGGAAGAACGAACGTTAGTCAGTTGCTTTTCTTTGCAGATGTTAACAACGATATCATTGTCTCGTGTATGCTCACCAACAATCATACCTTCGTAAATTTCTGTTCCAGGCTCCAGGAAGAGTGTACCACGATCCTCAACACCCATCATTCCATAGAATGTAGATGTACCCGTTTCAGTTGAGATCAGCACACCTTGGTGACGTCCACCCACTTGACCGGATACGACTGGAGCGTAGCTGTCAAATGCATGGTTCATTACACCGTAACCACGAGTCAATGTCAGGAAGTTGGTGCTGTATCCAATCAGACCACGTGCAGGAATCAGGAACTCCAAACGTACTTGACCGCTACCATTGTTGACCATGTTAACCATCTCTGCTTTACGTGCGCCCAGGCTCTCCATGACGGAACCCATGCTTTCTTCAGGGATGTCAATCAACAAGCGCTCAAGAGGCTCCATTTTCTTACCGTCAATTTCTTTGATAATAACTTCCGGTTTGGATACTTGAAGCTCATATCCTTCACGACGCATATTTTCAATCAGGATACCGAGGTGAAGCTCACCACGTCCGGAAACGATAAATGCATCTGGGCTCTCTGTTTCTTCTACACGAAGGGATACGTCAGTTTCCAATTCTTTATACAAACGCTCACGAAGTTTACGGGAAGTTACCCATTTACCTTCACGGCCTGCGAATGGACTGTTGTTTACGAGGAATGTCATTTGCAGTGTTGGCTCATCAATTTTCAGAACCGGCAAAGCTTCAGGGTTGTTCGGGTCAGCAATCGTTTCACCGATGTTGATATCCTTAATACCCGCAATCGCAACGATGTCACCTGCGCCAGCTTCCTCTGTCTCAACACGTTTCAGACCTTGGAAACCAAACAGTTTTTCGATACGAGCTGTTTTGCTTTTGCCATCACGCATAATAACAGTAACGGATTGGCCTTGACGAATCACACCGCGGTTTACACGGCCGATCGCGATACGTCCGAGGTATTCATTGTAGTCCATCAGCGTAACGAGGAATTGCAGTGGCTCTTCAACGTTCTCTGTTGGATGAGGGATATGACTTACGATGGTATCGTAGATTGCCATCATGTTGTCATCTTGTTTGGCGGGATCGTCTTCCATGCTTGATGTTCCGTTCAATGCGGAAGCATATACGACAGGGAATTCAAGTTGTTTATCGTTGGCACCTAGTTCGATGAACAGGTCAAGTACTTCATCAATAACCTCAGCCGGACGAGCCGCTGGACGGTCAATTTTATTTACGATAACGATTGGAGTCAGGTTATGCTCCAGTGCTTTACGAAGTACGAACTTCGTTTGTGGCATACAGCCCTCATAAGCATCAACAACGAGCAATACGCCGTCAACCATTTTCATGATACGTTCTACTTCACCACCGAAGTCGGCATGGCCTGGTGTGTCCACAATGTTGATCAGGTAATCTTTATAAGTTATAGCCGTGTTTTTGGCCAAAATCGTAATACCGCGTTCACGCTCCAAATCGTTGGAGTCCATTGCGCGCTCCTGTACCGTCTCGTGATCACGGAATGTACCGGATTGCTGGAGCAACTTGTCGACGAGTGTCGTTTTCCCGTGGTCGACGTGGGCAATAATCGCAATATTGCGAATGTGTTCTCTTGAATGCATGGTTTGTATCCATATCCTTTCCAATTTCAATTCTTATCTACTAGGGCGTGTCTTGAAACCGACTGAAGTGCATCTTTTACCGCCTTTTCGCCCCCTGCTGCGTCACTTTCCCTTGACGTGCCCCGGCACGCCTGCGGTAAACTTCCTGGCTTGGAACGAAAATTCAGCAAAATCTGCTTTCTTCAGCGTTTTCAGACACGCCCTAAACTTCCCGCAAATTCGCAGGTTACTCACAAAATAAGCGTCGGTGATAACCCGACGCATGTCTATATCCATTATATTATAGTTTATCATAGGTAAAAATCAAGATATTTCGCTCGAAACTACACATGAAATTGATGGATATATTTACCACCCCTTACTTCGGCCTGCACGTCCTCGTCCAACAAGTAGCCAGAATCCGCCTATAATGAGCAGAACAGCAAGCACATATATGATACCTGTCTGGAGCAGCGTGAACGCCAATAGTACGATGGACACTGCACCAATGATGAGTGCCGCGGGGTAGATATATTCAGGTCTGCGTCGCTCAACCATACCATATCCTAACAAACCTGCTGCAATCCCGAGCAGAAGTACGGGCCACAAGTTTCTCATCAGTCCTGCACCCCATATGTTTGTAATGCTAAATAATACACCATATACAGTGAGGATGCCTGCAGGCATTAATGACCAGGAAGGCGATACCCGGGCATAAAACAATGCATAAAGAGCGATCCCGGGCAGCAAAAGCAATAAAGGCCAGAAATTTCGACCAATAAACCCAAACACCCCTAATTTGCCGAGCAAAATGATAAAACCGGCAATTACAATGAACAGTCCAATAGCTCTTTCATTTTTCATCTTCATCACCTCTTATTTTCATTAACTATGTAATTTTCATACTGTGCTGAATTCCAATACCGAACACATTTTTAACTGCAAAAACAAGCTTCAATCTTAGTTTATAGTTTATCTGATGTTTCCACAAAAAACTATACTGATGTCGAAAATGAGCTGTCCAAACTCAGTCAAAATAAACATAACACACCTAACCTTACTATAATATTCCCTTTGGAGACACCAGATATAATATGAAATACCTTACAATACAATCGTCACTTCACTCTTTATTGTTCTACTCTTTACACCTTCACCGTTCACATGCAAAATAAAAACGTAGACTCTTCTTGGTGGAATCCTCCTACCTTCCTCAATCAGATTTATAAAAAACAGAAAAGGTGTCCTTATGGGACACCCCTCAAACCAAAAACTTAGTTCAACTCATGTTAACATCTAAGCATTCCGGCGAACGAATCTGTGTGCCCCTCCCGCCGCTATAACCAGACAAGCCAAAGCTGCTGGCAACATCGCATGAGCCTGCGCTGCCAATCCACCCAGCCACTCCCCAAGCTTCGGGTCTCTCATTAACATTTCTCCTGCAGTAAAAGCCAGTATACCTGATCCAGCAAACACCAGAAGAGGAAATCGCTTTAGCAAATCCACAATAATTCCGCTGCCCCACACTACAATAGGAATGCTGATTGCAATCCCTATAACAATTAAAGCCAAATCTCCATCAGCCAATGCAGCTATTGCTAATACATTATCCAGACTCATCACAAAATCAGCAACCAGTATTGTCTGAATTGCTTTCCAGGTCGTAGATGCATTACGGATATGTACTTCCTCCTCGTTTTGAAGCAGTAGTTTCAGCGCGATCCAGAATAACAACAACCCGCCTGCCGCTTGAATAAAAGGAATACCCAGCAGCAGTACGGCTGCAAAAGTAAGTACGCAACGTAACAGCACTGCACCAAGTGCACCCCACCAGACTGCTTTTTTACGTTGCTCCGGAGGTAAATCTTTGCTCGCCATTGCTATAACAACCGCGTTATCTCCACTCAGTACCAGATTGATCATTAAAATTTGTGTTAACAGCCATAGTGTATCCATCTCCTCATTCCCCCCACTCTAACTTGTATGTGGAAATTGTACATGCTATTCTTATTGATTGAAGAATATATAGGGAGTGACATATTGCCATGGAGCTGTTTAGTCCCACATTTTGGCTGGCCTTGTTAAACGTTGTCTTTATTGATCTAATCCTGGCTGGTGATAATGCTATCGTCATCGGTCTTGCAGCCCGAAATCTGCATCCTTCCGTGCAAAAGAAAGCGATCCTGTACGGCACAGGCGGTGCACTTCTCATCCGGATTGCGGCTACAGTCGTTGTGTTATGGTTATTGAAGGTACCCTGGCTCCTGTTCGTAGGAGGACTGCTCTTAGTCTGGATTGCCTACAAACTGCTCGCTGATCAGGGAGATGAGCACAACGACATTCAGGCAGGAACTTCACTCTGGGCGGCTGTTCGTACGATCATTATCGCGGATGCGGCTATGGGACTAGACAATGTAATCGCCGTAGCCGGGGCTGCCCAGCAACATCTGGTACTTGTCATCCTTGGACTACTGATCAGTGTCCCGATTATCGTTTGGGGCAGCACCTTGTTCATCAAACTGATTAACCGCTTTCCCTGGATTATCTACGTTGGCGCTATTGTACTAGGTTATACTGCTGCCAATATGATTACAGAAGAGAAACGAATTTCGCCTTTTTTCACAGAGCATCCAGCACTCCGCGTCCTGTTCATCGTTGTAGTGATAGGAGGCGTTGTTTTTGCGGGTTACCGTAAGCGAACCACAAGTAAGAAAGCTCAAGCTGAACGGCAACGTTCTTATTCATAGACAAGCCAGGGATATAGAAGCGATATAAGCAATGTGCTTTCGTGATAACATCTAGAGTAAAAGGCTGGGCAAAACCCAGCCTCTCCTCATCAAACCGTACGTGAGGTTTTCCCTCATACGGCTTTCCGATGTTTGTCATTCATGGGCGTGCAGATTTTACAATAGCGTTTTTAATTCATATTGACTGGCGATGTACTTCAGGCTGTAGCTCGTGTAGTAATAATTTCTCCACCCTTGAATCTTCGGATTGAGCCATTTCACTTGTTCCGCAAATGATCTGGATCGCATACTCGGTGGGAATAATCGCTCTTTAATGACTCCACGAATACGTTCTTCCGCCTTTTTGGTTAGCCATTGCTGCGTGGTGTAATATACCTTCCCTTGCGACGTTTCTGCTTTCGTTTTGCGGTGGTGCATTCCTAGAAAGTCGAATCCTTCGGCTCCTGTCCATAGACCGACAATCCGGGTTTTGGTCGGGTGTAACTTGAGCTCCAGACGTTCCATGATTCTGCGTATAAGTTCAAATGCATGTTCCGCATCCTTTTTGGTTTTACAGACCACGACAAAATCGTCTGCATACCTTGTCAGTTCTCCCAACCCACTTCCGTGTTTCTCCCATAGCCGGTCAAAGTAGTTCAGATAGATATTCGCTAGAAGCGGTGAAATCACGCCACCTTGCGGTGTTCCTAAGTCGGATCGCCTCACCTTTCCTTCTTCCATCACTCCCGCTTGAAGCCACTTCCGTATTAATTTCAAGATTCGCCTGTCATTGATACGCATTTCCACCAGTTTCATGAGCTTCTCTTGATTTATATTGTCGAAGTAGCCTTGGATATCGACGTCGACTACCCAATTCCCTTTGCGGTTGCAGGCTTTCCGAATTCGTTCTAGCGCTCCTTTCGCACTTCGTTTCGGACGAAATCCGAAGGATACTTCCTCGAAATCTGCTTCAAAGATCGGTTCAATCACGAGCTTGGTTGCCATTTGTATGACTCGATCGCGCACGGTGGGGATGCCTAGCGGTCTTTGCTTCCCATCTTTCTTCGGGATATAGTGCCGCCTTACAGCCTGCGGATGATATTTGCCTTCTTTCAGTTCTCGCTCACATTCCGCAAGGAAACGTGTCTCTCCTTGCTCCTCAATCTGTGCGAACGTCACCTCATCTACTCCCGCAGCTCCCTTGTTCGCTTTCACCCGTTTCCAGGCTTCACACAGCACATCCCAGCGGTAGACTTTGTCGTACAGAGCATGAAATTTACGCTTCTTGTTCTCCTTGGCCACATGACCTAGCTTTTCTTGGAGTTGTTGAACTTTTTCCTTTGGTGTTGTTAGCCGGTTGGCATTCACTCACTCGTACCTCCTCCAAAAGCATAAACAAAGCAGAGCCCCTTCCCTCCCCAAGGTTATGTTGTCCTTGGGTTCTTCGGTACTATGAGCCCCTCGGACTCCCTTCCCACAGACGTTTCACTTCGTCTTTTGGACTTATAGAGCGCCTCTTTACGGGGGTTAAAAAAAAATCCCGTGTGGGGGAGGGTCTCCCCAGTTCACTGCATCCTCTTTCAGACCATGCCGCTCCCTTTACGCCGGAGGATTCTTCGCTGTCGCTCCAAGTTCCGAACAGTTTCCTTGGCCTTCGTCGATATGAGCGCGACTCGGCTTCCTCTTGTCCCTCTTGCGAGGCCTTTTTGACGACGCGGCAGAATTCACTTGATGTTACGGCCTGGCATGTCGCTCGCCCTGTCTCTGACAGGTACTTTTGTCGATACGCTTTTACGTACAGATTTCGCCATACGCAAGTATCCTAGCTACGCAGGGGCTTGGCCCCTCCTGCGACCGGACTTTCACCGGCTAGAAGATGCGTGCTTTGCTGGGCACGCCTCACA